>DASRSG010000025.1:0-17421 GCA_035656595.1 Jatrophihabitantaceae bacterium | reverse complement strand
GTGCTCGGGGTCGGCGCCGAATTTCGCGCCGAAGGCCCCGCCGACATCGGGCGTGATCACCCGGACCTGTGCGGGCTCGATGCCGAGCAGCCCGGCGACAGCGCGCAGCGCGCCCTGTGCGCCCTGGTTCGGGAACCAGGTGGTCAGCCTGCCGTCCTCGCCCCACACCGCAGCGGCGGCGCGCATCTCCATCGGCGCGGGTGCAACGCGCTGGTTGGCGACGGTTTGCGTGACGACGACGTCGCATCCCTCGAACAGGTCGGGGTCAAGTTCGGCCGAGCCGTAGCGGGCGACGACGTTCGTCCCCGCGTCTGGAAACAGGATGATTTCCTCGCGAGCCGCTGATTGCATGTCGGCCACGACCGGCAGCGGGTCGTACTCGACATCGATCAGCTCGACAGCGTCCTCGCCCTGGTAGGCGTGTTCGGTGACGACGATCGCCACCGGATCGCCGACGAATCGCACCACGTCGCAAGCGAGCAGCGACTGCACCATCGCCGCGTTCATGTTCGGCATCATCGGTTTGATCACGTCGAGATCAGCTAGATCAGCTGCGGTGTAGACCGCGACGAATCCCGGTGCGTCGCGGACGGCCTCGGTATCGATCCCGACGATGCGGGCATGCGCGATCGGTGACCGCGCGAAGAAGACGTGCACCGCGCCGGTGAGCTGTTCGTCGACGACGTCTTCGGTGTAGACGCCACCGGTGGTCAGAAACTTCGGGTCCTCGGTCCTCAAGACCCGGGTGCCGAGAATGCTCACGCTGCCTCGCCTTCACTGACGGCACCCGAGGGACGTACCGGAGCCTCCATCCGCATTATGCGCACTGGTCAGTGGCGTCCGCGGCGGAAGGGTGCGTCGAGGACAAGCAGCAGGACGATTGCGAGCAGGGCGGCACTGACGAGATACCACGGCCACGGTCCAAGCACCGACAGCAACGAAGTGTGTGCCGGTGTCGCGCGCAGGAACATGTAGTTCGCGGCGAAGCGCCAGTCGGCCACACCCACGAGCGCGGTATAGCCGGCCGTAATGGCAAAGACTCGCGGTACCGCGCCTGGCCGCGGCCGCCGGCCGAGACCGAGAACGAGGTAGATCGCCGCGATCACGATGGCCAGGTGACCGAGGACGAACTCGAAGAACGCGAGTCGTGGAAAGCGCGCGGACAGATCAGGAGTGCTCACGGCCTGCAGCGTGCCGGCCAGCCCCCAGAAATACGTGAGCTCGAACGGCAGTTGCCACCGCGCCGTCCAGCATGCGAGCGCCGCGATGAACACCGCGACGTCGCACAGGTCGAGCGGCAACGAGCTGCGCGCCGTCCACGTGCCGTCCTGAATCGGCGTGGCAATGAAGGCAACGGCAACGGCCAGTAGCAGCACCGAAAGTGCTCGGGCGGCCCACCGCGTCCACGGGCCGGGACGTCGGCGCGCTGCGACGCACAACGCCGCGCACGCAGCGGCGCCGATCGCCACCGATATCCAGTAGCCGCTCACCGGGTGATCACCGGGACTGGCGCGAGCGGGCCGGCGACCAGCCTGTCTCGGACATGGACCACGATCTGAGGGCTAGCAACTCGGGGTGGCACTCGCTGATTCGGACGACGTGTCGCTGCCGGACTCAGCTGCCGAGTCCGATGCGGAGTTCGAGATCGTAGCGTCGGACGGCGAGCTTGTCGCATCGGAGGCGGGCGGGTCGGCCGGCGATGATTGCGACGATGACGAGAACGCAGGTCCGCCGGTGCGTCCGGCCGTTGGCGAGTCGGTTGGGCTCGCCGGCGCACTGGTCGGGCATGACGACGACGCGCTGCTCGAAACCGGTGGCGACGAAGGCTGCGCTGACGACGACGGACGTGTCGAGGTCGGCGCCGCGGTGGTGGAGGCCGACGAATTCGACGAGGGCGACTTCGACGGCCGGTGCGTCGGGTGGCTGCCCAGCGGCGGTCCGGGATCTACCGGTGGCACTCGCGTGGTCAGCTTCGGCGGCTTGGGAGCGGTTGGCCCGACCGGCACGATCAGACCGACCCCGGCCGCGTACGTCCGCTCCAGTCCGAGCACCTCGGCGAGGTACGCGCTGGAGTGGTTGTAGGCGAGCACCGCGCGTTCCTGGCCGCGCTCGGTGCCGAGATCGCCACCGGCCACGCACAAGTAGTCGGCGGCGGCTGCTGCGGCGTCAAAGATGTTGAACGGGTCGGTGCGACCGTCCGCATTGCCGTCGGCCCGATACGACGCCCAGGTCGACGGGATGAATTGCATCGGCCCTACGGCGCGGTCGTAGGTGGTGTCGCCGTCCAGGCGGCCGTGGTCGGTGTCCGGGATCAGCGCGGAGCGGGTGCCGTCGAGCGGGATGCCCAGGATCTTCCGGCTCGACGTGCCGTCGGAATACAGCACCGCGCCGCCGTAACGGCCGTGATCGGACTCGACCCGTCCGATCCCGGCGAGCAGCGGCCACGGGATGACGCAGCCTGCGTATCGCGCGTTCGCTCGCCGCGCCGCGTTCTCATACGCATCGAGCGCGGTTCGCGGTATGCCGTCTGCGGCCAGCGGCGACACCGCGGCCACCATGGCGACCTGACCCGGCGTCGCACTGACCGCCGCGGTTGAGGTTGCCAGCACCACGACGGGCTTTATCGCGGTTACCGGGGCACTGCTGGCGGCGGTCGCGATCGGGTAATCGTGGTGCGCGAGCTGTGCGACAGCGACCGGTACCACCGCCGACGGCTGGCGCGTGACGGTGCCGTGCAGCAGCGGGGACGCATACGCGACGAGGACGACAGCCGGCACTGCGGCCGCGGCAGCGACGGTGGACCAGCCCGGAAAACGCGCCCATGCGGTGACATGCGCGTGCCGTGCTCTGGCGGCTGCGCGCACCCGCCACGGGCCATTTGGTCGCATCGGCACAGCCCATCGTTTCGACGTTGCGCGGAAATGATCTCTCGCGGCTGCGCCGGACACAACGTGCATTAGGGCAATATTTCGACAACTTCAGCGGATCGTTTCGCCACCAGCAGCGAACGGCAGGACATCACCCTGCGGTCAGCTGAGAAACTTCGCGAGTCCATCGAGCAGCCGGTCGACGTCCGATTCATCGGTGTACGGGGCGAGACCGACCCGCAGACCGCCCGTGTCGCCCAAGCCGAGGCGGCGAGCCGGTTCGTAGGCATAGAACGACCCGGCCGGCGCGTTGACGCCCTGATCGGCCAGGAACCGGTAGGCGTCGGCCGGATCGTGGTCGGCGAAGGTGAGCAGCAGGGTGGGCGTGCGGCGCCGGGCGCGCGAGTGCAGGGTGACCTCGCCGAGGTCGCCGAGGCGCGCCTCGATACGCTCGCGCAGGGCGTCCTCGTGCTCCTCGAGCAACGCCATCGACGCGACGATTCGGCTCCTGCGGGCACCGTCCTGGGCGCTTGAGATTCCCGCGATGAAGTCCACCGCGGCCGTGGTGCCCGCCATCAGTTCGTAGGGCAGCGTGCCGAGCTCGAACCGCTCCGGCACGGCGTCGGTCGACGGGAGCAGCTTGTCCGGGCGCAGTTGCTCGAGCACGTCGACGCGTCCGGCAACTACTCCGCAGTGCGGCCCGAAGAACTTGTACGGCGAGCAGGCGAAGAAGTCGGCACCCAGTGCGGCCACGTCGATGGCAGCGTGCGCGGTGAGGTGTACTCCGTCGACGTACAGCAGCGCGCCGGCGTCATGTACCAGCGGACTGATCGCCGCCAGGTCGGGACGGGTGCCCAGCAGGTTGGACGCGCCGGTGAGCGCGACCAGTCGGGTGCGGTCGGACAGCTGTGCGGCCACGTGCTCCGGGCTGAGCTCGGCCGTCTCGGGATCGAAGTCGATCCACCGCACCACGGCGCCGACCGCCTCGGCGGCGATGACCCACGGCCGCACGTTCGCGTCATGGTCGAGCCGGCTGACGACGACCTCGTCCTCGAGCGCCCATCCCTTGGCGAGCGTGCGCGCGAAGTCGAAGGTCAGGTCGGTCATGCTGCGGCCGAACACGATCCCGCCGGCGTCGGCGTCGAGCAGGTCAGCCATCGCCGCGCGGGCGCCGGTCACGGCAGCCTCGGCCGTCCGCTCCGCTGCCGTGACGGTGCCGCGGTTCGCGATCCCGGACAGCAGCGTTGCGCGCACCGCGTCGCCGACGACATCGGGCGTCTGCGACCCGCCCGGCCCGTCGAAATGGGCGACGCCTTCGGCCAGCGCGGGGAAGTGCGAGCGAACAGCGGCAACATCGAGTGGCATGTGCTCACTCTTTCACTTCACTGCCGCGAGGGACCCCGCCGATGGTGACGCGCCCGGCGGGCTGTGCTCTAGCAGCGTCTCGCGGATGATGCCGCCGCCGAGTCCGGACAGATCGCGAGTAGCCGATCTTTGCCCCGCTTACCCACGCTGGCGGCGGCGCGCAGCGTGCTCACGCGGGGCAAAGTGGGCCGATTAGGCCAACAGGAGTTCGCGGACCATGTGCATCGCGATCGTCACCGATCGGGTGCGCACATCGGCGCGCGAGCCGGGAATGTGCACCTCGCGCGCGACAGCGCGGGCGCTGTCCGAGGCACATAAATGCACCAGCCCGACCGGTTTGGTCGCGGTGCCACCACCGGGGCCGGCCACGCCGGTGATCCCCACCCCGATGTCCGCTCCGAGCCACGTGCGCACCCCGCTCGCCATCGCGACGGCAACCTCAGCGCTCACCGCGCCCAGCCGATCGATGACCTCAGCCGGTACACCCAGCACGTTCTGCTTCACCTCGTTGGAGTACGCGATCAGCCCACCGAGCACATAGGCCGACGAGCCGGGACGATCGGTGAGTCGCGCACCCAGCAGTCCGGCGGTGCATGACTCCGCCGTCACAATCGTGCGCCCTTGCGCGAGCAGCGCATCGGCCACGATCTCGTCGATCGTGCGGCCGTCGGCGGAGAACAGCGTGTCCGGATAGGCCGAACGCAGCACCGCGTCGAGTTCGTCGTAGGCCTGCTGCGCCTCCGGTCGGAAGCGCGTGACGATCTCGAGCTCGCCGCCGCGCAAGCAGGTGGTGATCTCCAGCCCGGAAAGTGCCGACTCGTGGTCGCGCAGGGTCGCGGCGAGCTCGGACTCCGGCGTGCCCCACAGCCGGATCGTGCGCTGTCGTAACTCGGTCCGTCCGGCCAGTGCGGCCTGCACGATCGGGTCGGCCATCGCAACGGGCCACATATGGTGCACCTCGCGCGGCGGTCCGGGCAGCACGAGCACGGGCGGCCCGCTGCGCCCCCCGGCCACCGGCACGACCAGGCCAGGTGCGGTCCCTATCGGCGCGAGCACGCGCGCGCCGATAGGCACCATGGCCTGCTTGCGCGTCGCCGCGGCCGTGGCCGCCGGATCGGTGCGCCAACCGCGACCCACGCTGAGCCGCGCGATGATCGCGGCGATCCGCTGCTCCAACTCGACGTCGAGCACCGGTGAGCGGCCCTGGAACCGCGCGACGACATCAGCGGTCAGGTCGTCGGCGGTCGGGCCGAGGCCCCCGGACGTGATGAGCAGGTCGACGCCCGTCCCGGCCAGGTAGCGCAACGACTCGAACAGGTCGTCGGGACGATCGCCCACGACGACGACCTGCGCGATGTCGACCCCGGCCAGACGCAGTTGCTCGGCCAGCCACGGCCCGTTGCGATCACTGACCCGTCCGGTGAGCACTTCGGTCCCGGTGACGACGATGCTGGCCCGCGAGGTCACGGCCCGATCCTATGGTTGGTGCGTGGGGCAGTGGGACGAGACCGCCGAGGGCGTGCTGCGGCTGCCGTCCGAACGGCTGATTCGCGGACGCGGCGTCGGGCACGGCCTGCCAATCGGAGCGCTGCCCGAGTTCTCCGTCTTCCTGCTCCGCGACCGGCGACCGCCGGTCGCGTGGGACGAGCGCTGGGTGCGCTGGCCCGACTTCCGGCTGCCGGCCGATCGCGATGACGCTCGCGCTGCACTGCGGGAAGCCTGGCAGCGCTGTGCGGCCGAACGGGTCGAGGTGGCCTGCCTCGGTGGGCGCGGCCGCACCGGCACCGCGCTCGCCTGCGTCGCGGTCCTCGACGGCGTGCCGTCAGCCGATGCGGTCGACTTCGTGCGCCGCAACTACCACCCGCGCGCCGTCGAGACGCGCGGGCAGCGCCGGTTCGTGGCTCACTTCGAGAGGTAGCGCTGCGCCACCACTCGCGGCTGCTCGCTCACCGACTTTGCCGCGATGTCGTTGGCCAGCCGGATGTACTGGGCATGAGTCCACGCCAGCGGAGTGGCCGACAGCGTCGGCGTTCCCGGCTGGAAGCCCGGTTGCCCACCTGGCGCGTGCTTGTCCCACACCTGCTCGGGCAGCAACAAGCCTGAGTTAGCCGTGCTGGCCATGGTCGCGAGCTGTGCCCGTGCGGCGACCAGCTTGCCCGCGGCGATGTCGTACTCGCCGCGCTCGCCGTTGAGCAATGGCCAGCCCCGTCCGTGGGTGACGAAACTGTCCGGGTCGCTACCCAAGATCCACGGCTGGCCGGTGTCGGTCTCGCCGTAGCCGTCGAAGGACGCCCGGTGCCAGAACGTGCCCCGCGCGGTGTGATACGACAGCTGCTTGTCGACCACCTTGAGCGTGTTGCGGATGTCCGGGTCGCCGGCCGGGAAGATGCCGAGCCGCACTAGTTCGAGGAAGCTCGGGTCGACGACCGTGCGCTGATCTGCCTTGCTCGGACCGCTGTCGCCGATCGAGTACGTCGTGCCGGCGTTCGGATTGCCGTCCTTGGTCAGCCGCAGGAAGTAGGGCTTGCTGGAGTACGGCCCGTTCGTGGTGACCGTCCACGCCTTCACATGCGCACGCCAGTCGTCAGCTGTTGCCAAGTAGCGGTGCGACGAGGCGGTGTCGCCGTTGACGCGAGCGATCTTTGCCGCACACACCAACCCGGCGATCTCACTCGCAATCGTGGCCGGCGAGTAGCCGTCCTGGTTCTCCCAGCGCTCCTGCGGCGTCCACGGCGCGGCGTTGCCGTCCTGCTTGAAGCCGATCAGGAAGTCGGCGGCCGGCTTCACATGGTGCTTGTACAGCCCGTGGCCGAAGCGGTGCAGCTGGTAGGCGAGCACGATGGGGTCGGCCACCTCGTCCAGCTGCAAGCCGGTCCAGAACGGTTTCCCGGTAACCGTGGAGTTCTGCGGGAACGAGCCGTCGGCCTTCTGCTGGTGGGTGAACAGGAACGTCAGGGCGCGTTGCGCGCCGGGACGGTCGCCGTCGGCATTGAGCGCGGTCGCGATCTCGTACAGGTCGCGTGACCAGACCAGGTGATACGGGCCGGTGGGCTTTTGCGCGCCCCACGCCCACGGCATAGTCGGCGAGGCGACGTATGCGCCGCGATCGGTCTTGTCCTCGCTCGCGGCCAGCACCATCTCCGAGACGAGGTACTCGTCGCGCTCCTTGCTGGTGCGCACGCTCGACGGCGGATTCTTCCCAGTGAGGTAGGTGCGCCAGCTGTTTGCATAGTTGTGCGCTGTGTGCGCGAAGCTTTCCGCGGCCGACTTGTGGCTCACCTTCAGCGCGCGGACAGCGGTCTTTGCGTAGCCGACAGTCAGGGTGGCGTCCTGGTGGCCGGTGCGGCCGGTCAGCGCGGTGCGGCCGGTCTGCACCACGTTGCCGCTGGTGGCGCTGCGGTAGTGCCAGTTCATCCGGCCGTTGCTGCTGAGATCGGTCCATCCGTCGCTCGTGCCGCGATAACCGTTGGACGTCGCGGTGAACGCCGGAGTGCTGGTCAGCGCGCTTGCCGCACGCTTGTCACTCGCAACCAGAGTCGTGCCGTGCGTGTGCCCACTGTCGTTGGCCGGCGTGTTCGACAACGTCGGCTCGTAGAGGACGAAGAGGCGATATGCCTTGCCGCTGCGCGACGCGAAGTGCAGGTGCACGCGCAGCGCGGATCGCGACGCGTCCGTGACGTAGGTGGTGACCAGCCGCCAGGCCTTGTTCGGCCCGGTGTCGGTCTGGCGATAGGTGAGGCTGCGGCGATGGATCAGCCGGGTGTGGTGGCTGCCCACGTCGGCGACCTGAACCGCGTTGCCGGCGGGGTCGGTAACGACGAAACCGAGGCTGCGCGCCGCCGGCGTGTCGATGGTCGGGAAGTACACCTCGCCGGTCCCGCCGCCGGGTTCAAGGGTGAACCAGACGTGGCTGTGCAGGCTCTCCGCCGTGCCGAAGCCCGCCTTGTCCGAGCCGAAGTAGGGCGCTTTGGCGCCCGGACCGCCCGGCGCCGCGCCGGTACGGGCGGTCGCCGAGGCCGGCGGTGTCACGATCGCGATCACGCCCAATGGGGCCGTGAGGAGCAGGCAGAGCAGCAGCGTCCGGATACGAGTCACGGAGAAGGCTATCCCCACAAACTGTCCAAATTGAACCAATCGGGCTAGGTGCAGTGGGTGCGGCCGGAGCGGGTGTGCCATCGTCGGGACATGTTCAGCTCACCTGCCGACGCGCGCGAGCGGCTCGCCGGCGTCGGTTATCTCGCCGACGCGGCCACGGCCACGACCGTGTTCCTCGCCGCGTCACTCGAGCGGGCGCTGCTCGTCGAGGGCCCGGCCGGGGTGGGCAAGACCGAGCTGGCCAAGGCCGTCGCCGCGTGCACGGGATCCGACCTCGTCCGATTGCAGTGTTACGAGGGCTTGGACGAGTCGCGTGCGCTCTACGAATGGAACTACAAGAAGCAGCTGCTGCGCATCCAGGCGGCGCCGGTCGATCAGGCCTGGGAGCAGACGCTCGACGACATCTTCACCGAAGAGTTCCTGCTCACCCGCCCGCTGCTGAGCGCGATCAGGCGCAGTGATCCGACTGTTCTGCTCGTCGACGAGATCGACAAGACCGATGTCGAGGTCGAGGCATTGCTGCTCGAGGTGCTGTCGGACTTCCAGGTGACGATCCCTGAGATGGGGACGATCGAGGCCACCCGCCGGCCCTTCGTCGTGCTGACCTCGAACGCGAACCGCGAGCTGTCCGAAGCGCTCAAGCGGCGGTGCCTGTACCTCTACCTCGATTACCCGTCGCAGGAACGCGAACGCGACATCCTGCTCGAGCGGGTGCCCCGGCTGGAGCGCAGCCTCGCCGAGCAGGTGTCGCGCGCTGCCGCGACCTTGCGTGAACTGGAACTGCGCAAGTCGCCTTCGCTTGCCGAGTCGATCGACTGGGCGCGCACTCTGCTCGTGCTCGGCATCGATGAGCTCGACAACACCGCGCTCGCGTCGACGCTGGGTGTGGTGCTCAAGCACGTCGCCGATCACACGCGGGCGATCAAGGAACTCGACCTGCCCGCCGTCAATCAATGAGCGAGCCTTGGCGAGCGAATCAAAGGCACAGCGTGCGGGTCCGAGCACAGCGCGGACGCGAATGACTCTGTTCGATCGGCACGTCTCGTTCATCACGGCGTTACGCGATGCGGGCCTCAGCGTGTCTGTCGCCGAGGACCTCGACGCGGTCGCCGCACTCGGCGTCGTCGAACTGCTCGACCGCGAGCAGTTGCGCGCGGCCTACGCGGCCGCGCTGGTGAAGCGGCACACGCACCGTCCGGCGTTCGACACGGTGTTCGATCTGTTCTTCCCGGCAACGAGCGGGACGGAGCCGCCCGAACCGAGTGCTGATCCCGAACGCGCGACCGCGAACTTCCGCCGTGACGATCCAGAGCTCGTGCGGTTCCGAGCCGAGTTGAGTGCTGCGCTGGCCGCGGGCGATGACGGCGCGCTCGTCCGGTTGGCACGCAGCGGGGTGGCAGCGTTCGGCGGGGTGGCCGGCCGGCTGCCCGGTACGCAGTCGTGGTCGAGCTACGCCGCGCAGACCCGGATCTCGCCGCAGACCTTGCTGGCCGGCCTGCTCGAACAAGCGTTGTTCGGGCAGGAGGTAGGTGGTCTGGCCGAGCGCGCAGCGCGCACCACGTTCACCCAACGCATCGCGACGTTCCGCCGCATGCTCGACACCGAGGTGCAGCGCCGCCTGGCGCAGGAGTCCGGCGCACAGAAGATCGCGAAGACTGCGGTGAAGCCCAGCCTCGAGCGGATCGATCTGCTCAGCGCGACCCGCGCCGACCTCGCCGCGATCCGGCGTGAGATCGAACCGCTGGCCCGGCGACTCGCGGCCCGGTTGGCCAGCGAGCAGCGGCACGGCCGGCGCGGGCCACTCGACTTCCGCCGCACAATTCGCGCCTCGCTGTCGACCGGGGGGATCCCGATCGACACGGTGCACCGCCCTCGCCGTCCACACAAGACCGACCTCGTGATCGTGTGCGATGTCAGCGAGTCGGTGACCTCGTTCGCGCACTTCACGCTGCTGCTCGTCTACGCGCTGCGGCAGCAATTCGCCCGAGTGCGCGTGTTCGCCTTCATCGACGATCTGGACGAGGTGACCGACTTCTTCCGTCCCGGTGCCGATGTCGTCGAGTCGGTGACCCGGCTGGCCGCCGAGGCGAGCGTGCGGGGCTGGTACGGACGCACCGACTACGGGCGCGCCTTCGAGTTGTTCAACGAACGGTATTCCGACGCGATCAGCCCGCGCAGTTCATTGTTGGTGCTCGGCGACGCGCGGTCGAACTACGGCGATCCGGGCTTACCGGCGTTGCGGCGGATGGCCGAGCGGGCACGTCGTGCGTACTGGCTCAACCCCGAACGGCGCAGCGTCTGGGACACCGGCGATTCGGTGGCTGAGGACGTCGGGCGGATCGTGCCCATGGTCGAGTGCCGCAATCTGACCCAGCTCGGCGGCTTCGTGCGCGACCTGGTGTGACACTCAGGCCTTGTTCGACCGGAAGTCCCAGGCCATCTTGACCGGCGAGCTGGGGAGTCCGTCGGCGTTCTGGTGATAGAAAGCGAACTTGATCGCACCGAAGGACAGCGTGCCCTTGTCCTCAGGACGCGCCTGGTCGACGGCGATGATCTCGTAGGAGCTCACCAGAACGTCGACGAGGTCCATCTTGATGAAGATGTTGTTGTTGGCGTCGGTGACGTAGACAGCACCGGTCTTGATCGGCTTGCCGTTCACGACGTTCAGCATCAGCAGCGGCGAGGCAATGCTGGACGGCGCGTCGAAGTGCACCTGCACCTCTTTCGCCTTGCCCGAGGCGGCGCCGTTGCTGGCCGTGTGCGAGGCACCGACGCTGAAGTCGTCGAGGCCGATGAAGCCTTCGAGGCCCTTCGTGGTCACGTCGCCGGTGATGCCCTCGATCTTGAGGAAGTACTGATCACCGACCGGCTCACCCACCGGCGCCGAGGTACCTGTGGCGGCGCGTGCTGTCGCGGTCAGGCCGGCGGCGCCGAACAGCGCGCCGGCTCCGAGCGCGCTGCCCCTGAGCACTGCCCGGCGGCTGGTTTCGTACTTCTCCCGATCGCCCATGATCATCCCTCCCGGATGCAGGCCGACTCGCGCACCGCGATGCACTGTGAGGCAGAGGCTAGCGCCGTTGCGGCCGGATCGGCAGGCTGTCGGCATGGAAGATGCGGGTCCGCTGCCCGAAGAGGCAACGGCCCCTCCGTCGCTGGTGCCGGGCTTGCCCGGACTGGCCGAATCGTTGGCCACAGTGGGGTATTCGAGCTCTGGGCTGCACGCCGTGCTCGGCAACGCCGATCTGCTCGCAACGCCGGCCGATCTCGCGATCTACGAACGCCGGTTGGCATCGGCGGCCGGACCGCTCGCCGACGTGATCGCGCTACTAGCGCTGGGCTGGCCTCGCACTGTGGAAGGGATCGTCGACGCGCTTGGCCGGTCGGCCGTGGACGCGCTCGTTGCGTCGGGCTGCGTGATCGAGAGCGGCAACGACGTGCAACCGGCGGTTCGGATCGTCCCGCATCGCGGGTTGTGGCTGGCAGCCGACCGCCGACATGACGTAGGCACCGCGCCCGATCCGCTCCAGGTCACCGGCATCAACCCGCCGGCCACGCTGCTTGCGGCATTGACTGTCCGGCGTCCTGCTCGTCGCGCGCTCGATGTCGGTACCGGCAACGGGATTCAGGCACTGCTCGCAGCGCGGCACAGCGGCCATGTGGTGGCCACCGACGTGAATCCGCGTGCGCTCGAATTTGCCGCGTTCAACGCGGCGGTGAACGGCATCGATGGCATCGAGTTCCGCAGTGGCAGCCTTCTCGAGCCGGTCGCGGGCGAGCGCTTCGACCTCGTCGTGAGCAACCCGCCCTACGTCATCTCACCCGAGCACGCCTTCGTGTTCCGCGACAGCGGTGCGGCACCCGGCGCGTTGTGCGCGGCGCTGGTGCACGCCCTGCCCGACGTGCTCGCTCCCGGCGGGTTCGCGACGGTGCTGGCCAGCTGGCCGGTGCGCGACGCACCGTGGGACTCGGTTCCGAGTAGCTGGCTCGGCGACGGCTGCCGGGCCTGGCTGCTGCAACTGCGTAGCGAGGATCCGGTGCTGCACGCGCGGCAGTGGAACCAGCCGCTGGCCGATGCCGGCGACGTGGCCGGCTTCGGCGCGGCGGTGGACCGTTGGGTGCGCTACCTCGCCGAGCACCACATCGATCAGATCGCATACGGCGCGGTCGTGCTGCAAGAGCATCCCGGCGCGCCGACGGTGATCCGATCGGATCAGGTGCGCGCCGGTGCCGGCGGTGCGAGCGCCCACATCGAACGAGTCTTCGCCGCGTACTCGATGCTGCGCGACGGTGCCTACCGCGGGCTCGCCGATTGGACGTGTCACGTCCCGGCCGAGCACCGGATGGAGCGCGCGCTGCACTTCGTCGACGGCAGCTGGCGTCACGGTGATGCGCTCATCACGCTGACCGAGGGGGTGGGGATCGAAGCGACGATCGATCCACTGATGTCCGAGATCCTGCTGCGAGTGAGCAGCGGGGCAACCGTCACCGCTGCTGCGACCGCGGTCGGCGAGCAAGCCGGGATCAATCCGGAGCAACTGGACGGCCTCGTTGCCGCGGCAGTGGCAATGGTGCGCGAGTTGATCGCTACTGGCATTGTGGAGCCCGGTCCGGCACCGGACTGATGGCGGGGAGGGTTCTGATGCGCAGAACGGTTCGAGCCGCACTCGCGCTCGCGCTGGTGTTGAGCGCGGCAGGCTCTGCTTCCGCTTCGGCGGGCACACCCAAGCGCTGGGTGATGGGGTACTACGTCGGCTACCAGCGCAACCTGATGCCCGCGAACGAGATCGACTGGGGCGCGATGACCCACATCGTGGTGGGGCCGGTCAACCCGCGTGCCAACGGCGCGCTCGACACCGCCTTCGATATCGACAACACCGCCGGGCCGGCGATGGCAAAGGACATCGCAAAGCGCGCGAAGGCACATAGCGTCGTGCCGCTGCTCATGATCGGCGGAGCGGGCGAGCACGACAACTTCCTTGCTGCCGCGAAGAACCACCTCTCGACACTGGTGCACAACCTGGCCAAGGTGATGAACAAGTTCGGCTACCGCGGTCTCGATCTGGACTGGGAGCCGATCAACGCCTCTGACCAGCAATACGTCACCGAGCTGGTGAACCGGCTGCGCGGCAAGGTCCCCAACGCGGTGCTCACGATGCCGGTCCTCCCGATCACTAAGACCTTCGCGCACGTCGCGTCGTTCTACGGCAAGATCGCGAAGAAGCTCGACCGGATCTCGGTGATGACCTACGGCATGGCCGGTCCGTACCAGGGCTGGAGGACGTGGCACTCGTCAGCGTTGCAGGACGCCACGGCGAGCATGCCGTCCGCGGTGAACATCAACGTGACCCAGTTCGAGAAGGCCGGCGTGCCGGCGGCCAAGCTCGGGGTCGGCACCGGCTTCTACGGGACGTGCTGGACGGGCGGTGTCACCGGACCGCGCCAGGACATCGGCGACTCGACAGTTGCCGCAGACGACAACGCGATGAGCTACACGACGATCATGAGTTCGTACTACCAAGCCAGCGCGTATCACTACGACAGCAAGGCGCAGGCACCGTACCTTGGCTTCACGTCGCCGCACGGGCCGCAGAACTGCACGTTCGTCTCCTACGAGAACGCTCGGTCGATCGAGGCGAAGGCGCGCTGGGCGAAGGCGCAGGGGCTCGGTGCGCTCATCGTGTGGACGGTCAACCAGGGCCACAACCTCGGCGCGCCGGCCGGGCACCGCGACGTCCTGCTCGCGAAGGCGAAACACGCGTTCGGCGCATGAGCCTGTCGTTAATTCCGCTCGCGACACTGCAGATCACAATCCTGCGGCACACCCGGTTGGACGGGCTTCCTGTCGGCGCGCGCCTGATCGGTGAGGCCGCGTCGTGCGTGCTGTCCGGTGAGCGGCTGCAGGCCGAGCAATCGGGAACGTCGAGCGACTGGCTCACGCTGCACACCGACGGGACGGTGAGCGTCGATGCGCGGTTGCTGCTGGCGACGCCGTCCGGCGCGACCCTGACGATCACCTACCGCGGCAAGGGAGCCGCGCTGCCGATCACCGGGGCGCCGGTCTACATCGTCCCGACGTTCGAGACCGATGATCCCGCGTTGGGTTGGTTGAATACGATCCAGGCCGTCGGCAAGGGGATCCGCAACGGTTCGTCCCTGGTCTATGCACTGTACGAACTGGCCTGACCACTCGGGTACTAGCGTCAAGTGCATGGAACTAGGACTGCACGTTTCCGACTTCACCTGGCCCGGCGGGTCCCAAACCATGGCTCGCGATCTGCGCGACGTCGCGGTCAAGGCCGAGGAGGTGGGCTTCGCCAAGCTGAGCGTGATGGATCACGTCTGGCAGATCTCGGTGATGGGTCCGCCGGAGCACGACATGCTCGAGGCCTACACCGCGCTGGGCTACCTTGCCGCCTGCACGTCGCGGATCCAGCTGCTTGCCTGGGTGACGGCTGTGGTCTATCGCGAGCCGGGCCTGCTGGCCAAGGAGGTCACGACGCTCGACGTGCTGTCGTCGGGTCGGGCCTGGCTGGGCATCGGCGCGGCCTGGAACGACGAGGAGTCGGCCGGTCTCGGCCTGCCGTTCCCGCCCACGGCCGAGCGCTTCGAGCGGCTCGAGGAAGCGCTGCAGATCTGCCTGCAGATGTGGTCCGGCGACGAGAGTGCGTATGAGGGCAAGCACTACAAGCTGGGCCGCACGCTGAACGTCCCGCAATCGCTGCAACGACCGCACCCGCCGATCCTGATCGGCGGCGGCGGCGAGAAGAAGACGCTGCGGCTGGTGGCGCAGTACGCCGACGCGTGCAACCTGTTCGCCGGACCGGAACTGGAACGCAAGCTCGACATCCTGCAGCAGCACTGCGCCGACGTCGGGCGCAACTACGACGACATCGAGAAGACCGTGATGATGCCGCTCGACCCGGGGCCGGAGGGTGAGAATGTCGACGCGATCCTGACCCAGCTGCGTGCGCTCGCCGAGCTGGGGGTCACGCACGCGCACAGCCGGGTGGCCAACGTATCGACACTCAAGCCGCTCGACATCCTTGGCGCGCAGGTCATCCCCGAGGCGGCCAAGTTCTGACGGCCGCGGGCAAGAAGTACAGGCGACACTGAACGCGCTGCGGCACGAAACGCCGGTGGGAGTGCCGCAGCGCGTTCATCGTCAGCTGCGCCGGTGGACGGCGAATGGGTTAATCAGCGCCCGGCGGCTAGCGCGGTCAGCCCCAGACCTCCTGCGCGACCTCGACGATCAGGTTCAGCTTCGCGATCTGCTCATCGCGGGAAAGCACGTTGCCTTCGACTGTTGACGAGAAGCCGCACTGCGGCGACAGGCACAACTGCTCGAGGGGCACGTATGCCGCTGCCTCGTCGATGCGTCGCTTGAGGTCGTCCTTCGATTCGAGTTGCGGACGCTTGGTCGTCACCAGCCCGAGCACGACCTGCTTCCCGGCAGGGACGAAACGCAACGGCGCGAAGTCACCCGAACGCGAGTCGTCGTACTCGAGGAAGAACCCGTCGACGTCGAGCTGTCCGAACAACGCCTCGGCGACGAAGTCGTAGCCGCCCTCAGCCGCCCAGGACGAGCGGTAGTTGCCGCGACACATGTGCGTGGTCACGTTCAGTGAGGCGGGGCGGTCGCTGATCGCTGCGTTGATCTGGCGGATGTAGCGCTCGTGCTGGTGTTCGGCGTCCCGGCCCTGAGCGGCGAGCATCTCGCGCTGTGCCGGGTCATTCAGATATGCGAGCGACGTGTCGTCCAGCTGCAAGTACGTGCAGCCGAGTGCGGCCATCGCCTGCACCTGCTTGCGGTAGGCCGCGGACAGGTCGGTCCAGAACTCGTCCTCGTCGGGGTACACCGCCTTGTCGATCGCCGCCGCGCCGCCGCGGTAGTGCACCATGCTCGGCGACGGGATGGTCAGCTTCGGCGTGCCGGACGAGACCACCGACTGCAGGAACGCGAAATCCTGGCCGAAGATCGGATCGTCGATGTCCACCTTGCCGTCGATCTTCAACGCCGCTGAGGTGAAGTCGAGGTTCCCATCGGCGTTGCGGAAGTGCACTTCGATCTTCTCGGCGGTCTTGCTCACGCCGGTGAGCTGGTAGATGAAGTCCATGTGCCAGGACGTGCGGCGGAACTCGCCATCGGTGGCGGTCTGCAGCCCGATGTCCTCCTGCATGCGCACGACATCGCGGATCGCATCGTCCTCGATGGCCCGCAACTCCTCGAGTGAGATCGATCCTGCGCCATGATCCTCACGAGCCTTCAGCAGGTTCTTCGGGCGGAGCAGGCTGCCGACATGATCAGCGCGGAACGGAGGGTTGGTTCGCTGTAGGGACGTCATGGTTTCCACTATGCCCCCGTGCGGTAGACACCGTGCATGACACAGACCCGGTGGGCAGTTCTGGGCTCGGCGAACATCGCAGCGAAGTCGTTCCTGCCAGCGATGCGTGCAGCAGGCGGACGCGCGGTGGTGGTCGGCAGCCGCAATCCGGAGCGCGCCAGCACGTGGGCCGAGGCGAACCAGGTCGATCGTGTCGCTGACTACGCCGCCGCAATCGATGACGACGAGGTCGACGCGATTTACATCGCGTTGCCCAACCTCGAGCACACGAAATGGGCCACGCGGGCTGCCGCGACGGGGCGAGCCGTGCTGTGCGAGAAGCCGCTCGGCGTGGACAGCGCCGACGTGGAACAACTCCTGAGCGGACTGCCCGATGGCGCGCTGCTGTGGGAGGCGTTCGTCTTCGCGTTCCATCCGCAGACCGACCACATCGGTCAGGAACTCGGCGAGTTGGGACGGATCCGCGAGATCGTCTCGGAGTTCTCCTTCATCGCGGCCGACCCGGCCAACATCCGCTGGCAACCGGATCTCGCCGGCGGCGCGCTGCGTGACGTCGGCTGCTACTGCGTGCGGTTCGCGCGGCTGATCTTCGACGCCGAGCCAGAGCACGCCGCCGCCCGCGCCTTCGTCCAGCACGGAGTGGACGGCGACCTCGCAGCGATTCTCGACTTCGCCGACGAGCGTCGCCTGGTGCTCTCTGCCAGCATGCGCCGCGCGCCGTCCACGTACACGCGGGTCATCGGCGAGACCGG
>DASRSG010000024.1:0-3014 GCA_035656595.1 Jatrophihabitantaceae bacterium | reverse complement strand
TTTCCCGGTCGCTCGGGCACCAAAGAGGATTCGGTCTGGCTGTGCTCGCCGGAAACCGCGGCCGCATCGGCGTTGACGGGTGTGATCACCGATCCGCGCGACTGGGCGCGCGAGGCCAAGATGGACTACCCGAAGCTCGATCTGCCGCATCAGTCGGCGGTGAACACCGCGATGCTGGTGCCCCCGCTGGATGCCGAGGAGGCGCAGAAAGTCGAGCCGGTCAAGGGGCCCAACGTGTCGAGCCTGCCTGATCTCTCACCGCTGCCCGACGAGATCGAGGCGCCGGTGCTGCTCAAGGTCGGCGATAACGTCTCCACCGACGACATCTCGCCGGCCGGGGCGAGGGCACTCCCGTTCCGGTCGAACATTCCCAAGCTCGCAATGTTCAGCTTCACCCAAATCGACGACTCGTATCCGGAACGGGCAAAGCAGGCCGAAGAAACCGGTCACATCATCGTCGGGGGTGAGAACTACGGCCAGGGCTCCTCGCGGGAGCACGCGGCGATCGCACCCCGTCACCTCGGGCTGCAGGTGGTCATCGCCAAGTCATTCGCCCGTATCCACTGGCAGAACCTGGCCAACTTCGGGGTGTTGGCGCTCGAATTCGACGACCCCGACGACTACGACAACATCGATCAGGACGACACGCTGCGCGTCAAGGATGCTCGCGACGCGTTGGCCGATAAAGACACCCTGCAGATCCACAATGTCACCAAGGATTCGTCTTTCACGGTGCGGCATCGTCTTTCGCCGCGCCAAGTCAAAGATGTGTTGGCCGGTGGCTTGATTGCACGGCTCGCCGAGGACGAAAAGTAGGACTTTCTAGACTGGTCCGGTGCGCCTCGTCTTTGCCGGTACCCCCGAACCCGCGCTGCCTGCGCTACAGAGTCTGATCGACTCACCGCGCCACGAGGTGATCGCGGTGCTCACCCGGCCCGATGCCGCGTCGGGCCGGCACGGCAAACCCAAGCCGTCACCGGTCGCCCGCCTGGCTCTGGACCAAGGCATCCCGGTGCTGCGACCGGAGCGGCCGAACTCGGCCGAGTTTGTCGCCGAGCTCTCGGAGTTGGCCCCTGACTGCTGTCCGGTGGTGGCTTTCGGAGCGCTGCTGCGTGACGACCTATTGGCGGTGCCGGCGCGCGGATGGGTGAACCTGCACTTCTCGCTGCTGCCCGCCTGGCGCGGGGCGGCTCCGGTGCAGGCGGCGATCGCCGCGGGCGACACCGTCACCGGCGCGACGACGTTCCACATTGAATCCGGCCTGGACTCCGGGCCGGTCTACGGAGTGGTCACCGAGGCGGTGCGCCCGATCGACACCGCAGGCGATTTGCTTGACCGGCTGGCGATTTCGGGGGCGGCGTTGCTGTCCACCACCCTCGACGGCATCGACGATGGGGCGCTCACGCCGGTACCCCAGCCGTCTGACGGCGTCAGCGTCGCGCCGAAGATCACCGTCGAGCAGGCGCAGGTGCGCTGGGATCTTCCGGCCGAACTCGTCGAGCGACGCATCCGCGCCGTCACGCCCAACCCCGGCGCATGGACGCTGATCGGCGACCTGCGGGTCAAACTTGGGCCGGTGTATCTCGACACCGACGGGCAGAGCCTGCTGAAACCATTGTCACCTGGTGAGATTCACGTTGATCGTCGCAGCGTGCGGATTGGCACCGCGTCGCAGGCGGTGCGGCTCGGCCAGGTTCAGGCGCCGGGGAAGAAGCTGATGAACGCCGTCGACTGGGCCAGGGGAGCCCGCCTCGAGGCGTCGGTGCGTGCCTCGTGAGCCCGCCGCGGGACAAACCGCGCGGCGGGCGGGCGGCCGCCCGCACTCCACAACGCTCGGCGCGGCCGCAGAAGCGCAGGCCATTGGACCCGGCTCGTCGCGCTGCGTTGGACGTACTACAGGCCGTACGCGAGCGCGACGCCTACCCCAACCTGCTGTTGCCAGTTCTGTTGCGCGAGCGCGGAATCAGCGGACGCGATGCCGCCTTCGCCACCGAGTTGACCTATGGCAGCAGCCGAGTACGGGGACTGCTGGACGCCATCATCGGCGCAGCCGCCGATCGGTCGCCGGACACCATCGACCCGGTTCTGCTTGATCTGCTGCGGCTCGGGACGTATCAACTGCTGCGCACCCGCGTCGACGCACATGCCGCTGTCTCGACCACAGTCGAGCAGGCCGCCATCGAATTCGATTCGGCGCGTGCAGGTTTCGTCAACGGTGTACTGCGCAAGATCACCACCCGCGACGAGCAATCGTGGCTCGACGAGTTGGCGCCCGACCGCTCGGTCGACCCGGTGGGCAACGCCGCGTTCTTGCATGCCCACCCGCGTTGGGTCGCACAGTCATTCGTCGATGCACTGGGCGCCGCTGCCGGCGAACTCGGCGCGGCGCTCGCTGCCGATGATGCACGCCCACTGGTGCACCTCGCGGCCCGGCCCGGCGTCCTGACCGCCGAGGATTTGGCCGCGGCCGTCGACGGCAGCGTGGGCCGATTTTCGCCCTACGCCGTATACCTACCCGCCGGGGACCCGGCGCAGGTATCGGCGGTGCGCGACGGCCGTGCGCTGGTCCAGGACGAAGGCAGCCAATTGGTCGCTCGCGCACTCACTCTGGCGCCGGTTGCCGACGACGCCGGCCGATGGCTGGACCTCTGCGCCGGCCCCGGCGGGAAGACTGCGCTACTGGCCGCGCTGGCTGCCGGGTCGGGTGCCCGGGTCACCGCGGTGGAGCCCGCCGAACATCGCGCCGACCTCGTCGTCCGGAACACCGGCGGCCTACCGGTCGACGTGTTGCGGGTCGACGGGCGCAGCAGCGGCCTCGACCCGGGATTCGACCGGGTGCTGGTCGACGCACCGTGCACCGGTCTCGGTGCGTTGCGGCGGCGCCCCGACGCGCGCTGGCGGCGTCAGCCCTCCGATGTGCCGGCGCTGACCCGGCTGCAACGCGAATTGCTGGCAGCCGCGATCGCGCTGACCCGGCCCGGCGGCGTGATTCTGTACGCGACGTGCTCGCCGCA
>DASRSG010000023.1:0-3225 GCA_035656595.1 Jatrophihabitantaceae bacterium | reverse complement strand
TCCGCGATGTCGGGCTGGCCGAGGACCTCGCTCAGGACGCGCTGGTGGCAGCGCTGGAACAGTGGCCGAAGTCAGGCGTCCCCGACAACCCGGGAGCCTGGCTGATGGCCGTGGCCAAGCGCCGCTCGGTCGATCGGGTCCGTCGCGAGGTGATCCTCGAGAAGAAGCTGATTGAAATGGGACGGGACCTGCCGCCCGGCGACGACCCGATCGACGAGGCGGACTTCGACCGGCACGTGGTCGACGACGTGCTGCGTTTGATGTTCACGGCGTGCCACCCGGTATTGCCGCCCGATGCACGCGTCGCGCTGACCCTGAAGATGGTGGCCGGTCTGCGCACCGAAGAGATCGCGCGATCATTCGTCGTGTCCACACCGACCATGGCGGCACGGATCACCCGCGCGAAAAAGGCGTTGACAGCCGCGGACGTGCCGTTCGAAGTGCCGATCGGCGACGAGCTCGACGCCCGGCTCGAGTCCGTCCTCGAGGCGGTGTACTTGATTTTCAACGAGGGTTACACCGCAACAGCGGGCACCGCGTGGGCGCGGCCGGAATTGTGCGACGAGGCGATGCGCCTGGGCCGGATGCTCGCTGCACTGGCACCGTCGTCGTCCGAGGCGCTCGGGCTGGTCGCGTTGATGGAGATCCAGGCGTCGCGGCTGCGCGCGCGTGTGGCGCCCGACGGCTCACCGATCACCCTGCTCGATCAGGATCGCGCGCAATGGGATCGCCTGCTCATCACGCATGCGCTGGCATCGCTCGATCGCGCAATTGCACTCGGCGGGCGCGGCGGCTACGTGCTGCAGGCCTCGATCGCGGCGTGCCATGCGCGCGCCGCGGTAGCCGACGACACCGATTGGACGGCGATCGCCTCGCTCTACGGCGCGCTCGTCGAGGTGACCGGTTCGCCGATCGTCGAACTCAACCGCGCGGTAGCGGTGGCGATGGCAGCCGGGCCGCAGGCCGGGCTTGCGGTGGTCGACGCGCTCATCGACGAGCCGGCGCTGCGCGAGTATCACCTGTTGCCCAGCGTGCGCGGCGACCTGCTGGTCAAGCTGCAACGACTGCCCGAAGCGCGTGCCGAGTTCGAGCGGGCCGCCGCGCTCACCGCGAACGAGGCTGAGCGTGACCTGCTGCTAGCCCGCGCCGCCGCCTGCCGCTGACGTCTCAGGTCGGGCCCAGATCGCGAACGCGTTCGCCAGACCCTTCAGGTACGGCTCGAGATCTGGGCAGTGCCGAAGCAACACGCTGATCATCGTGCTGTCCGCCAGCCACTGCATGCCCTCCTTCGTGTACACCTCGTCGGTGAAGTAACTGGTGAAGAACCGGTCGCTGTTGAGCCGACGCGACGCCATCAGGATGAAGATCCGGAATGCGGTGTCGCTGAAGGCGAAACCTTCGGGACGATCTTCGGCGAACATGCCGGGGATGAGGTCAAGGCTGTCGATGTCGCCGTTGTAGACGTCGTGCAGCTCGGCGGCCCACTGCTTGTTGCTGGTCACCTCGTCGAAGCTGGTCGGGACGGGCAGGTGCATCAGCCGCCGGAACGCGGTGTAGCGCGGCACGCCCAGCTCGCGGCAGCGCACGATGTCGGTGGCGGCGAGATCCATCAGGGCACCGGTGTCGGGCCGCTTGAACGTCTGCAGGTACTTCGGGAAGTTGTGCAGCGTCACCACACCGGGGTTCATCGTGCCGAAGGTGTAGATCAGGTCGGTCAGCTTGTTGGTACGCAGCACCTCTGCCCCGGCCGGACCGGCCAGCTGGTCGAACTCGGTAGGCCCCAATGTCGGCGCATCAGTGTCCGCAGCCCGGAAGTCGAAGTGATCTGGGATCAGCGGATGCATCCGGTACACCGCGACGAACTCCTCGGTGAGCGCGAACGGCACGCCGTAATCCTCGGTGTCCGATCCGGGGATGCCGGAGAGCGCTTCGCTGCCGGTCAACCGGCCGAAGATCTGGTGCAGCTTCTCGCCCTGCATCCCCCACCAGTTGGCGTGCAGTGCGGCGACGGCGGTCGGGTGCGCGGTGACAGCCGGCGTCCACTCCACGGTGTGGATCTTCGCGAGCAATGCCGCGTTGATCAGCCGCGCGCGCTGGAAGAGCGTCTCGTCGTCGAAGTCGGGGTGCGCCTGCGCGAGCATGTCGCAGATGCTGTTGTGCTCATGTGCGAAGAGCACCTGCAGCATGCCCAGCCCGAGCCAGAAACCTGGAGTCCGGGTCGGATCGGTGGCCGGGTCGTCCGGGATCGGCGGCAGCCCGTCGACGAGACGCAGCTTGCCGCCCTCGTGGCTGCGCAGGTACTGCTCTTCCGGCGGGCTGTTGCCGTAGATCTGCGAGCCGTCCCACCAGTGCGTCAGCACGTTGATGTGCGTCGGCGGCTTGTCCGACTCGGCCGGTGCGGTCGGGTCGTCCGGCGTTCGCATCACCTGCAACGGTGGCGTCGGCCAGTCGTCGTCGGAGTCGAGCGGGATCACCCACGGGTTGTCGGTCGGGCTCGTCCCGTGCTTGACCCAGTCGTGCAGCATGAACTGCAGCCACGCGGCGATCAAGGCATTGCCGGCCGATGCCGGGATGAGCTCGTCTCGCGTCATCAGCCGTCGGCTGATGACGCGCGGGTTCGGTTCGAGGATCTTGTCGCGATCGGGCCAGGTCTCCTCGAAGGGGACGTTGCGTCCGAACCGGGTGCCGGCCATGCCCATCTCTGGGTGTTCGAGATCGTTCCAACTGCCATCCGGATTGCGCTGGGTCAGGAAGGTCTCGTCGTAGTCCGGAGGCTGGACGGGATTGGTGGCGGGCAGCCGTGAGCAGTCGTAGAGGTTCTGCTGGCGCAACGTGTTCCGAAGGCCGATCAGGTCGACGAGGCCCAGGACCTTCGGCATGCGGTACCACGGGATCGAGTGGTCGATCTTCTCGGTGAGCTCGTCGAACTTGCGCTCGAAGAAACCCGGCTCGTCCGGCTCGTCCGCCGTGCTCTCGACCTCTGGCGGTTTGGCTGTATCGCTCACCGAACATCCCCCTTGCCGCGGCGGCATGGCTTACAGGGCACCTATAGTGCCGTTTGCGGTCGCATCTGGGTAGATGGTTTGCGCCCTGGACCAGACCGGGCAACTGCCGATTCTGCATCGCTGATGCTGCTGAGTACGCGGGGATGCCCGAGAGCATCTCTGATCCCCGCGCGCGTCCGGTTCGGGGCCGTCCAGCCGGTCGCCGGCGGGGAAGAGCTGG
>DASRSG010000022.1:0-30401 GCA_035656595.1 Jatrophihabitantaceae bacterium | reverse complement strand
GCAGCGATCGGCTCGGAGTTCACGGCATCACCGACGTAGAGCAAGTCATCGAATGCAGCCCAACATTCCCAATCTGTGTTCAGGCGGGACAGATAGCGCACGCCCGCGTAGCGCGCAATGCCGTCTTCATCAACTGCGTGGTACGCCCAAGCAGAGATGAGGCGGGTTACGCGACGATCGTGACCGCGTATCACAGAAACATCCAAGTCGGAGGCCCCGAGCGCGGAAAGTCCGAGCGCCAAATGCTTTTGCAGATATTCGCGTGTCTTGATGGCCTCAACATCAAGAAAGACTTCTTGTGGCGCCGCCACCGCTCGGACCATGGCTCGGCGGTCACGCCAGTCGGCTGGCAGTTGCCCCGGGTGCATGAACTGCTTCCAGTCGTCCTTGACCATCTCGGCGAGCTGCAGGGACGGTCGAAATCTCGCGAGCGTCTCGCCGAAGCAACACTCCTGGGTTGTCCCGAAGTAGACGACACCAAACTCCGTGCTGTCGAAGCGATTACCGGCGGTGGGACTGGCTTCTTGATCGCTGGTCAGGAATGAGGGTTGAAGCGCTGCAGTCACTCGACCGACTCGATACAGGCCGTTAGTCGGCGGGACAGCTATGGCGACCGGGGGTGCTTGTTCCGCACCCCCGGGTCGACTCTGGCTCGTCGAGACTGTCAGCCACCGCTCACATATACACGAGCAGCATGCAGCACGTCACGGAATTGACCTTCGCGGATTACATCGGCGGGAGTCTGATCATCGAGCTGCGGATTCAGCCCGATGAACCACTGACGGACCGTGTGCGGGCTCTCTTCGGTCTGCAATTGATGGAAGACTTGATAAGCGGCCCGCAGTCGCTGGTCAGCATCCGGTCGTGGAGTTCGCGATCCTTTCGCCCACTCGGTAACAGCTTTCGGATCGCTCGTGCCCGCGAGGTAGGCCGTCAGGTTTCTGCCGAGTTCCGCCAGCAGGAAGCCCGCGATATCTTTGATGCCGAATTCAACTGAGACTCGATGGGCTTCTTGGGCCTTACTGCGCGTCGCCATGACTCCACCCCTTCGTTAAGTGTCAGTACAACGGAAGGTACCGACAACCGGCCCCCGTGCCCCACACCACGCCGCGGTTGGAGACCCTGGGTGCCCCTACTAACCTCCCTGGGAACACCCCCAACGAAACCCCGGTGTTCGCAACGGCACACGCCTACCTTAACGCCCACGACCGATAAAGGTGCCGGCAGCCTGTTTCATACACTTTGCGCTGCTCTCCTGACTCCCGAAAGGGCAGTCTGCATTGGAGGATCTCACTCGGCGGCCTCGCGGCCACCGCGCGGGGGAAGGATCGGCAAGCCGAACGATCAACGCGCCGACGAAGTGGACCATGAGCCACGCGTCAGCTTCCGCTAACGCCTCCAATCGGAGTCGCCCCGCGTACAGCACCATGACACGCAGGGTCGCATTTCCAGCCGACGCGCATAGGGATCGCGTAGGGCGCAGACAGCAAGTCGGCATCCGCCCGCACGGCTGCGTTCCAGATATGGCGGAGGGCGTGGGATTCGAACCCACGATGACTGTCAACCAGCCATAGCGGTTTTCAAGACCGCCGCACTAGGCCACTATGCGAGCCCTCCAGATGTCCGAAGGTACCGACTTTGCCAGCAATCTCCACAGGCGGGAGACAACCGCGGACGGCCCTGCGCACACCGTGACGCATGCTGCCACGCCGCGCGCCCGAGCAGCCAGGGCGGGTCGAGATAAACCTGACCCTCGGGGACTGTTCATGTGAACGCTGCTCCGTGGGACGGCTACGCCAGCGCCGCCCTACCGGCCTGCCGGCCTCGGGACGTCTACCTCGACGCAGAGCACCTGCCCCGTCCGGTCGGCGACGAGCGCGTCGACCTGGTCGAAGCCGCGCCACTCCTGCCCAACGATGAACAGGGTGTGCCCGCTCGGGCCGCCCAGGGCGTAGGAGAAGCCGGGCCGGTCGAACTCGATGCGCTCGAGGATCTCGCCACCGTCGCGAACGCGCACTGCCGCGCCGCCGGGATCGGCGTCATTGCCGGTCATCGAGCGCACCCCGGCCGCGCCGACCCAAATGGCGCCTTCGGTGTCTATGCAGATGCCATCCGGAGCTACATCGTCGGACCACACTCGCCGGTTGTTGAGCGAGCCGTCGCCCTGGATGTCGAACGCGGTGAGTCGGCCGGCCATCGACTCTGCCACCACCAGAGTCGATCCGTCCGGCGTGATGACCATGCCGTTGGGGAAGTGGATGTCGTCGGCAACCTGTCGGGCGGTGCCGTCAGCCGCGACCAGCGCGACGATGCCCGGTTCCGGGAAGCCACCGGCGAGGAAGTTCGCGGTGTCGGCGCCGTTGAGGTAGATGTTGCCCCGGTCGCGATCGACGACGATCTCGTTCCAGTTGTGGCGGGCCACCCCGGTAAGGTCGCTGTGCTGCACGAACGAGCTGTCCGGCTCCTGCCGCAGCAGTGACTCGCCGGTGACCAACAGCGGGCCGTCCGGCAACCAATCGATCGACCAGCCCATCGTCGACCGTCCCGGCGCCATCACCTCGCTGCGCCCGTCCAGGTCGGTAGCGATGATCTCACCAACGCGCCAGTGCGCGAACCACAGCCGGTCGCCGTGCCAGCGTGCGGATTCCACGAACGCCAGGCCGTCTAGCAGCATGCGCGGTTCAGCACTCATTCAATGCCCTTCGGAACAAGACTAGACCGTACAGTACACTCCCATAGACTGGACGGTCTAGTATGATTTAGAGCGTGACGATCACCGGCTCCGCGCCTACCGACGAAGGCCGCTCGAGCCGAAAGCGTCGCGCCATCATCGAGTCGGCGACCGAGGCTTTCCTCAACCACGGCTACCGCGGCACGAGCATGGATGCGGTCGCTGCGGCAGCCGGGGTGTCCAAGCAGACGGTCTACCAGCACTTCGGCGACAAGCAGCGTCTGTTCCGCGAACTGATCACTGCGACCGTGCAGTCCGCCAGCGACCCGGTGCATGACGAGGTACGCCGCCTGGCCGACAGCGGTCGCCTCGACAATGACTTGCGTGCGCTGGCCCGTCGGCTGCTTGGCTTGGTGCTACAACCGACCATGATGCGGGTTCGTCGCCTCGTCATCTCCGAGTCACGTCAGTTTCCCGAGCTCGGCCAGCTCTTCTACGACCTAGGTCTCGGACGCACGATCGCCGCGCTTGCCGCGACGTTCGCCGAACTGAATCGGCAGGGACGGCTAGCCGCGTCCGACGCGACGCTGGCGGCTACTCAGTTCAACTGGCTGGTCATGGCGGCGCCGCTCAACCGAGCAATGCTGCTCGGTGACGACGGGCCGCCGACAACACGGGAGATCAATAGATGGGCCGACGCCGGCGTCCGCACGTTCCTCGCGGCCTGTGCCGACCGCCCGGCAGCTACTAGACGGTGACTGCGCGGGCCCAACCGACAGAAAAGATAGCTAACCGTGCATGATTCATGACCCGGGATGGGCCTTCCCTGTCCGCGCTCAGACGCTGACTGCGCGGGCGTCGAAGAAGTCCGGACTGGCAACCAGGGCGGCAAGCACCGCGCTCGGAATCGCGTCATCGACGGTCACGACCATGACCGCCGTGCCATCGGTGCCGCCGCCGGGCTGGCGTCCGACGGCAGCTGAGATGACGTTCACCGCGGCGTCACCAAGCGCGGTGCCGACCCGGCCGAGCATGCCGGGCTGATCGCGATAGCGGAACACGCCGAGATGCTCGTCGAGCTGCACGTTGAACCGGGAGCCCCACGCCTCGAGCAGGTGCGGGCGGTTTCGCCGTCCGAGAAGCGTGCCCACGACCCGGGTCGTCTCGGCACCGCTGCGCAGCTCGACGCGCACCAGGTCGGTGAAGTCGTGCGCCTGCGGCGTGCTGCGCTCGGCGATCGCGATCCCGCGCTCTCGCGCGAGGGTCAGCGCGTTGACGTCGTGCACGATCTCTTCGGTGTGCCCGGCGAGCACCCCCTTGATCACCTGAATCGTCAGCAGCCGGGTGTCGCGCTCTGCGATGCGGCCGAGGAACTCGACCTCCACCGCGTCGATGGACGTGCCGGGCGCGAGCGCAGCAACGATCGCGCCCAGGCTCGTGCACAACCCGAGGAACGGGCCGACCGCCTCGAGATCCTCGGCGGCGATCGACGGCAGGTTCACCGCGCTGGTCACCGCGCCCCCGGTCAAGGCGGCCACGATCTGTTCCGCCGCCTGGTAGCCGGCTCGGTCGGTCGCCTCGGACGTCGATGCGCCGAGGTGCGGGGTGACGATGACGTTGGGGTAGGCGAACAGCGGGTGATCGACGACCGGCTCGGTGCGGAAGACGTCGAGCGCTGCGCCGGCAACCTTGCCGGAGTCGAGCGCGGCCTGCAGGTCGGCGTCGACCACCAGCGGCCCGCGCGCGACGTTCAGAATCCGCACGCCGTCCTTCATCTGTGCGAACGCGGCGGCGTTCAGCCAGCCCTCGGTCTCTTTGTTCTTCGGCAGGTGGATGGTGATGAAGTCGGCGATAGCGTAGACCTCGTCCGGCGTCGTCGCGCGCTCAACGCCGAGCTCGCGGAACCGTTCAGCGGCGAGGTAGACGTCGAATGCGATCACGCGCATGCCGAAACCGCGCGCCCGGTGTGCGACGAGCTGGCCGATGCGTCCGAAGCCGATGATGCCCAACGTCTTCTCGTGCAACTCGACGCCGGTGAACCGGCCACGGTCCCACGCCCCGCCAGTCAACGATGCATGTGCTTGGGGGACGTTGCGGGCCAACGCCAGCAGCAGCGCCATGGTGTGCTCGGCAGCGGTGATCACGTTGGACTGCGGCGCATTCGCCACCACGACGCCGCGCCGGGTGGCCGCGTCGACGTCGACGTTGTCGACGCCCACGCCCGCGCGCGCCACCACGCGCAGCCGGTCAGCCTTGGCCAGCAGGTCAGCGTCGACCTGTGTCGCCGAGCGGATCAGGATGGCGTCGAAGTCGGCGATGTTGGTCTCGAGCTCGGCACGATCCCAGCGGTGCCCGAGCACCACGTCGAGCCCCGCGCCGCGCAGCAGTTCGACACCGGGCTCGCCCACCTGCTCGGCAACGAGAACCTTCATGCGGTCTTCGCCACGACCCAGTCGATGCAGGCCGTCAATGCCTCGACGTCGGCCGGCTCTACCGCGGGGAACATGCCGACCCGCAGCTGGTTGCGACCCAGCTTGCGATACGGCTCTACGTCGACAATCCCGTTTGCGCGCAAGGTCTTCGCGATTGCCGCGGCATCGACGTCGTCGGTGAAGTCGATCGTCCCGACAACGAGCGAGCGGTTGGCCGGGTTGGCGACGAACGGGCTGGCGAAGGGTGCCGCTTCGGCCCAGTCGTAAAGATGTTGGGACGACGCGCGTGTACGCGAGACGCAGAAGTCCAGGCCGCCGCCGCCGAGCATCCACTCGATCTGGTCGGCGAGCAGCAGCAGCGTCGCCAGTGCCGGGGTGTTGTACGTCTGGTCCAGCCGCGAGTTCTCCAGCGCGATGGCGAGCGAGAGCGACGCCGGCGCCCATCGATCGGACGAGCGCGCGAGTTCGCCGATCCGTTCGATCGCCGCCGGGCTGACGAGTGCGAGCCAGAGGCCACCGTCGGAGCCGAAGGACTTCTGCGGGGCGAAGTAGTAGGCATCGGTCTGGCTGACATCGACGGGCAGTCCGCCTGCGCCGGAGGTCGCGTCGATGAGCACCAGCGCGTGGTCGGACGCGGCTGGACGATGCACGGCCGACATCACTCCGGTCGACGTCTCGTTTTGCGCCCACGCGATGACGTCAGAATCCGGATCGGCTACCGGATCGGGTGCCGCACCGGGCGCGACGGACACCACGAGCGGATCGTCGAGGAACGGCGCCTCGGTGGTGACAGTCGCGAACTTCTGCGAGAACTCGCCACACACGAGGTGCACGGCGCGCCGGCGCACGAGCCCGCACGCGGCGGCGTCCCAGAACGCGGTCGAGCCACCGTTGCCGAGCATCACCTCGTAGCCATCGGGCAGCGTGAAGAGCTCGCGCAGGCCCGCGCGCACGCGGCCCACGACTGCCTTTACCGGTGCCTGCCGGTGCGAGGTGCCCATCAGCGCGTGCTGCCCGCCCAGGCGTTCGAGTGCATCGGGACGCACTTTCGACGGCCCGCAGCCGAACCGGCCGTCGGCGGGCCGCAAATGCTCCGGTATGTGCAGCGGCGTGTCGATCAGAGTCACGGACGAGTGGTCTCCTCGGGTCAGCGTCGCGCCAGGGTGTCGCGTAAAGGGCGTGGCGTCACAAGGCGCCGCGAAGCCCCGATGCTAGACGACCGGCCCCCGACCGCACGGTGGGGTAACTCGCTTCACACCGCCCGCTTTGCTAAGTGAAGTTCCGCGCGGAACCGCGTAGGCTGGCCGAGCGTTTCACGATGCTTTAACGCCGACTCGCAAGGACAAAGGTGTCGAATCTCAATCCGGACGAAAAAAGCTCGCCCAGACCCACGCGCAAAGACGCGCTGCGCAACCGCCAACTGCTGATCCAGTCCGCGCGCGAGGTGTTCGCCCTGCGCGGCCTCGAGGCCAGCATGGACGACGTCGCCCATCACGCAGGCCTCGGCGTAGGCACCGCCTACCGGCACTTCGCCAACAAGCACGAGCTGGCCAGCGCCATCTTCGAAAATGCGGTCGACGAGATCGTCGAACTCGCCGAGCAGGCCCTCGCGATGGCCGACCCGTGGGACGGCTTGGTCACCTTTCTCGAGGCGACGCTCAACGCGCAGACGCTCAACCGCGCGTTGCGCGAGATCCTCACCGGGATCTACGACGACGGTCGCGATCGCCACAACGCGCGGATCACCGCGCCGTTCGCCCCGCTCGTCGAGCGGGCAAAGGCGGCCGGGGCGTTGCGTCCCGACGCCGAGCCGAGCGATGTCAGCCTGATCGTCGTGATGCTGTGCACGCTCGCCGACGCGAGCTCAGAGCAATCGCCCTACCTGTGGCGGCGATACCTGCCGATGCTGTTAGCCGGGCTACGCGACGGGGCGGCGCCGATGCCAGTGCCGGCGCTCACCCCCGAGCAGCTTCGCGAGGCACTGACCGCGCGCAGTCGCCGCCCGGTGCGCGTCGGCGACTAGACCTCGCCGTAGACCACTGCGCCGGACGCCACGGTGCACACCACGCTCGCGTCCGACAGCATGCCCGACAACGTGGCGAGATCCTGGTCGAGTACCGCGAAGTCGGCACGTGACCCGACGCTCAGCACGCCGCCGGACTCGTCGTGATTGGTGTACGCCGAGCCGACCGTGCACGCCGACAGGGCAACGGCCAATGACAACGCCTGCTCGGGCAGGAACGGCGCGTTGTCGCGATGCTCAGGATCGATGCGGCGGATCGCGACCTCCATCTGCTGCAGCGGATCGGCAGTCGTCACCGCCCAGTCGCTGCCCATGGCCAACCGCGCACCGGCCTGCCGCAGTGCCTCGAACGGATACTGCAGCTCGGCCCGGTCCCGTCCGATGAACGGGATCGTCAGCTCATCCATCTGCGGTTCGGTCTGCGCCCAGTACGTCTGGCAGTTGGCGACGACGTCAAGCTGCGCGAAGCGCGGCAGATCCTCGGGGTCGATGACCTGCAGGTGCGCGATGTGATGGCGGTTGTCGGACGGCCCGTTCGCGGTACATGCGGCTTCGACAGCGTCGAGTGCGTTGCGTACGGCGCGGTCGCCGATCGCGTGCATGTGCACCTGGAAGCCGAGCGAGTCCAGTTCGGTCACCGCCGCGATGAGCAGGTCGCGGTCGACGTAGTCAAGGCCGTGATTGTCGCCGTCCCGACCGCATCCGGCGCAGTACGGCTCGATCATCGAAGCGGTCTGGTTCTCGATGATGCCGTCGACCATGATCTTCACCGTGGTCGGGTGGAAGCTGCCGACCGCCTGCTCGCGCTGGCTGCAGAACTGCGCGATCTGGTCGAGCCCGCGGTGCCGATCCCACCAGAGCGCCGCGACCACGCGCGCGGTGAGCTGGCCGGATTCAGCCAGCGAGGTATACGCGGCCAGCGTCTCGGCGGTGACCCAGGCGTCCTGCCAGCCGGTGATCCCGAGGGAGTAGAAGTGCCGCTGCGCGTAAAGGATCGCGGCCGCCCACTCATCGCGCGAGGGTTCGGGCACCCAGCGGCTCAGGAAGGTGTAGGCCGCGCCCTCGTGCAGCATCCCGCTGGGCGTCCCGTCATCGTCGCGCTCGTACCGTCCGTCGGATGGATCCGGGGTCGATGCGTCGATGCCGGCCCGTTCCAGCGCGGCCGAGTTCACCCATGCGCCGTGGACGTCGCGATTGAACAGGAAGGCCGGCAGCTCGCCGGTGACCGCGTCGAGGTCGGCCCGCCGTGGCGCGGCACCGGGGAAGTGCTCGAGCGCCCAGCCGCCGCCGGTGATCCACTCCGCATCCGGGTTGGCCGCGACGTAGGCGGCGATCGAGTCGAGGTAGGCCTGCCGCCCGTCCATGTCGTGCAGGTCGATGGTCAGCCGCTCACGTCCGGCCGGCGGTGCGTGCACGTGGCAGTCCTGAAAGCCCGGCACGACCAGGGCGCCGGCCCGGTCGAGGACCCGGGTCCGCGGGCCGATCAGCTCGGCGACCTCGTCCGGGTGCAGCGAGACGACGCTGCCGTCGCGCACGGCGAGGGCATCGGCAATGGTTCCGTCACCCACCCGGACGGGCGTTCCGGTCAGCGCGAGATCGGCAGCCGCAATCATGGGTCAATCATTGCGTGTCGTCGCTGGCCGCTCGCTGCAGGTGCGATCCGCGCAGCGGCTCGCGGCATTGGTCGCACAGCAGGCGCGGGTGGAAGTCCTTGCCGCACCCGAGGTGCACCTGCTCGAGCGCAGGGCCCTCCGGCGAGTGGAACCAGCGCTGACCCCAGTCGAGAGCAGCCGAGACCACCGGGAAGAACGCGAGGGCTTTCGGGGTGAGGTGGTAGGTGACCCAATCAGGACGTTGCGGGTTGGGCAGCTGGCTGAGGAAGTCAAGTTCGCAGAACGTGCGCAACCGCTCGGCGACGATCGTGGGCGGCGCGCCCATCTGTAGCTCAAACTCGCCGAACCGGATCGCGCCGAGGAAGGCCGACAGCAGCAGCGCGGCCGACCAGCGATTGCCGATCACGGCCATCGTCTGCGCGACCAGCTCGCGCGGGCGCGTGCCGCTCGGCGCTCGCCGACGCGTCGTCGCCGAGGGGATGCTGCGCTCCCACGACCAGGCCGGTCCGAGATTTGCCTGCACGTCGCGTGCACCGGTCTCTTGCCCGCATGCCGTGCATACCGCGACCGGCTCGAAGATGCGGCCGCAGCGGGTGTGCCTGACCTGCGGCAGCGGATGCGCGGAGTCATGTACCCAGCTGCGCTCCCACGACCACATGGTCAGCAGGATCGGCCACATCTGCTGACCGCAGCGGGTGAGCACGTAGTCGAACCGCGGCGGATGCGCGGTGTAGGCGTGCCGTTCGAGAACGCCGGCATCGACCAGGCTCGCCAGCCGGGCGGTCAGCACCGAACTCGAGATGGGCCCGGCGCGCAACCAGTCGTTATACCGGGATATGCCAGGACTGAGCGCGGTCTGCACGATCCACAACGTCCACTCGTCACCGACGATGCCGGTGGCGACGGCGATGGCATTGGGACCACCGCGCACTAAATTTGTGACGTCGTCACATCCTTCTGGCTCGGAAGCCGAACTCACTCCACCACCAAGCGGAGTCGCTACCTCAACTCGCGCCACAGCCTACTTGCCTGGTGATCGTTCCCGAAGAATGCGGTTTCTTTCGCGCGTCGTGCCTTTTTCTTTTATTGTCGCGCACAATTGCCGACAAAGGCACGGAAAGGGTCAGTCGAGCAATTTACGGCGCAGCGCCGCGGCATCGGCCACAGTCCAACCGTGCTGACGCAGCCATGCCGGCGCCCCGCCGTACTCGGCATCGAGCGTGTCCAGCAAGTGCGCCATGGTTGCCGGTTGCGGCGCATGGTCGGCGGCATCCTCGTCACCGATGTCGTCGGCGTACGTGCGCGTGGCGCGCAGCCGGTCGAAGATCGCTTCGATCCGTTCGGCCGAGCGTGCGTAGTCGGCGATGATCGCCTCGCGGCTGACTCCGACCTCGGCAAGCGCGATCGCGACGACGGTGCCGGTGCGGTCCTTTCCTGCGGCGCAGTGGACGATCGTTGCCCCGGGCGATTCGGCAATGAGCCGAAGCGAAGCGACGACGGAATCGGCACGCTGGTCGAGATAGTGCTGGTAGACCGTGGCGGCACCCTGCCGGCGAGTGGCGCCGGGCGGCACCTCGCGGTTCTGCCAGGGCAGCACTGTCGGGCCGTCACCGTCGGCTGCCACATCGGTGTTGGATCCCGACTCGGCGAATAGCGACAGGTGCACGATCTCGACCGCGGCGTTGCCGACGAGCGGTCCCGGGCCTTCGCTGGCCACCTCGACGTCAGCGCGCAGGTCGGCGACCGAGCGCACGCCGATCTCGTCCACCAGGATGGTGATGTCGCGTTCGGAGAGATCCTGCAGGTTGTCGGCGCGAATCAGTCGATGGGGACGGACGGTGCGGCCGTCGTCGGTGGGTAAGCCACCCAGGTCGCGCACGTTGACCGCGCCGTCGAGCTCCAACCAGCCCACGCCCGCTCTCACTTCGTTCGATCGGGCGGCAGAGCCCGATGCCCATGGTTCGCTGCGCTTGGCTCGCTCACGCCCGCCTCTCACTTCGTTCGATCGGGCGGCAGAGCCCGATGCCCATGGTGACGGATGCGACTAGAACGCGGCTTCCGGCAGATCCATCAGCGCGTTGTCCATGCCCTCGGCAACCTGGCGCCGCGCGGACAGTTCCGGCAGCACCGTCAGTGCGAAGAAGCGAGCAACCGCTGGCTTGCCCTCGTAGAAGGCGCGATCGGCATCGCTGACGCCGTTGGCGTCCAGCTTCTCGAGCGCGACATTGGCCTGGCGAAGGAGCAGGTAGCCGACCATGAGATCGCCGGCCGACATGAGCGCACGAGTGGCGTTCTGCCCGACCTTGTAGACGTTGCGAACGTCCTCCTGGCCGCTCATCAATTGCTGGAACATGGCGCCAACGATGCCGCCGAAGTCCTCCAGCGCCTTCTGCAGCGCCGCGCGTTCCTCCTTGAGCCGGCCCTCGTCCTTGATCGACGCGAGGAACTCGGTGATCTCGGCCGACAGGGCGCCCAGCGCGGCGCCCTTGTTCTTCACGATCTTGCGGAAGAAGAAGTCCTGGCCCTGGATCGCGGTGGTGCCCTCGTACAGCGTGTCAATCTTGGCGTCGCGGATGTATTGCTCGAGCGGATAGTCCTGCAGGTAGCCCGAACCACCGAAGGTCTGCAACGCCTGCGCGAGCTGGTCGTAGGACCGTTCCGAACCGGCCCCCTTCACGATCGGCAGCAGCAGGTCGTTGATCGCGATGTCCAGCGTCGCGTCGGTGCTCTCGTGCTCGGCGATCTGGATGCGGTCCTGGACGGTCGCGGCGTAGTAGACGAGCGCGCGCAGGCCCTCGGCATAGGCCTTGTTCAGCATCAGGCTGCGGCGAACGTCCGGGTGGTTGATGATCGTCACCCGCGGCGCGGCCTTGTCGCCGGCCTGGGTGAGGTCGGCCGACTGAATGCGCGTCTTGGCGTAGTCGAGCGCGTTGAGGTAGCCGGTCGAGAGCGTGGCGATCGCCTTGGTCCCGACCATCATCCGGGCGTGCTCGATGACCTGGAACATCTGCGCGATGCCGTTGTGCACGTCGCCGACGAGCCAGCCCTTCGCAGGAACGTCCGGGTTCTCGCCGAAGCGCAGCTCGCAGGTGGTCGAGGCCTTGAGGCCCATCTTGTGCTCGACGTTGGTGACGTACGCGCCGTTGCGCTCGCCGGGTTCGCCGGTCTCGACGTCGAAGTGGAACTTCGGGACGACGAAGAGCGAGAGCCCCTTCGTCCCCGGGCCGGCTCCTTCGGGGCGGGCCAGCACCAGGTGCACGATGTTCTCGGTCATGTCCTGCTCGGCCGAGGTGATGAATCGCTTGACGCCTTCGATGTGCCACGAACCGTCCGGTTGCTCGATGGCCTTGGTGCGACCGGCGCCGACGTCGGAACCGGCGTCGGGCTCGGTGAGGACCATCGTCGAGCCCCAGCCGCGGTCGACCATCAGCTGCGCGATCTTCTTCTGCGTCTCGTTGCCGTTGCGGTAGAGGATGCCGGCGAACGGCGCGCCGGCCATGTACATGTGCAGCGCCGGGTTCGAGCCGAGCACCTGCTCGGCAACGGCCCAGACGATGGTGCGCGGGACGAGCTGGCCACCGAGCTCGGGGATGGTCTCGACGCGCCACCACTCGCTGTCCTGCAGCGCCTTGAACGACTTGGCGAACGACTCGGGCATGGTCACCGAGTTGGTGTCGGGATCGAACACCGGCGGGTTGCGGTCGGCATCGACGAACGACGCGGCGAGCGGTCCCTCGGCCAGCTTGGCCACCTCGGCGATCATGCCGCGCGCGGTGTCCTCATCGATGTCCTCGTACGGGGCCTTGGTCAGCACCTTGTCGGTGCCGAAGACCTCGAACAGGTTGAACTCGATGTCGCGGACGTTGCTCTTGAAGTGACCCATTGCCGATCATCGCTCCTGCCTCGACTGAACGTTACTAGCGAGTAACTTCAGGATATTACTGCTCAGTAACCCACGCAAGTAATCTCAGGATTCCCAGCGGCGCGGCGATTCTCACACACCGTTTCGCGTGACGCACCCGACCGCCGGGTCCCGTGTGCTTTGCCCCGGGTGGGTGCGCTCTCCGGCGTCGGCAGCGTGGCTACGCGGGGCAAAGCCGGCTAGTGCTAGTGGTACTGCGCGGGGCAGCCGGCGTGGTTGGGGCGCTTCCACTTCGGCGCGTAATGGTGGCCCTTCTTCAGGCAGGGGCCGTAGTCGGTCGGCGAGACCTTGCCGGTCCAGAACGTCGTGCGGCCGCGCGCGCCGTTCCAGGACAGCGAGATGTGCACGTGCGTGCGGTGGCAGGCGTTGTCATAGGCGTGCGAGCGGAGCTTCTTGTGCAGGCAGCCGTTGTACTCCTCCCACCGCCCGCTCCACGCGCCCCACATCCGGTTGTTGAAGATCACGTACATGACGCCCAACCGGCGTGCCATGGCGTCGGTGTTGCCGTACCTGTCGGTGGCCAGCAGCCAGTGGATGAAGGCGCGTGCCTCGGCGTGCTGCGCCTTGTCACGCGCCGACACCATCCAGTCGATCGCGCGTCCCTCGTAGTGCTCGCTCTGCGAGCCATCGGTGCCGCACGGATAGGTCGACGCGAAGGTGGTGCCGGGATAGGTGCTGGTGAGCAACTTGCCCAGCTTCGCGGTGCCGGCCTTGACGTGCGGATCGCAGGAGGTCTGCCCGACATAGGTAGCCAGCGCCTCGATGGTGTCGGCGCTGAAGGAGCGCGGTGCCCGCGGGGTCTTGGCCGCAGCTGCGCCGGCCGGCGCGCTCGTCGAGATCAGACCGGCGACCAGCGCGAGAGCGCAGGCCAGGGCGGTGAGAAGGCGGCGGGTGGAACTCGGCATCGGGGAGACTCCGTCGGTCGGCCCCCGAGTCGGTTCTGATCAAGTGCCCCCGCGCGCCTCCTACTTTGCCAAGTGAACTCCGTGTTAGCAAGCGCTGGGACGGCGAAATTTGCGAGCTAGCTCACGACCCGCAACCGAACCGTTTCCGGCAGGCTGCGCAGCTGGTCGAGCATCTCCTCGGTGAAGGTGGCGCTGATGTCGGTGACCACGTACCCGAACTCGCCGCGCGTGCCCAGCAACTGAGCCTCCACGTTCGCCTTGTGCTCGGCGAGCAACCCGTTGATCGTCGCCATCACGCCGGGAACGTTTCGGTGGATGAGGATGAGCCGGTTCGTCCCGGGCGGCTGTGGCAGCGCCAAGCCGGGCAGGTTCACGCTCATCGACGTGCTGCCGTCGTGGACGAAGTCTCGCAGCTTGCCCGCCACGAAGCGTCCGATGTCCTGCTGCGCCTCCTCGGTGGAGCCGCCGATGTGCGGGGTCAGGATGACGTTGGGCAGGCCGCGCAGCTCGGAAACGAACTCGTCGCCGCGGCCCTTCGGCTCGACGGGGAACACGTCAACAGCCGCCCCGGCGATCGCGCCGGACTCGATGCGGTCGCGCAGCGCCGCGTAGTCGACGACGAACCCGCGGGACAGGTTGAGGAACAGCGCACCGTGGCGCATCTGCGCGAACTCGGCCTCACCGAACAGGCTCTTGTTGGTGGCCCGGCCGTCGACGTGCAACGTCACGACGTCGGCCTCGGCGAGCAGATCCTTCATCGACACGCAGCGCCGGGCATTGCCCAACGCGAGCTTGTCAGCCGTGTCGTAGAAGATCACGCTCATGCCGAGGTTCTCGGCGAGGACGGACAACTGCGTGCCGATGTTGCCGTAGCCGATGATGCCCAGGGTGCGGCCACGCACCTCGTGCGCGCCGTCTGCCGACTTGTCCCACACCCCGGTGTGCATGAGGTCGTTCTTCTCGGTAAGCCGGCGGGTCATCGCGATGATCTCGGCGATTGCCAGTTCGACCACCGAGCGGGTGTTCGAGAAGGGCGCATTGAACACCGTGACGCCGCGCTCGGATGCCGCGCCGATGTCGATCTGGTTCGTCCCGATGCAGAACGCGCCTACCGCGACCAGGTTCGCGGCGCTGTCCAGCACCCGCTCGGTCACGTACGTCTTGGACCGGATGCCGAGCAGCGCCACACCGTCGAGCGCGGCGATCAGTTCGTCCTCGTCCAGCGACCGCGCGGCGGTCTCGACGGCAATACCGCACGATCGCAGCAGCATCTCTGCCTCGGGATGGATCTGCTCGAGCAGGAGGGCGCGGATCGCAGCTTCGGTCACTCGGAAAGTCTAAAGCGATGCCCCCGCGCCGATTTCCCGGCGCGGCGGCATCGCTCAAGGTTTGTGGTGCTAGGCGCGGATCGACCGGCGCCCGCCGAAGTGGCGGTAGATGAGCAGCGCGATGACCGCACCGATCACCGACCCGATGATCCCGGACGGCTGCAGCGCGCCCTGGCTCTTGTCGTGCCCGAACAGCGCCCAGCCCAGGAATCCTCCGATGAACGAGCCGACGATGCCAAGCAGGATCGTGCCGCCGATGCCGAGCGGATCGCGGCCCGGGACGAGCAGTCGCGCCAGGGCGCCTGCGATCAGACCGACGATGAGCAGAGTAATGATCAAGCCGAGCATGTCCTACCTCTTTTCTCCCGAAGGGGTTAGAAGAGGCGTACCCGGGCTCGGTTTGTCATTAACTGTGCCGATCTCAGCGCGCGCGTAGGTTCACAGCCTGGCGCGGCTGATGCCGATGCCGCCTGGCGTGTCGGCGCCATACCGCTCGATCTCACGATGCAGATCGAGCGGACGGATGCTGCTGCGCCCAGCGACCACGGCATCATCGATTCGGTCGGCCGGCAGCACCCAGGCGATCTCGAACTCGAGGCCGTCGGGGTCGTGGCCGTAGAGCGATTTGGTCGTGCTGTGGTCAGAGGCGCCGACCAACGCACCGGCCTCGGACAGCGCGCGCGAGATCTCCTCGAGATCGCGCAGCGTGTCGACCTCCCAGGCCAGGTGGTACAGCCCGACGGTGCTGCGGCCGGCGGCCGATGCGCCCGCCCCGGCACCGAGTTCGAACAGGCCGAGGTCATGGTCGTTGGTCGAGCCGGCCGCCTGCAGGAACGCCGCGCCGGGCATGCTCATCGCCACCCGAAAGCCCAGCACGTCGCGGTAAAAGGCGACGCTGCGCTCGACATTGCGCACGTAGACGACGGCGTGGTTCAGACGGTGAATTGCCATAGCCACAGCGTAGCCCAGTTCAGTTGAGAGTTCAACTACTGTGCTGCTATCGTTTCCGGGTGGCTGAAGAAGCGGCAGGGACGAAATGGCTCACGGCCGAAGAACAGCGCGCGTGGCGCAACTACATCGAGGCCACCACGATGCTGCTCGAGGTACTCGACCGACAGTTGCAGCAGGATTCGGGCATGCCGCACGGCTATTACGAGATCCTCGTGCGACTGTCCGAGGCCGACCAATCCACCATGCGGATGAGTGAGCTCGCCGATTCGACGCGGTCCTCGCGCAGCCGACTCTCACACGCCGTGTCGCGGTTGGAGGAGCGCGGCTGGGTCGCGCGACGCGATTGCGAGACCGACCGGCGGGGCCAGCTCGCTCAGCTGACGGCCGACGGGCAGCAAGCACTGGCGTCGGCCGCACCTGGCCACGTGGCGACGGTGCGCGCACACATGATCGACGCGCTCTCGACCGACCAGATCCAACAGCTCGGCGACATCGCGCAGGCCGTGATCGACAACCTCGGTGCGCCTGCGGTCAGCGCGGCGGGTCGCCCTTCCACTTGACGCTGTTGATCAACGGATCCATCACCAACGCGACGAGTGCGCCGGCTCCGGACGGATGGCCGTCGGTCAACCCGTCCGGCGCGTACTCGTGGAACGGACCGAGACCCACGGCGAGCACGTAGACATTGTTCTTGACCGCCGCGAGCACGATTGCTCGGTCGTGTGCGTACGTGCCGGTGGTCGTCTGCAGGTAAACGTCCTCAACGAGCCCGTACCCGGCGGTGTAGCCGACCAATGCGTTCGGCACGACATAGCTCTCGCGCGCGTCGGGGAACTTGGCCCGGATGAACCCGGTGACCACTTGCTCGGCCGATTGCCCCTTCGCCGCGCCGCCTTGCATCAAGACCCCGCCGCCGTCGCCGACGTTGACCGGGACGAACACGCCGCCGGTCTGCTGCTTTACGGCACCGAACACGTTGCTCGGTTTCGGGTACCCGAAGCTGAACGAGCCGTCCGCGGCCGTGTAGCGGGGCATGGCCGTGACCGGCGGACCGACTGGCGGCTGCGGGCACGTGGGCGGACATGTCGTCGTCTTCTTCGCCGGTGTCGCCACGTCCGATATCGCAAGGAAGCCACCGACGATGACCAGCATGCCGGCCACGAAGAACGCGATGAGCTTGGCGTGCGAGGTGTGCTTGACCGGTGGTCGGGCGGGCGCGGCAATACCGGGGCCGTAGGCCGGTCCGTAGCCGTAGCCCCAGCCGCCGGGCGGCGCGGGCGCACCGGGGGGCGCCGCGACCGGCGGGCCGGGTGCTCGCCCGGCCGGCCCCATCGGCGGCCCGGGTGGCATCGGCGGCTGGTTCATGACGATGCCTCCTCACCGAGATGCAGCCGCGTTCGCGCGCTGCGCGAGGCAGCCCGATGCGCATAACCGCAGTGCGGGCAGAACGGCATGGCCGGCACCACTTGCTCGCAGTGCGGGCAGACGCGCGGCGCTCCGATCGTGACCTGGTGCTCTTCGTGCAACAACACCGCGTGCAGGCCGTACCGCAGCGCGATCAGGGCGAGGATCGCGACCACCCCGTGCAGCGCGAGCAGGGTCTCCTGTGGCGGCTGCCAGTAGTCGATGAGCCCGAGCACGAGATAGGTGAGCAGGGCGGCCGGCACCATGACCTTGGCGCTGGCCAGCACCCGGCCGAAGTGCACCTGGGTGCGGCGCCGCACCCACAGCGCCGCACCGACGACCCCGCCGATGCTTGCGGCCGTGAGCGGAACCGCCCCGCCCTGTAGCAGCGCCTCGACGACGATCCCCTCGACCGGGCGGTTGCGAGCGACGATCCCGGTCTCGAGCTGCGGCCAGAGCCGGGTGATGGTGGCGGCGGCCGTGAACCCGACCGCGCCGATGGAGCCGATGAGGAAACCGTCCATCGACTCGTCGAGGTCGGGTGGCTTCATCAGAAACGCGACGAAGGTCGGCAGGATCAGCAGCGCACCTCCGAGGATCGGCAACAGGATCCCGTCCAACCACAGGCCGGTGGTCTGCGTGCCGGCGAGCAGTTGCGTGCTGATGGCCGTGCTGATGCGGTGACCGGTCAGCAGGGCCCAACCGACCCCGATGGCAGCGCCGAGCAACGCCGTGATCGCGAGCAGGCGGGTCGGCAGGTCTTCGTATACGTCTGATTCCTGCAGATACAGCTGGAACAGCAGCGGGACGCCCAAGGCGGCCACCGCGATCATCGGCGCCTGCAGGCGCACCGCGGCCAGCACGATCAGCGCGATCGCCAGCACGACGACGGCAATGCGGAAAGGGGCCCGTGACCGGTGCGGCAGGTGCGGGAACAGCGAGCTGACTACCGACAGGCGCAGCACGTGCTCGGCCGGCGCCGCCGCGTAGGAGTGGCTGCGGAAGCCGCTCTTGGCGCCCTGCTCGTGCAGCGCAAGGTGGTGTCCGCACGCGCCGCAGTAAACCCCGCCCGGCACGGTGTCTTCGCACGTCGGGCAGACCACCGTGTGCACGCTGTCGGTGGCCGTGGCGGGCGTCTCCGTCATGACGTCCCCTTCTCTGCCTTCAAGAGCGCACCGGCGAGCACGGCGACGTTCGGCGACCCGAGGCCAGTCGTGTAGTCGAAGTGGGCCTGCGCCTTGTCGACCGCATTTCCCCCGAGCGTGATGTCGTGGAATGCGCCGGGCGTCGATGCGGCCGCCTTGTAGAGCAGCGGGTTGATGTCACCGAGGACGTGTCCGCCGTTGGCGGCCAGGTACTGATTGAGCATCACGGTGAATGCCGCCCAGATCGGGGCCGCCTGAGACGTGCCGCCGCCCTGCTGCGGCTTGCCGTCGACGTAGATCTTCACGCCGGTCGCGGGATCGGCGTCGGCAGCCACATCGGGAGTCATCCGGAACTTGCTGTCGGGTAAGGACGAGATGCCGGTCGCCTGCTGCCAGGACGGCCGCGGGAACTTGCTGGACGGCCCGCCGCTGGTGCCCTGCTGGACGGCGGGTTCGGTCCACGCCTGCTCGGAGACCCAGTTCCCGCGCGCGTCGGTCGACAGCGCCGTGCCTCCGACCACGGTCATGGCCGGCAGCCCGGAATATGCGTTCAGCCCGACGTCGGCCTGGGTGGGTGGCTTGCCGAAGTCGGCTCCGCCCTTGCATTCCAGCCCGCCGGTATCGCCGGACGAGACGAACGACGAGGTGCCGTGCGCAAGGGCCTGCTTCACGCCGTCCTGCATCGGTGCCAGGTCGGCCGGCGTAAAGAGCGACTCGCAGCTCAGCCCGAGCGAGAGGCTCCAGATCGCACCGGGGTATTTGCGGTCGACCGCCTGGTACATCGCTGCGGTCTGCGCGCTGGCGTCCGCGATCGAGCGGGCGTTCTTCAGGCGCGCATCGAAGACGACGAGCTTCGCGTCCGGGACGATAGCGTGCGCCACCTCGAGATCCATCGGCGTCTCGCCGCCCGCGGCGCCGGGCTGGTCGGTGTCGAGCGTCGGCCGGAACGAGGTGAGCCCGACGGCGCGCGAGAACTGGTCGAGGTCGGCCTGCTTGAACCCGTCGATCTCGAAGAACACGATGGTCTTGCCCTTGCCGGTATAGCCCTGGTTGGCCAGCGCTTTCGCGTTGTAGACGGTGAGCAGTTGCGCTGCGGTCAGCCCGCCGTCTGGAACGTCCGTGCGCATGTTCACCCCAACGCTGGTCAGCTTGGGGACGTAGCTGAGGATGCGGCCGACCTGGCCGACCGACCCGCGCAGCGCGCCCGGCACCGCCACACTCTGGCCGGTGGCGTAGAAGTCCGTGCCCGACCGGCTGCGGTAGTCGTGGATGCTCACGCCGAACCCGGCACTCATCGCGGCGGCCGTTCCGGTCACGGTGGCCCAGCGGTTGCCGGCGTGCCACTGCACCGCGAGGTGATGCGGCACAGCCCAGCGGTACAGCGCGGTCGGGCGCGCCTGCGACTGCAGGGTGACGAGGGTGTCGACCCGCCGCGACTGCGACGGACCGAGGTCGGTCGAGGCGGCGAGCAGTTCGGCGAGTGGACTGGCCGTGGCGAGCCGGCCCGGTTGCACGCGATGGACGGCATCATGCGATGTGGCCGGAGCAGTGCACGCGGCCAACGCGAGCGCGAGAACCACGCTGCCACCACCAACGACCCGACGCAAAGTCATGGCCACGCGCTGCCCCCTCCGCTGCACCAGTTGCAGGATCATGGCAGCGTCGAGGGCTATTGCAAAACCGCCGTGGCACCCTCCTGCAACGAACGCATTCCGCTATGTCCCCGCTCGTCCCCTATCTGCGATCCAGTCATCGACCGCAACCTGCAATACGGGCATTGGCAGCGAGCCCGAGTCCAGCAGTACTGAGTGAAACGTAGGTAGGTCGAACGCGTCGCCCAGCTCGGCACTCGCTTGCGCGCGCAGCCGCAGCAGCTCGCGCTGGCCCGTGAGATAGGCCAGCGCCTGGCCGGGCCAGGCGATGTAGCGGTCGATCTCGTTGGCGAGGAACTGCTCGGGCAGCGCGACGTGATCGATCATGAACTGACGGGCTTGCTGGCGGCTCCAGCCGCGTGCGTGCAGCCCGGTGTCGACTACCAGCCGCGCGGCGCGGTGCATCTCGATGTAGACCGAGCCGAGCTGGGCGCGCACGTCGCTGTAGAGGTCGAACTCGCCGGCCAGCCGCTCTGCGTACAGGCCCCAACCCTCGGCATGCACGGTGACCGGTAACTGGTGCAGCAGCGGCAGCCCGGCCAGCCGCTGGGTGCGTGCTAGCTGGGAGTGGTGGCCGGGCACCGCTTCGTGGAACGCGACGGCTTCGAGATCCCAGCCCGTCCCGGCGGTGGCTTGCATGGTGTTGAACCAGAACGTGCCGGGACGGCCGGTGTCCTCGCGCGGCGGCGTGTAGTGCGGGGCCATGCCCGCCTCGGCGACCGTGGCCGGCATCGCTTCGACAGCGCACGGATCGGGCAGCGGCGGCGCCATGATGTCGGCGGCGCGGGCCTCGGCGCGGGCGATGGCCGCACGGGCAGCGGCCATCGACGCGTCGGGATCGACCGCGGCTGCCGACGCGCGCACTGCCGTGATCACGTCGGCCAGGTTGTGCAGATCGAGTTCGGCCCCGAGTTCGACCGCGCGCTGTTCGAGGGCAGTCACGGCGTCCAGGCCGATCTGGTGCAGCTCGTCGGCGCTCAGTTCGAGCGTGGTGTGCAGCGCGATCCAGCGGTGGTAGATCTGGTCGCCGCCGGGCAGCGCGGCCAGCCCGGCGGATTCGTCCGCGCGGGCGTCGGGCCGCAGTTCGACCAGCAGGTCGCGCCAGCGTACGACGGCCGGCATGACGGCGCCGGTGATGGTGGCCTCGACCTCGGCGCTCCAGCCGGCTGCGCCGTCCCAGTCCTCCGGTGGTGTCGGCGCCAGGAGCGCCGGCGGGATCGGCGTGGCCAGGGCGTTCTCGACCCACGCCAGGGCCTGGTCGACGAGTGAGCCGACGGGCAGCCGGCCGGCCGCGCGACCCTCGCGCAGTCGGTCACACGTCGTGTCGAACCAGCGCGGCGAGTCACGCAACCGGCGCAGGTAGTCGGCGGCGGACTGCTCGTCGTGCACATCGGTGTGAGCCGCCATCGCGAACAGGGCAGGCGGTCCGCTGAAGGGCATCGGGCTCACCGTGTATGTCGCGGCGAGCGTGTCGACCTGCGCTGCGTACTGGGCGCAGACCGACCGGATCACGCTGTGCGTGATCCGGTCGGCCGCGTCGGCTGGGTCTAGGGTCGCGGCCTCCGCGTCGATCTGCTGCAGATCGGCGACGAGCGCCTGCTCGGCTTGCGCCGATTCGTCGGGCAGCAATCCGTCGTACTCGCGCAGCCCGAGGAACGTGCCCAAGGTCGGGTCGGCCGCGAGGATGCGGTGGGCAAGCCGGTCGGCCAGGTCGCGAACAGGTGTGGTCACGCACGAACTCCTCGGCAGTGGTCAGTTCCGCGGGTCAGTGGCCAGTTACAAGTAACCATTGTGCGCGGTAACTGACCACTGCCGGACGTTACGCCGCCGCCAACTCGACGTCGGCCGGCTGGGCCTGCCGGGCGGGACGGACGACGGTGAGCGCGACGACCACGGCCGCACCGATCATCGCCGCGGCGATCCAGAACGCGAGGTGGTAACCGCCGGTCAGCGCGGCTGCAGTCGATGCGCCGCCGCTGTGCAGGTCGGCCGTGCGTCCCGCCGATGCGGTGGCCAGGACGGCCAGCCCGATCGCACCGCCGACCTGACCGGTGGTGTTGATCAGCCCCGAGGCAAGCCCGGCATCGGCGGGATCGACACCCGACATCGCCAGGCTCATCAGCGGCGGGAACGCCAATCCCGCACCGATCCCGAGCAACACCATCACCGGGAGGACCGAACGCACGTAACTGCCGTCGGCCGGTGCCACCGCGAACAGCGCGAGCCCGGCGCCGAGGGACACCATGCCCGGCACCATCACGCGCAGCACGCCGTACCGCGTGACCAGCCGCTCGCTGTACCGAATCGACAGGCCACCCATCAGCACCGACACCGGCAGGAACGCCAGGCCGATCTCGAGCGGGTCGTAACGCAGCACGTGCTGCAGGTACAGGGCGCCGAGGAAGAACGCGCCGAACATCCCGCCGGCGCCGAACACCTGCATCAGGTTCGATCCGGCGACGGTGCGCGAGCGCAGGATGCGCATCGGGATCAACGGCAACGGCGTCGTCGCTTCGCGCACCAGGAACGCGACAAGCATCGCGATCGCGATTGCGACGCAGGCAAGGGTGTTGCCCGCGCCCCAGCCGAGCTCGGCAGCCGGCACGACGATCGTGTACACGCCGAGCGTGAGCGCCGCAGTGATCAGCAGCGCGCCGATCACATCGGTGGCCGGCCGGGTCGCCGGCGCTTCGCCGTCGACAGGCAACGTGCGAGCCGCGAGCACTGCGCCGGCGATGCCGATCGGAACGTTGACGAAGAAGATCCAGTGCCAGCTGACCCACTGCGTGATCGTGCCACCGGCGAGCGCGCCCACGGCCCCGCCGGCCGATGCGACGAACGCATACACGCCGATGGCCTGCGCCTGCTCGCGCGGCTCGGGGAACATCGTCACGATCATGCCGAGGATCACCGCCGAGGTCAGTGCGCCGCCGGCGCCTTGCACGAACCGCGCCACGACGAGCAACCCCGGCGATTGCGCAACGCCGCACACCGCGGAGGCGGCGGTGAAGACCGCGAGCCCGATCAGGAAAACCCGGCGCCGCCCGAACAGATCGCCGATGCGACCGGCGAGCAACAGCAAGCCGCCGAACGCGATCAGGTAGGCGTTGACGACCCAAGCGAGGCCGGCGGAGCTGAAGCCCAACTCGTCCTGGATGGACGGCAGCGCGACGTTCACGATCGACACGTCCAGAACGATCATCAGCATGCCGCTGCACAAGACGTACAGCGCAAGCATGCGTTGACGGCCAGTCATGATCGCGCCAGCCATTCACCGAGCGCGATCAGCTGCTGGCCGATGCCTTCCTTGCGGTCTTCCGGCTTGTCCTCGCCGTCGAGGTACACACCGTGCTCGGTCAGCAAGAGTTTCGTGCTGTTGCCGTCCGGCACGAACTCGACGCTGGTCACCGAACTCGAGATGCGCACGTCGTTGCGCAGCATGTAGTAGCTGTAGACGATGCGCCGGTCGTCGACGATGTCGTCGTAGCGCGCTTCGTAGGTGTAGACGTCGCCGCCTGCCGGGCCGCCGCGGGTGAACTCGCGGCCGCCGACGCGGAAGTCCAACTCATAGTCGGACGGGGTGAACTCGTCGGGCTCGCTACCGGTGAACCAGACGGTCTTGGCGGCGGGATCGGCCCAGGCTGCGAAGACCCGGCTCGGGCTCGCGAGGTAGGTGCGCTCGAGCACCATCGTGTCGTGGGTGACGAAGTGGTTGGTCATTTCGCATCCTTCGTTGGGTCGGTGTCGGCGAGGAATTCACCGAGGCGATCGAGGCGCTTGGTCCAGGTCGCGCGGCGCTGACGGATCCAGCGTTCGGCGGTGTCGAGCCGTTTGAGATCGAGGTGGCAGGTGCGCACCCGGCCGACCTTCTGCGACCGCACCAGTCCGCTGGCCTCAAGAACCTGCAGGTGCTGGTGGACGGCCGGCAGCGACATCGGTAGCGGGCGCGCGAGATCGCTGACCGACATCGGCCCGCGCGACAGCCGTTCGACGATCACGCGGCGGGTGGGGTCGGCCAGAGCGTGGAACACCTCGTCCAATTGGTTAGCCACGACGCTTAAGTAATCACTTAACTATCGTGCCGTCAACCCTTTGCCCTGATCAACGCCGAGTTCTGGTCGTATTTGGTCACAAGTCGCTAGTGATCATGCGTGATCTGCAGAGGACGAGCCCGTCAACCACTGTTCGAAGGTCTCGCTGCCGAGCCGGGCACCGGTCGATGGCAGCAGGGCGCCGCGACGCAACTTCGCGCCCGTTCGGCCGGGCACCCGCACGGGCACGACGAACCGCCGCGTCGCCGTTGCCCGCAGCTGCAGCCGGACGAGCTCGATCAGGTCACGCGGTTCTGGACCGGCGATGTCGGGCGCGCGCCCGTGTGGCGGAGCCAGCGCGGCTTCAACCAGCATCGCGGCAACCTCACGCGTGCTGACCGGCTGGATCCGCGCCGTGGGCAGCACCACGATCGGTCCCTTCATGCGCGACAGCAGCTGGCTAGCGAACTCGTGAAATTGTGTCGCGCGGAGCACGGTTCCACGCTTGTCGCTGCGGACGAGTTCCTCCTGCGCCTGCTTGCCGGCGTAGTAGCCGATGCCGAACTGATCGCAGTTCACGATCGAGAGCGCGACGTGGTGACCCACGCCCGCTCGTCGTTCGGCAGCCAGCAGGTTTCGCGTCGCGGTGGTAAAGAATTCCACCGCCCGCTTGCGACCGTTCGTCGTTACGTTCGTGGCATCGATGAGCGCGCCTGCCCCGTCGAGCGCAGCGTCGAGTCCGGTTTCGGTCATGACGTCGACACCGTTCTGGCGAGAGAGGGCGACCGGCTCGTGTCCAGCGGCCCGGACCGCGTTGACGACCTGCACGCCGGCGACGCCGGTGCCGCCGGCTACTGCAATGCGCATCAGCGCACCGCGTCGTGCGGCAGGACGGCGTGCACGCCGACGACCTGGTTGACGATCTGCGTGACCCGGGTGTCGACGACAACGCTCGCCAGCGCAACCGCGTCTGCACGGTCGAGTTCGAACCGGCGCTGCATCAGGTCATACATCGCGTTCAGTGCGCGATAGCAGGCATCGTCGAGCGTGTCGGCCACGCCCATCGTGACCCAGCCGGCCGGGGTGTCCGCGACCGGCGTATCGATCGGCAGGTCGACCACGTCGAAAGTGAGCTCGACCGTCATCGGGCACTCGATCGCGGTGCCAGCCACCTCACCGTCGCCCTGTGCCGCGTGCCCGTCGCCAACCGAGAAGAGTGCGCCGTCAACGGCGATCGGCAGGTAAAGGGTGCTGCCCGCAACCAGTTCCTTGCAATCGAGGTTGCCACCGGTACGTCGTGGCGGGATCGTCGAGTGCGGTCCGGGCGCTGCCGGTGCCACCCCCATCACACCCATGAACGGGCGCAGTGCCACCGTGTGGCCGAACTGATTGCGTCCGGTCAGGGCGTCGACGTCGAGTTCCCACGCATGCACCGTGCACACCGATTCGATGCCGGACCGCACGTTGAATACGGTCGGACGTCCGCCGGTGACGGTCGCACCGTAGGTACCCGGTGTTACCGAGTCGATCCGCACCGCGAGCGTGCGGCCAGGCACGGCACCGCGTATCGCGATCGGGCCGGTCAGCGCGTGGCCCGCGTCCGCGGTGTGTTCCGGAACGCGCGCACGCTCATCCGGTGCACCGCCGGTGTAGGGGCCGGCCGACCACCACGCGTCCAGCGTTTCGGCTCGAACCGTGTCGCCAGCCTCGATGGTGAGGACGGGGGAGATGGCCCGATCGAATACGCCGTGCAGTGCAGAGCCGCGCGCCTCGATCGACCAGTCCATTGAGCGGGTGACGGGAATCGAACCCGCACTGTCAGCTTGGGAAGCTGAAGTCCTGCCATTGGACCACACCCGCCGAACGGGTGCGATGTTACCGCGTACGGTCGCGAGGTATGCCGCCGCTACGCACGCCAGACGAGCGTTTCGCTGACCTGCCCGACTTCCCGTACGAGCCGCATTACGCCGAGGTCGACGGGCTGCGCATCGCCTGGGTCGAGGACGGGCCGTCCGACGGCCAGCCCGCGCTGCTGCTGCACGGCGAGCCGTCCTGGTCGTACTTGTACCGGTCGATGATCCCGATCCTCGCCGACGCCGGATTGCGCGTGATCGCTCCGGACCTCGTGGGCTTCGGACGGTCGGACAAGCCGGCCGAGATAGGTGACCACACCTATGCTCGCCACGTCGAATGGATGCGCGCGTTCGCGTTCGAGGTGCTCGACCTGCACGGCGTGACGCTGGTCGGTCAGGACTGGGGCGGGCTGATCGGATTGCGCGTGGCCGCCGAGCACCCCGACCGGTTCAAGCGGATCGTCGCGGCGAACACCGGCCTGCCCACCGGCGACGTCAACATGCCCGAGATCTGGCACCGCTTCCGCATCGCCGTCCAGAGCGCGCCCACGCTCGACATCGGTCGGTTCGTCGCGTCCGGCTGCGTGCGCGGCCTCAGCGACGCTGATCGCGCGGCCTACGACGCGCCGTTCCCGGACGAGTCATACAAGGCGGGTCCGCGCGCCATGCCCGGACTCGTCCCGTACCGGCCGGACGATCCGGCCAGCGGAGCGAATCGCGCCGCGTGGCATCGCCTCGCTGCATCAACGACCCCGATGCTGGTCGCGTTCTCCGACAGCGATCCGATCACCGGCGCGATGGGTCCGATCCTGCAGCGGACTATGGTCGGCGCCGCCGGGCGCGAGCATCCGGTGATCGCCAACGCGGGCCACTTCCTGCAGGAGGACGCTGGGCCAGAGCTGGCGGCCGCGATCGTCGAGTTCGTCCGCGCGACCCCTTGACCTCGTGGCACTCAACAAGCCGCGCAAACCGACCAGATAACCTCTGGCCATGCTGCTGTCCGACCGCGACATCCGCGCCGAGGTCGCCGCCGAACGATTGGTTCTCGAGCCGTGGGACGCCGATCTCGTACAGCCATCGAGCATCGACGTGCGGCTCGACCGGTACTTCCGGGTCTTCAACAACTCGCAGTACACGCACATCGATCCGTCCCTGCAACAGGACGATCTGACGACGCTGGTCGAGCCCAAGGGCGAAGAACCGTTCGTGCTGCATCCCGGCGAGTTCGTGCTCGGATCGACGCTCGAGGTCGTCACCCTGCCCGATGATCTGGCCGGGCGGTTGGAGGGCAAGTCTTCGCTGGGCAGGCTGGGGTTGCTGACGCACTCGACGGCCGGTTTCATCGACCCGGGCTTCACCGGTCACATCACCCTCGAGCTGTCGAACGTGGCCAACCTGCCGATCACGCTGTATCCCGGAATGAAGATCGGCCAGCTGTGCCTGTTCCGGCTCTCCAGCGCGGCCGAGTTCCCGTACGGGTCGGCGCAGTACGGCTCGCGCTACCAGGGCCAGCGCGGACCCACACCAAGCCGGTCCTACCAAAACTTCCGTACCTGGCCCACGTCCTAATCCGCGGAATCTGTTCGTCGATCTGGACCACTCGCGTCGGGAGGATCAAGCCCGGAGGAGCGATAGCGACGATGGGCTTCGGTCCTCGGCGGATACGAGGCGATGCTTGCCCACCATCGCGACCTGGCGATCACCGCCGAACAACGGTTCCGGTTCGCATCACTGATGAGCCTCGCCGCCGATGACGCACAGCTGCCGGCCGACCCGGAGTTCCGCGCCGCCCTCATCGGCTACCTCGAATGGGGCACCCGGCTGGCCATGGAGAACTCGCAGCCCGGCGCCGCCGTCGTCGAGCACGCCCCCTTCCCCCGCTGGGGCTGGGGCGTGGCCCCGCCCTACGACCCCTGACAGTGCCGGCGGATTAGAGAGCCCGCATCCACCCGTGCGTGTCGGGCAGCCGGCCGGTCTGGATGCCGGTGAGCTGATCGCGCAACTGCATCGAGATCGGCCCGGGCTGGCCGTCACCGATCGTCCACTCGGCATTTGCACCCTTCACCGAGCCGACCGGCGTGATCACCGCCGCCGTCCCGCACGCGAACACCTCGGTGATCGCACCGGAATCGTTGCCGGACTGCCACTCGTCGGTCGAGATCTTGCCCTCCTCGGCGGTGTAGCCGAGGTCGGCGGCGAGCGTCAGCAATGAATCGCGCGTGACACCGGGCAGCAGCGTGCCGGTGAGCGCCGGGGTGACGATGCGCGCGTTGCGGCCCGATCCGTACACGAAGTACAGGTTCATGCCGCCCATCTCCTCGACCCAGCGGTGCTCGGCGGCATCGAGCCAGACGACCTGGTCGCAGCCCTGCGCGGCCGCAGCCGCCTGCGCGACGAAGGCAGCCGCGTAGTTGCCGGCGCACTTCGCCTCGCCGGTGCCACCCGGCGCGGCGCGGGTGTACTCGGTCGACAGCCACACCTTCACCGGCTTCACCCCGCCGGTGAAGTACGAGCCGGCCGGTGAGGCGATGAGCAGGTAGGCATATTCGGCGGCCGGCTTGTTCACACCGAGCCCGACCTCGGTCGCGATGGTGAACGGGCGCAGGTAGAGCGACTCGTCCGGGTCGGTCGGCACCCACTCGCCGTCGACGGCGACCAGCGCGCTCAACGATTCGAGGAACAGCTCTTCAGGCAGCTCGGCCATGCCGAGCCGCTTCGCCGAGCGCGCGAACCGTCGGGCGTTGGCGTCGGGACGGAACGAGGCGACCGAGCCGTCAGGCTGGCGATAGGCCTTGAGCCCTTCGAAGATCTCCTGGCCGTAGTGCAGCGCCATGGTCGCCGGATCCAGCTGCAGCGGTCCGTAGGGCACTACCCGGCCCTCGCCCCATGCCCCGTCCGCGTAGTCGATGCGGACCATGTGATCGGTGAAGTGCCGGCCGAAGCCGGGGGCCTTCAGGATCTCGGCGCGCTCGCTCTCAGCGCGTGGCTTGGGGTTGCGGTCGACTGTGAACGCCATAGTCGGACATCCTAGTTCTCCGACCGGCCCGCTGAACCGGGCTCATTCGGCAGCGATGGCCTGCTTCGCGGTGAGGATCGAGACCAGCGAGTTGACCTCTTCGCCGCTGGCGGCGAGGACGAGCGCGGGCAGCGCCTTGGTGAGCATGTCGAGCAGTGCCTCACGCTCGCGCACCCCGCCGTCGATGGACCGGATCACGCACTCCTCGGTGAACGCGACCCAGCCGTGCACGGCCAGTTCGGCACGCGGCCCGAGCGGCAGGCCCTGCTCGGACAGCACCGCCACGATCCGCCCCGCCATCGTCGAGCGGGTGGCGTCGAAGATGGCGCGCATGTCCAGGTCGCCGCTGGCCGCACCGCGGACGAGCGACTTGTAGTTGTCCGGGTTCTCCTCGACATAGTCGATGAACGCGCCCAGCGCGCCGCGCAGGGCATCCAGCGGCGGCAGCGTGGTGTCCGGCGCGGTCCGCGCGATGAGTTCCGCGGCGGCGGCCCGGGCCACCTCGAGATGGAACTCCTGCTTGGACGAGAAGTAGTGGAAGAGCAGACCCCGAGAGATCCCGGCCTTGGACGCGATGTCTTCGACCGAGAGCTCGTCCAGGGTGCGGGTGGCGAGCATCTCGACGCCCAGCTCGATCAGCTGGGCGCGCCGGGCGGCCGGGTCGAGCCGGGTGCGCTTCTCGACCGATCGCAGAGCTGCCACCTACCCAGCATAGGCCGCTATTGAACGTGAGCCAACTATCTATTGACCGCGATTCAATTAGGTTCTAGTGTGGACTACGTGTCCCAGGAACGACGGCAGGTCGGCGTCCTCATCATCGGCAGCGGCTTCGCCGGGCTCGGTGCGGCCATCCGACTCGCGAAGGCCGGCCGCGACGACTACCTGGTCGTCGAGCGGGGCGGCGAGGTCGGCGGCACCTGGCGCGACAACACCTACCCCGGCGCGGCATGTGACGTCCCCTCGCACCTCTACTCGTACTCCTTCGAGCTGAACCCGGACTGGTCGCGCTCGTTCTCGCCGCAGGCCGAGATCCAGCAGTACCTGCGCGACACCGCGCGTAAGTACGGCACCCTCGACCACCACCTGTTCGGCACCGAGGTCACCCTCGCGAGGTGGGACGAGGAGCTCGAGCAATGGCTGGTCGACACCACGAACGGCGGGTTCAGCGCCGACGTCCTCGTCCCCGCCGTCGGCGCCTTGTGCGAACCGGCGCTGCCCGACATCAAGGGCATCGAGACGTTCCAGGGCGAGATCTTCCACTCCGCGCGGTGGAACCATGACGCAGATCTCGCCGGCAAGCGGGTCGCGCTCATCGGCACGGGCGCATCGGCAATCCAGATCGGCCCGGAGCTGGCCGAGACGGCCGGCGAGCTGGCCGTCTACCAGCGCACTGCGCCGTGGGTGATGCCGCGCAGCGACCGTCCATATCGCAAGGTTGAGCGGTTGGCCTTCCGG
>DASRSG010000021.1:0-4194 GCA_035656595.1 Jatrophihabitantaceae bacterium | reverse complement strand
ATGCCGGGCCGCCCGGTAACTGGTGTCACGTGAACCCCGACGTCGGCGGCGGGTTGGCAAGCGGTGTCTACAACGGTGTAGTGACGGCCGGCGGATGGTGCTGCGGCACTGCCACGTGCGTCGACCAAGACCCGAAAGTCTGCACGTATGGTCAAACGATCTCGGTCTGTGCAAGCTGCGGCTTTTACAACTGCATCTCTGGCCCGCAAGACGTGAACGGCGGCTCGCTGAAGTACACCGGAGTCATCACGGCCAACCCCGAGCAGACCTGGTCGTGCACCCAGCCCACCGACCCCAACCTATCCATTCCCATGGAACACCAATAGAGCCGGTCGCGCGGCCGGTTTTGACGCGTTACTTGCGCGCGGCGGCCTTGGCCGTACCGATGATCGGGGTCACGGTCTTGAGGTAGCTCGACAGGTCGCCCACTGTTTTCAGACTCTGCACCTGCGCCGTGATCGCGGCGGCTTGCGCCGGCTGGGCCGCGATATGCGCTCGGGCCGCGACGGCCAGCGCCGTGATCAGCCCCGGGTCCTTGGTATCGAGCGGCGTCGACAGATCGACGGCCGGCGCGGTCACCAGCTCTACCCGGGCGGCTACCGCGAGCTTGGCGCCGGTCGCCGGAGGTGCCCCGATCGTGCTGCCCGACGGCGTCCAGCTACACGGCTCGAAGACCTGCGCAACGTTCAAGCTCGAGGGACTGTTGGTCCCGTTCCACGCCATCACCAACGTCGCGCCGTTCGCGCAGAGCGCGAGACCGGCCGAGCTGGTCTCGGGCGAGACCACCTTGGGTTGAAACGACGCGCCTAGATCCGTCGACGGCATCACGTTCAGGTAGCCGTGACCGTCGTTGTAGCCTTGCCACCCGACGTAAAGGGTCGTCCCCGAAGTCGTGAGTGCCGGCGCTTCGGCGGTGTTCTCGGCGAGCACGTGCTTGCTGCCGATACCGGTGATCGCCGATCCCGAGATCGCGACTTGCGCCACGTTCAAGCTCGACGGACTGTCGGTCCCCGACCACGCGATCATCAAGCTCGTTCCGAGCGCGCACAACGCCGGCGCTTTGCCGCTGGTCTCCGTCGACGTGTACGTGCCGCCGAACGTGGCGCCGCCGTCGCTCGATGCGATCAGGTTCAAGTAGCCGTGACCGTCATTGTAACCTCGCCACGCGACATACAATCGCCCGCCGAACGACGCGAGCGACGGGCCCTCGGCCGAGGTTTCGCTCAGCACGACCTTGTTCACGAGACCGGTGACCGCGCTGCCGGACGTCGTCAGCTGCGCGACGTTGAGGCGGCCGTACGAGCTCGAGTCGGTGCCCGTCCAGGCGATCATCAGCTTGCCGTCGTGAACGCACAGCGCGGGTGTCTGCGTGCTGCTGTCCGCGAGCGTGTTCTTGTTGACGAAGGTCGCGCCGCCGTCGGCCGACACCTCGACGTTCAAGTGCGAGCCTCCATCTTCGCCGGACCACGCGAGATAGAGGTTGCCGTCGAACGCGGCCAGTGCCGGCGCGACCTTCGACGTCTCGTCGAGCGTCGCCTTGCCGTCGGATACCGTCATCGGACAATCCGTTCGTGCGGATTGCAGTGTCGCGAGGCCTTGCAAGCCGGTGAGTGCCTTATCGCGCACCGTCATCGGCGTGAGGCCGAACAATTGCTCGACCGTCGCGGGGATGACCGAGTGTTCCAGCTGCCGGTGCTCGATCATGTTCTTCGGGCACAGCGGTGAGATCACGACCGCTGGAACGCGCGGGCCGTATTGGTCGAACTTGAAGCCCCAGTAACGTCCGGTATCTCCCGTCGGCGTGGCGCGCGGCGGTTTGACGTGGTCGTAGAAGCCGCCATGCTCGTCCCAGGTCACGATCAGCATGCTGCTCTCCCACAGCGGCGAGGCGCGGATGGCTTCGTAGACGTTCTTGATCAGCTGCTCGCCCAGCTGGACGCTGTTCGAGGGGTGTTGCGAGTTGTTGGTGAACACCTCGCCCGCGGTTTCCTGAAGCTCGTCGTAGCGCGGCTCGATGAAGGTATAGACTGGCGCGTAGTTCGGATTAGAGATGTCCGTCGCGAAGTTTTGGTAATCATCAATGGAATTCGGATTGATTCCTTTGAGCAGCCCCACATTAGGGTAGCGATCGCCGGCGTAGATGCCCCATGTCAGTCCCGCCGCGCTGATCCGGTCAAAAATGGTGCCGTTGGCGAAGCTGATGCCTTCGACCAGCGATGCGAACGTCTGCTGGAAGTCGCTGGGCGAGTCATCCCACGTGCCCGACGTCGCGGCATGCACGAACATGCGGTTGGGCTCGGTGGGCCCTGCCATCGAGCTGTACCAATGATCGCAAACGACGAATTCCTTCGCGAGCGCGGTGAGGACAGGCAAGCGTTTCTCCGGCCAGCATTCCATCACCGTGTCGATGCCGCTCGCGTAATGGCTGGCCGCATCGGCGCAGAAACCCGAATTGTCGACGGCCGGATAGGCACCCCCGTCGAGGTTCTGGGCCAGGTGCGTCGGGCCGCACAGCTGAATCATCACGTCCGGGAACTGGTGCTGCGGATCCCATGGCGTGATGTCGAGTGCGCATTGCCCGACGGTGACCGTGAGCGGTCCGGACTTCTGCGGAGTCGGCGGCGGCAGTTGCGGCATGCCGTGAATCGTCGGCCCCTGTCCAGGATCGGCTTTGGGTGGCGCCACGGCGGGCGCAGTCGCCTGGTAGGTGTTGGATTCGGTGCCGGCCAGCCCATCGATACTGGTTTGCTTGCCCGTTTGAGTGTCGGTCCCGGTGATCTTCGAGAAGCCGAGAAAATGATCGAAGGAGCGATTCTCCATCATCAGAACAAAGACATGCTTGATATTAGACACGGTAGTCGCCTTTTCATGAACACGTCCATGCGAGGACGCTGTTCCTATTGTCGAATACGTATTCTCGCTATCGACACACGATGCGCCGTTGCGGTGCCCACCCGTCTGTGTCACCAAGCAAACGCCGTACCGCCCGAAAGCGCCCGTCGCGACAACGAGATCGCGGCCGCCTTTACAATTCGTGCGGTCAACTTGTCGTTACGATCGATGTGCCGGTAGACCGAGCGACGTGCACGACACGCCCAGCATGCGTGCGCGCAGCGGCAAGCGCTATGACATGCTCACGAACACACGCGTATTGCGCCACTCGACGCGCGACGGCAGTCGGTCAGGTCGACGACGCTGTCGCGATGAGGTGGGCATACAGATCGACGTCGACGAGCGCGGTCCGCCGCAGCAACCCGTCGTCGAATCTTGCGTGTGATGCGCGTGCCCGGAACTGCTCGACCGCGATCGTAAAGTTGAGCATCGCCGACGGGGCAAGCGCAGAGCCGAGAGCACCGTAGTGAGCACTGTGCTCGCGAAGAATCCACGGCGTCCGCCCACTCGCGCGAAACAAGTACAGCACTTGTTCGGTGGTCTCGCTCCGGGTGACGACCTCGCGTTTCTCGGTCTTGCGCGTCATGAGGCCGCCGGTCACGATCGCGCGGCCGAGGTCGAACTTCTTGTCCTTGACGATGTCGACGGATGTGGCGGTGCTCCGATGGCGCGCGCGGATCAGCGCAGAGATGTCCGACCACGGCAATCGTTCGCGACCGGTGCCTAACGCGTCGTCGTCGAGCAGAAACTGTCGAAGCAGGATCATCGCGCTTGCGGGAACGACCTCCGAAACCCGACACAGCTGCGCGCGGTGGCCCCGGCCACGCAGCTTCGCGACCAGGGCCTGTGCGGCATCGCCATCGCGGGTCGTGAGCACGATCGCCGGGACGCCGCCGACGAGCTTGAGCCGTTCTTCGTACGCGGTCGAGCCGAGGTCTTCGGCCAACGCCTTTGCCTCCGCCTCGAGCGCAGTGCCCAGCGCGCCGATCGCGACGACGTACCGCTCGGCATCCTGCATCCGGCGACCATGCCACGATTCGCATGACCGAGGCTCTGCACCGATTCGCGTCCTTCATGAGGAGCGCGTCGAGATCGAGCGCGATGCCGCCGTGCTCGACCTCGCAGGCATCGACGATTACAGCGCTAGCCGATCGCGATCCGGCCCGTGCGCTGATCCGTTCTCGTTACTTGATCGGCGTCGGTTTCGGCGGCGGGGCCGGCTGCGACGCTGGTCGTTCGTGGGCGCGCGTCGACGTGGGCGCGGCGGCGCGCTCCATGAGCGACCGGCCGTCGAAGATCGCG
>DASRSG010000020.1:0-6071 GCA_035656595.1 Jatrophihabitantaceae bacterium | reverse complement strand
AGCCGACGGGACGGGGGACCGGCAGCCACTTGTGCAACGTGCCGAACACGATCGCCGCGCCCAGGTCGGCAACGCACAGATCGACGTGCCCGGCGCCGTGCGCGGCATCGACCACGGTGATCGCGCCGCGCGTCGCGGCCCACTCGGCGATCCGCCCGACCGGCAGGCGAAGAGCGGTCGACGACGCGATGAGGCTGACGACCAGAGTGTCGAACTCGCCGGACGTCGCGGCGTCGAGTGCAGCGACGATGTCGTCAGCGCGCGCGACCGGAAGCGGGATCGAGACGAGCTCGACGACACCGCCCGTCGCTGCGGTCGCCACCTGCCACGCTCGGATTACTGACCGATACTCCGAATCCAGCAGCACGACCCGCATCCGACGATCGCGGGTGAGAGACGCCGCGACCGACGACGACGCCTCGGTCGAGTTGGCAACCAGAGCAAGCGTGCCCGGCCGCGCTCTGACGAACGACTCGACCGCGGCGGCCTGCTCGCGCAGGTCGGCCAGCATCGGGCCAGCAAGGTAACGCGCGGCGTCGCGCTCGATGCGCCGGCGGATGGCTTCCGCGCGCCTCATCAGTGCAGTGGTCGGCAGCCCGAAGGATGCATGGTTCAACGGCACGACGTCCGGGTCGAGCGGGAACTCCGGGTGATCCCGTGTCGGCACGCCTGCAGCGTAGGCGCGTCAGCGCAGCAGCAGGTGATCGAGGCGGCGAGCAGTCACTGCGAGCCCGACCACGGCCATGGCCACGAAGTAGGACGCATGCCCGACCAGGCCCCAGTCGAACACGCCCGCGTTGAGATCGCGCAGGAGTTCGATGCCGTGCTGCAGCGGCAGGCACTCGACGACGATCTGCAGCCAGCGCGGGTAGACCGACAGGCCGTAGAACGTGCCGCTGAACAAGAACATCGGCAGGACCGCGAGTTGTACGATTTCGAGATCCTGGAACGTCTTCGCGAACGACGTCACCGTCATCCCGATCGCCGCGAAGCCGAACGCGATCAACAGCGCCGCCGGAAGCAGCAGCACCGCCCACCCGGACGCGGTGAGCCCCGTGATCAGCATGATCGCCATGAAACCGAGCGAGTACAGCCCGCCGCGGATGAGCGCCCAGGTGATCTCGCCGATCGCGACGTCAAGTGGTCCGAGCGAGGTCGCGAGCATCGAGTCGTAGAGCTTCGCGTACCTGAGCTTGAAGAACACGTTGTTGGTCGAGTCGTAGATCGCACCGTTCATCGCAGACGCTGCGAGCAGCGCCGGTGCGATGAACGCCATATACGAGATCGGATGCCCACCGGGGCCATGCACGATGCCGACGAGGTGCTTGAGGCCCGTCCCCAAGGCAAACAGGTAGAACAGCGGCTCGAAGAAACCGGTCAGGATCACCAGCCAGCTGCGCGAATACACGCGGAACGCACGTTGCACGACTACGTGCGAGCGCCGCGCGTACATCCCGGTCGGCAGGATGCGCAGCGCGCCGTCGAGAATCGGTGTCGCGGTCATTCTTCGAGCCGGACTCGGAAGCGCCAGCGTGCGAGCGAGACGCCGACGACAAGCCACACCACGAGGAACGCGAGGTGACCGAGCACCGCGAACGATGAGAGGCCACCGATTGCCGCGTCGCGGGCGAGTTCGGTGCCGTGCCACAGCGGTGACACGTGCGCGAGGGCTTGCGCCCAGCCCGGCAGCTGGCTGATCGGGTAGAACGTTCCGGAGAACAGGAACATCGGCGTCACGATGAACCGGAACACCACGTTGAAGGCCTGCCCGTCGTTGCGCAGCGTGGCCGACAACGCGGCCACCGGCGCACCGAAGGCCATTCCGCACAGCACTGCCGCGGGCACCGCGAAGACCACCTGCCAACGGTGCGCGCCGCCGAACGCGGCCAGGATCGCGAGATACACCGCGGAGTTCAGGCTGACCCGGATGGTGATCCACCACAGCACGCCGTCGGCGATCTGCAGGGGACGAAGCGGGGTGGCCGCGATGCCGTGGAAGAGCCGTTCCCAGCGGAAGCCGCCCATCACCGGGAACGCCGCTTCATTGGTGGCGACCTGCAACGCGGCCGCGGTGAGGAAGGCCGGTGCCACGAAGACGAGGTAGGGCACGCCGAGCTGGCCGCCGCTGTTCCGGTTCACGACGACGCCGAGACCGACGCCGAGCGCGAGCAGGTAGAACAGCGGAGTCACCAATCCGACGATCACCACCGCGCGCCAGTATTTGCGCGCCTGGAGGATCTTGTACTCGACGACCGTCCAGGTAGACCCGCGCTGACGAACGACAGTCGCACTCACTAATCCACCAACGATCGGCCGGTGAGGCGCAGGAAGACGTCTTCGAGGGTGCTGCGGCGCACGAGCGACGACAGCGGAGTCAGCCCGATCTCATGCGACCGCGCGACCGCGGCCTCGCCGTCAGCGACGTAGAGCAGCACCCGGTCGGGTAGTGCTTCGACCCGCTCGCGGTCGCCACTGAGGACCGCAGCGAGCTTGCCCGCTGCGTCGGCGTTATCGCCGGGCCGGAAACGCAGCTCGGCGACTTCCCGTGTCGAGTGTTCGGCGATCAGAGCCGCCGGTGAGCCTTCGGCCACGATCCGGCCGCCGTCCATCACCACGAGCCGGTCACAGAGCTGCTCGGCCTCGTCCATGTAGTGCGTGGTCAGCACGAGCGTGACCCCGGCGAGCTTGAGCCGGTAGAGCCGATCCCACAGGACGTGCCGAGCCTGCGGGTCGAGGCCGGTGGTGGGCTCGTCCAGCAGGAGGATCTCCGGATCGTTGATCAGCGAGCGAGCAATGGTGAGGCGACGCTTCATACCGCCGGAGAGCGGCTCGACCTTGCCCTTCGCCCGGTCGGCCAGTTGCGCGAACTCGAGCAGCTCGGCCACCTTGGGCCGGAGCTCGGCGCGTGACATGCCGAAGTACCGGCCGTACACGTACAGGTTGTCGGCCACGCTGAGTTCGAGATCCAGGGTGTCCTGCTGCGGCACCACGCCGAGGCGCGAGCGGATCTGCGGGCCTTGGGTCGCCGGATTCATGTCGAGAATGCTGAGCTCGCCGGACGTGATCGGCGCCACGCAGCCGATCATGCGCATGGTCGAACTCTTGCCGGCCCCGTTCGGACCGAGGAAGCCGAACGCCTCGCCACGCGCAACGTCGAAGTCGATGGCGTCTACAGCGGTGAAGGTGCCGAACTTCTTGGTGAGCCGCCGTGCCGAGATGAGCGACCGAGCCGTTGGCCGTGTCGCCGACGCGGCATGCACGGACGACGGCGACGCGCTCGGAGGGCTCACATTCGGCCACGCTAGCAACCGGGTCCGACCTATTTGTCCGGGCCGCAGGTAAGCCGGCCGTGCCGACCTGAGCGCACGCTGACTCGCGCGAGCTTCGCGGGTGCCAGGATCTCGATAACAATCCCGTAAACTGACCCGACGTGATCCGGCTCGAGAATGTCTCCAAGGTCTACCCGGCCGGTGCTCGCCCTGCCCTGGACACCGTGACGATGGACATCGACAAGGGCGAGTTCGTCTTTCTCATCGGCCAGTCCGGGTCGGGCAAGACCACGGTGCTGCGGTTGCTGCTCCGTGAAGAGATCGCGGACGAGGGCGTGGTGACCGTCAACGGCCGCAACCTGTCCCGGCTACCCAAGCGCAAGGTGCCCGACCTGCGCCGCAAGATCGGCTGCGTGTTCCAGGACTTCCGGCTGCTGCCGAAGAAGAGTGTCTACGAGAATGTGTCGTTCGCGCTCGAAGTGATCAACAAATCGCCCAAGGCGATCAAGCGCACCGTTCCGGAGGTGCTGGATCTGGTTGGCCTCACCGGTAAGGCGCAGCGCCTGCCGCACGAGCTGTCCGGCGGCGAGCAGCAGCGTGTCGCGATCGCCCGGGCATTCGTCAACCGTCCGCTCGTGCTGCTCGCCGATGAGCCCACCGGCAACCTCGACCCCGACACCAGCCAGGGCATCATGAGCCTGCTCGAGCGCATCAACCGCACCGGTACCACCGTGGTGATGGCCACGCACGACAACAACATCGTCGACGCCATGCGTCGCCGGGTGATCGAGCTGGAGTTCGGCAAGGTCATCCGCGACCAGTCCCGCGGCGTGTACGGCGTCGGTCGCTAACGACCGGCTGCCCGCACGCGTGAAGAGTTAGGAAGACATGCGCGCCAACTTCGTCCTGTCCGGTGTCGCGGCAGGCATCCGCCGCAACGCGACGATGACGGTCGCGCTCATCCTCAGCACGGCAATCGCGCTCGGGTTCGTCGGCGCGGCCGTCCTCGCGAACACCGAGATCACCCGGTTCCGCAACACCTACGAGGACAAGCTGAACGTGCAGGTCTATCTCTGCACCAACCTCGCGTATGACCAGCAGGCCTCCAACAACGATGTCGCGCAGCGCGAACGCCGCCCGGCGCAGCCGCTCACCTGCGCCAAGAACAAGAAAACCACCGCCGAGCAGACGGCGACCGTGCAGCAGATGCTGACGAAGGATCCGCGCGTGGAGTCCTTCTACTACATCGACCAGCAACGCGCGCTCGAGCTCGGCCGCAAGCAACTGCCCGACCAAGCTCCCTTCCTCAAACTCGGGACCTTCCCCGCGTCGTTCAGCGTGAAGCTCAACGACATCAAGAACGACTACCTGCCGTTTGCCGCGTCGTACGACCGCGTCGCCGGCGTCGACAAGGTCAACAATCAGATCAACACGATCAACGCGCTGCTCTCGCTCATCGACGGTGCGCGCAAGTTCTCGATCGTGATTGCACTGGTCGTGCTGATCGCGTCGATCCTGCTGATCGGCAATACGATCCAGGTCGCGGCGAATCAGCGGCGCAACGAGACGAGCATCATGCGCCTCGTCGGCGCTTCGCGGTGGATGACCGAGTTGCCGTTCATGCTGGAAGCGATCATCTCCGCCGCAATCGGCGGGCTGATATCGATCGGCTTCATCGCGATCGGCAAGTACTTCCTGCTCGACGACATCCTGGCCGGCCCGACCGAAAAGGGCACGATCCCCAATCTCAGCTCCAATGACATCCTGCTGGCCGGGGGCGCCGGCCTGATCGTCGGCGTCGTCCTCTCGGCCCTGACCGCCTTTGTGACGTTGCGCGCGTACGTACGGTTGTAGGTGTGGCAACGCAGGCGAAATCGAGCAATCGGCAGACCGATCGCAAGATCATCGCGCAGAACAAGAAGGCACGCCACGACTACTCGATTCTCGACGTCTACGAAGCCGGCCTGGTGCTGAAGGGCACCGAGGTCAAGTCACTGCGGCAGGGCCGGGCCTCGCTCGTCGACGGATTCGCCACGATCGATGACGGCGAGATGTACCTGCGCAACGTGCACATTCCGGAATACACGCAGGGCAGCTGGACGAATCACGAGCCGCGCCGCACCCGCAAGCTGTTGCTGCACCGGGAAGAGATCGGCCGGTTGATCGGCAGGACCCAAGAGAGTGGGCTCACGATCGTCCCGCTCTCGCTCTACTTCCTGGACGGCAAGGTGAAGGTCGAACTGGCCCTCGCACGGGGCAAGCGGACCTATGACAAGCGCCAAGACATGGCCCGGCGCGACGCCGATCGCGAGGTGGCGCGCGCGCTCGGACGGCGCAGCAAGGGCATGGACTAGCGGGTGGACGACGCCGACGTTCCCGGCTGGTGGCAACGGCTCGGATTGCCGGGCTTGATCGACATCCACACGCACTTCATGCCCAAGCCGGTGATGGACGCGGTGTGGCGGTATTTCGACGACGCGGTCGAGCACTACGGCACGCCGTGGCCGGTGCACTACCGGGGCACCGACGAGGAGCGCCTGGCGCAGTTGCGGGCGCTCGGCGTGCGGCGGTTCACCGCTCTGGTTTACCCGCACAAGCCAGGGATGGCGGTGTCGCTGAACGAGTGGGCGCGCGCGTTCGCGGCGCGGACGCCCGAGTGCGTGCCGACCGGAACGTTCTATCCAGAGCCCTCGGCCGCGTCGTACGTTCGGGCCGCGCTCGATGCCGGCACGAGCGTGTTCAAGGTGCACGTTCAGGTCGGCGCCTTCGATCCGCGCGACGACCTGCTCGAGCCGGTGTGGG
>DASRSG010000019.1:0-3564 GCA_035656595.1 Jatrophihabitantaceae bacterium | reverse complement strand
GCTGCTGGCTCTGGTGATCATCGTCGGCGCCCAATACACGGGGTTTCAATTCGTCATGATCGGCGTGCGAGTTCGGGTATGGCTGGCCGCCATAGGATCAGCACCGGCCCGGGGAAAGAGGTTCGGCAATGATTATGAACGGCAACGCTGCGGCTGATCGCGACACCTATGCGGATGTGGACGGTCTGCACATGTACTACGAGGTGCACGGCGAAGGCAGCCCGCTTGTCCTGCTGCACGGCGGCATGCTCACCATCGATCTGAGCTTCGCTGGTCTGATCCCGACACTGTCGGCGAAACATCGCGTCATCGGTGTCGAGATGCAGGGGCACGGCCGCACGGCCGACATCGATCGGGTCATCAGCCCAGCGATACTTGCCGCGGACGTGGTCGCGCTGCTCGATCACCTCGGTATCGACCGAGCGCACGTGCTCGGCCACAGCATGGGCGGCGCGGTGACGTTGGAGCTGGCGGTCAGTCACCCCGATCGGGTGCGCTCGATCGTGCCAATCTCGGCGAGCGTGCGCCTCGACGGCATGCACGAAGACTTGCTCGATCCGGCCAAGCACGCCACGTCCACGCGCATGCCTACCCAGCAGGACTTCACCGGCTTCCGCGACGCCTACCTTCGGCTCTCACCGCATCCTGACCACTTCGACGACTTCCTGTCCGCGCTGTCGAGCTCGAACGCCGATCTGGAGGGCTGGTCGGACGAGCAGCTCGCCGGCATCACCGCGCCAACGCTGCTGGTCTTCGGCGACCACGACTTCGTCACCATCGAACATGCCGCGCTGATGCAGCGCCTCATTCCGGACGCGCGGCTGGCTGTCCTTCCGGACACGACGCACATGCAGGTCACCAGGCGCGCAAACATCCTGCTGCCGATGCTGGCCGACTTCCTCGACTGAGCGGCAGGGCCGGCCAGCCACCGTGCAGTTGCTCGACGGCATCGTCAAGTCGTGGCTCGGGCCAGGGACCGCGTAGTGGACGCAGCGCGGCGCCACGCCCGCCGAGGTATGTGCCCGGGCCCGACGCGGCATTCGAGAGGTACCTGGAGTTGGCGCTGTCCGGCTAGTGCTTCGGCGCGTGCTGGTGCCCCGACGGGCGGGTGGCGAGCGTCGCGGGTGTGACGACTGCCTTGACGGCTTGCCTCGTGATGGCCTGCACGAGACGGACGCCGGTCGCGAAATCTGGATTGTGCTCGGTGAGCACCGCCATCAACACCTGCTGCCCGCCGACGGTGACGATGCCCAGGCTGTTCGCGACCCACAGACCGCCGTCGTCCTCACCCGGCCCGTTGGTGTTGTTGATGGACAGCCAGCCGTTCTTGTTCGCGAAGCCGGTGCCACGGTCAGCCACCGACCCGATCCCCCACCTCTGGTCGGCTTCGACGTCTCGCATGAGACCGAGCGTGAACGAGCGGGATCGCTTGTCCAGTGGTCCGCCAGCAACGAGATTCTTCAACAATGTCAGGCAGTCTTCGGCGCTCGTGGTGGTGAAGGTGGGATCGGACTGCCCGGGGACGGTGTGCGATAGCCCCAACGCCCGAGCGCCCTTGGTCAGTCCGGCGTTGCCCCCGATGTCGAGGAACAGGTCGTATCCCGACACGTTGTCGCTGTTCTCGATCGCCCGTGCGGCCGTGCCGGCCTCGCCGTCGGACAGCGTCGTCCCCGTCCGCTGCCGCTCGAGCAGCAGCGTCTCGAGGATGAACAGCTTGTACACGCTGGCCGTCCAAATCCCTGACTTCGCCCCCATCGAGTATGAGGCACCGGTGGCGGTGTTCAGCGCGGCGACCGACACCCTCCGCTTCGGAGCGGCCGATGCCAGCGCCGTGATCGCCGCAGTCACCCGCGCGCGGATCTGCGCCGGGCTCGGCGCCGCGCTCGTCGACGGATCGGACGTGGTGGCGTGCGGCGCCGGCGACGCACTGACAGTAGACGACGAGGACGACGAGGGCCCAGCTCCACTTGCGCTGGGCTGTGACCTCGCTGTGGCTGATCCGCACCCGGCCAGTGCCAGCAGGCTGATCGCTGCCAGCGCGGCGCCCGAGGGTGCGCGGCGCGCACGGTGCCCTCGCCGAGATCGCAGATCCACATCTACAGCGTGCCGTAGCCGACATGTGCGCCACCAATGACACGCCCTCGCTACGTTAGCCAGATGGGTTGTCTCGGGCGGCGACGCCGCATTGTCGACGCGACCGGTGTGGTCGGTGCGCTTTGCGCGGTGCTGGTGGCCGCGGCCTGCACGTCGGTGGCCGCGCCGCCCGCGCACCCGACGCCTACCCCGGCGCCCCGTTCGTCGTCGGCATCGCCGGCGGCGCCCGATCCGATCAGCACCACACCCCGACCCCCGCGCACGCACGTCCACACCACTGCCAAGCCCAGCCCGTCGCACACCCGACCGTTCCCGAGCATGTCGTCGAGCGTCACGCCGGACGTGACGCCGCCCGAGCGCCATCCGGTCATCGTGATCGATCCTGGGCACAGCCGATCGATCCACGCGATCGATCCCGCGACCGGACTCGATGTCTCCGACTACGAGAACGAACCGGAGATGCACGACGTCTATGCCGTGGCCGAGATCGTCAAGGCGCAGCTCGAGGCCGCCGGCTACGACGTGGTGATGACCAAGAAGCGCGACGGGCAACCCACCTCGCTGGGACGACGCGCGCACATCGCGAACAACGTGCATGCCGATCTGGCACTGAGCATCCACGATCAGGCCGGGTCGAACGGCGGTATCGGCTTCGATCAGGGCAACGCGATCGTCTACTACCAGTCAGTCGGCAACTATCGCGAGACGCCGAGCGGCAAGAAGGTCTACTTCACCGACAAGCACGTTGCCGCACTCAGCAAGAGGTACGGACAGATCTTTCGCGATCAGCGTGCCAGCGTCGAACATCACGCGGTCGCGCTGCAGGGCAACACTGGCTACGACCTCGGCTCGCGTGGCCTGCCGGCCGGCAACATCTGGATCGTGCAGCTGCTCTCGCAGGTGCCGTGGATCTACAACGAGGCCGGCGGAAACAGCGCCGGGATGTCACATCTGGATTCGGCCGACAAGCACATCTATGCCGATGGGCTGGTCGCCAGCGTCGAGCACTGCATCCGCCCGCCGCAGTAACGGGTGCAGTGTTCACGTCAACGCTGCACCTACTTCGTCCTCGTGCCGAGCTGCGCGGTATAGCTGCCCACGCCGGCCCGGTTCACCGCGCGCACCCGCGCGTAGTACTGCCGGTCGGCCGTCAGCCCGCGCAACATCAGCTTCGGCCTGCTCGTGCTGCGTGTGACGGCGTTGCAGTGCGCCGCACCGATCCGGCACGCGGCGTACTGCACCTGGTACCCGGTGATCGTCGTGCTGCCGGACGACGACGGCGCAACCCAGGTCAGCGCGAGTGACTTGTGCCCGGCGCGGGCTTGCAAGGATCGCGGGACGGACGGGGTGGTGTACGGCACCGCGCTCACCAGTGCGCTCGAAACCGACAGCCCGGCCGCGTTGCGTGCCTCGACCTCGAAGTAATAGCGGTGTCCGGCGCTCAGCCGGCCAACCGTCAGGTGCGTGGCG
>DASRSG010000018.1:0-2194 GCA_035656595.1 Jatrophihabitantaceae bacterium | reverse complement strand
TCGTTACCGATGAATACCAGCGGCGGACAACTCTCCGGCGGTCGACTGCATGGCATGGGCTTCCTGCACGAAGCATGTGTGCAGTTGTGGGGCGAGGGCGGCGATCGGCAGGCACCCCGCACTCCCGAGGTGGTGGCCGTGGGTGTGGGCGGGGGACCGGTGGCCGGGTCGATGCTGTTGAGCAGCCGGTAGCTCACGTCGATGGCCACGGTCGACGACATGACGCTCGGTGGCGTGGTCACTGACAACGCGGTGCGCTTTCCCGACGTCGTCGCCTACCGGCACGGCCACCGCACCGTCACCCACGCTCAATTACGCGACCGGGCAGTCCGATTGGTGTCGGCGATGGCCGCCGCCGGTGTGCAGCGCCAGGACCGCATCGCAGTGTTGAGCCGCAACAGCATCGAGTTCGGTGAGCTGAACGCCGCCGCCCAGCTCAGCGGAATCATCATGGCCACCATCAACTTCCGCCTCTCGGCACCGGAGGTGCACGATGCGCTGCGGCGCGTCGCCCCGTCGATCGTGTTCTGCGCCGAGGAGTTCATGCCGATGATGGCCGATGTCGTAGCCGGTATGACGTCGGGGCCGAATCTGGTGACCATCGGGGGAGAGGCCCGGCCGGGGATCGTCGGCTACGAGCGATTCGTTGAAGGAGGCCCCAGCGACGAACTTGGATTCGTCGCGCGACCCGACGACATCGCGTACCTGCTGTTCACCAGCGGCACGACCGGCGCGGCCAAGTGCTGCATCCTCGGACAGCGCGAGATGCGCAGGGTCGCATTCACGATGAATAACGAGATGCGCTGCGGCAGCACCGATCGCGGGCTGATCAACATGCCGATGTTCCATTTCGGTGCGCTCGGGATCATCGGAGGCCTGCACGCCCGCGGCGCAACGGTGGTGCTGCAGCAACAGTTCGTCGCGGCCGACGCGGTGAGGCTGATCGCCGACGAGCGGATCACGGTGCTGCACCTGGCACCGGTCATGCTCAAGGGACTCCTAGACGAGGTTGGCGAGGGCTCATCGGTGAAATCGGTTCGCACGGTGGTCTATTCGGCCGCGCCGATGACCGCGGCCATCCTGCGGCGGGCGCTCACCGCGCTGCCGGATGCGGGTTTTCTCAACCTTTATGGCCAAAGCGAAGGCATCGTCTCCGGACTGCCTCGCGAGTTCCACGTTCTCGATGAACCGGACGCTGCCGAGCGGCTGAGTTCAGTGGGCTTCCCATTTCCCGGCACGCGGGTGCGTGTTGTCGATGAGGATGGCGGCAACGTACCCGTGGAGCAAGCAGGTGAGATCGTCGTGCGGTCGGACTCCATGTTCCGCGGGTACTGGCAGGACGCGGCGGCAACTCAGGCGACGCTGCGCGACGGGTGGTGTCGCACCGGCGATATGGGCCGATTGGATGGGCAGGGGCTGCTCTACCTGATGGACCGTAAGAAGGACGTGATCATTAGCGGAGGAGAGAATATCTATTCGCCCGAGGTCGAGGATGCGGTCTGTGCGGTTGACGGAGTAGCCGCCTGTGCGGTCGTCGGGGTGTCCGACGATCGGTGGGGCGAAGCGGTCTGTGCAGTTGTGGTGCCGTGCAGTGGTGCGTCGCTGACGCTGGAGACGGTGCAGGAGGGCGTGCGGCAACGGCTGGCGCGCTACAAGGTGCCTCGCCGACTGGTGCTGGTGGCCGATCTACCCGTGCTGGCCAGCGGCAAAGTCGACAAGAAGCAACTGCGCGCCGACCTCAAGGGCGCAGGAGAGAACGCCGCAACAGTTTGACCATCAACGCGGCAGCCCGCTCGTCGCTGTGCGATGCGTTTGCCCCCGTCGGTTCGGACATCCGGCCCAGGACCGCCACGAACACCGCGCTCGCCACATCGGCGTCAACGCCTGCCGGCAGGTCGACGGTGGACAGTAGCGCGGAAACCGCTTGAAAAATCGCGCCGATGCCGTGATCGACATCCGCATCGGAGAGCTGTTCTGCGACCGTGCCGTCGAACCACGCCCGGATCACGCCGCGGTAGGTGCGATGGAATCCGACGTAGCCGAGCATCCACTCGGTCAACGAACCGGCGGCCATGGACGGCAGGGCGGCAGCGTGCTCTTCGATCTCGACAACCGCTCGTCGGGTCAGCTCGGCCAGGATCTTGTCCTTGGTGCTGAAGTACCGGTACAAGGTTGCGCGGCTGACATCCGCGGC
>DASRSG010000017.1:0-3865 GCA_035656595.1 Jatrophihabitantaceae bacterium | reverse complement strand
GATCCGAGCTGCGAGCCCAACATGTCATAGCCGTGTACCGCGCACGAGAGCGGTTCGATCAGGGTTGCGTCGACAGTTCGTACCGCTTCGGGAAGCACCACGCAGTTCGCCGCCGGGGCCGCGCAGAATTCGGCCGCGCCGCCCGGCACGGTCACGCCGATCGCACCCCACCGCTCACAGAGGTTGTTTCGGCCGATGCGGCAGTAATGGCATTCGTTGCAGTACAGGGACGGATCGACTGCGACCCGATCGCCTTCGCGCACGTCGTGCACCTCGGCGCCGCACGCCACGACCGTCCCCGCGAACTCATGCCCGGGCACGATCGGCAGCGTCGGCGCGAACTCGCCCTGCAGGATGTGCAGGTCGGTGCCGCACAGCCCGCACGCCGCCACCTCGACGACGACGTCGCGCGGCCCCGGCGCGGGGTCGTCGACGGTCTCGACGACGATCTGGCCGACCGACTCGATCACAGCTGCTTTCACGTCCAAGCCCTCGCTTCGCTCGCAGACTCCCGACGACTGACCCTGCCCCACCTTGGCTCAGCGGCAAAGCCCGCGATCAGCCTGGGGTGTGTTTGCGACATGATTGTTCGATGGCAGCTGCCCAACTCGTCGCCGGAATCGATTCCTCGACGCAGTCCTGCAAGGTGGTTTTACACGACGCGCAGACCGGCGAACTCGTGCGTAGCGGCACGGCGCCACATCCGGACGGCACCTCAGTCGACCCGGCTGCCTGGTGGACGGCGCTCGAGCAGGCGATCGACAAGGCCGGCGGAATCGACGACGTCGCGGCGCTGGCGGTGGGCGGCCAGCAGCACGGCATGGTGTGCCTCGACGAGCGCGGGCAGGTCGTTCGCGACGCGCTCTTGTGGAATGACACCCGGTCGGCGCGCGCGGCCGAGGAGTTGATCGACGAGCTCGACGGCGGCGCCAAGTCGTGGGCCGACGCGGTGGGTTCGGTACCGGTCGCGTCGTTCACCGTGACGAAGCTGCGCTGGCTGGCCAGCCACGAGCCCGACAACGCGAAGCGGACGGCCGCGGTGTGCCTGCCGCACGACTGGCTCACCTGGCAGTTGCGCGGCGCGAGCGGGATCGACACGCTCAGCACCGACCGTGGCGACGCGAGCGGCACGGGCTACTGGTCACCGGCGAGCGGCGAGTACCGCACCGATCTGCTGCGGCTGGCCTTTGGTGCCGAGCCGGCGCTGCCTACGGTGCTCGCGCCGTCCAGTTCACCGGGCACGACACGGTCGGGCGTCTTGCTCGGGCCCGGCACCGGCGACAATGCCGCGGCCGCGTTGGGGGTGGGTGCGCACCGCGGTGACGTGATCGTCTCCATCGGGACGTCGGGCGTCGTCAGCGCGGTCAGCACGACCCCGACGGCCGACCCGAGCGGGATCGTGGCCGGCTTCGCGGACGCGAGCGGTGCCTTCCTGCCGCTGGTCTGCACGCTCAACGCAGCGCGCGTGCTGGACTCGACAGCGCGGCTGCTCGGCGTGTCACTGGCCGAACTGTCCGACCTCGCCCTGTCGGCTCCGCCGGGTGCCGGCGGGCTGGCCGTCGTCCCGTACTTCGACGGCGAGCGCACGCCGAACCGTCCCGACGCGTCGGGCTCGGTGCTCGGGCTCCAGCACGACAACGCGACGCCGGCCCACCTGGCCCGTGCTGCGGTCGAAGGATTGCTATGCGGGCTGGCCGACGGCCTGGACGCGCTGCGCGACGAGGGCGTCTCGATCGAGCGGGTGCTGCTCGTCGGCGGCGGGGCGCGGTCGGAGGCGCTGCGGCAGATCGCGCCGACGGTGTTCGCGACGTCAGTCGCGGTGCCGGAGCCGGGTGAGTATGTCGCCGTCGGCGCGGCGCGACAGGCGGCCTGGGTGCTGTCCGGGTCCGACGAAGCACCGCAGTGGGGCGCGGGCCAGGTGGCGCGCTACGACGCCGACCCGATCGCGTCGGTGCGCGCACGCTATGCCGAGGTGCGCGAACTGACCGCGCGCCGGATCAGCGATACCCAAGCAGGGTGATCGCCGTCTGCAGGGCGGCGGCGGTGGCCTCGTAGCCCTTGTCCTCCTTCGATCCGGGCAGCCCTGCCCGGTCGAGTGCCTGCTGATCGTCGTCGCAGGTGAGCACACCGAACCCGACCGGCACCCCGGATCGCTCGGTGACGGCGGTCAGCCCGCTCGTCGCCGCCGCGCAGACGTAATCGAAGTGCGGGGTGCCACCACGGATCACCACGCCGAGCGCGACGATGGCATCAAAACCGGCGCGGGCCAGCCGAGCCGCCGCGACGGTCAGTTCGAACGTTCCAGGCACCCGCAGCACCGTGACGTCACGGACCTTTGCATCGTGCAGGGCCCGTTGGGCGCCCTCGAGCAGGCCGTCCATCACCTCGGTGTGCCACCGGCTGGCGACGACAGCGACGCGCAGGTCCTCGGCGCCCTCGACGGGCCGCGACTCGGGTGCGCCCGTCCCGCTCATCGGACGCTCACGCGATCTCCTCCCCGCCACTCGCTGCGCTCGGGCGGATCATCAATCGCGTACGGCCTGACGGCCGGACATCCCCCCGGTTCGCTCCGCAAGCGTCGCTCACGCGATCTCCTCCCCGCCACTCGCTGCGCAAGCGTCGCTCACGCTGGGTCCGCGGCGTCGAAATCCAGGTCGTGTCCCATCCGGTCGCGCTTGGTCTGCAGGTAACGCAGGTTCTCCGGATTGGCGTGGACGGGCAGCGGCTCGCGGCCGGTGATCCGCAGGCCGTAGCCCTCGAGCCCGGCGCGCTTGGCCGGGTTGTTCGACAGCAGCCGCATCGAGTGCACGCCGAGATCGACGAGGATCTGCGCGCCCGTCCCGTAGTCGCGCGCATCGGCGGGCAGGCCGAGTTCGAGGTTCGCGTCGAGGGTGTCGGAGCCGGCGTCCTGTAACTGGTAGGCCTGCAGCTTGTGCAACAGCCCGATGCCCCGGCCCTCGTGGCCACGGACGTAGAGCACGACTCCGCGGCCCTCGCGCGCCACGGCACCCAGCGCGGCGTCCAGCTGCGGTCCGCAATCGCAGCGCAGCGAGCCGAACACGTCGCCGGTGAGGCATTCCGAGTGCACCCGCACCAGCACGTCCTCGCCGTCACCGAGCTCGCCGAACACGAACGCGACATGCTCGCGCCGGTCGTAGCTCGAGGAGTAGCCGACCGCGGTGAACTCGCCGTACCGCAGCGGGACCCGCGCCGACGCGACCCGCTCGACGAGCTTTTCGAAGCGGCGCCGGTAGGCGATCAGATCCGCGATCGAGATCATCGCCAGGTCATGCTCGTCGGCGAAGACCCGCAGCTCGTCGGCGCGGGCCATGCCGGCCGGATCCTTCTCGCTGACGACCTCGCACAGCGCGCCGGCGGGCTGCAGCCCGGCGAGCCGGGCCAGGTCGACCGCCGCCTCGGTGTGGCCGGGGCGCCGCAGCACGCCACCGTCCTTGGCGCGAAGCGGCACGACATGGCCGGGGCGGGAGAAGTCAGCGGCGGTGGCCTTGGGGTCGGCGAGCAGCCGGATGGTGCGCGCCCGGTCACTGGCCGAGATGCCGGTGCTGACACCTTCGCGGGCGTCGACGGTAACGGCGTAGGCGGTGCCGCGGCGGTCCTGGTTGACCCGGAACATCGGCGGCAGGTCGAGCCGATCGGCCTCCGCCTCAGTCACCGGTACGCAGATGTACCCCGACGTGTAGCGCACCATGAACGCGACCATCTCGGGCGTGGCCAACTCGGCGGCGAAGATGAGGTCGCCCTCGTTCTCGCGATCCTCGTCATCTATGACGACAACCGCCTTGCCGGCCTTGATGTCGGTGACGGCGCGCTCTACTGGGTCCAGCCGAATCGTCATCGCGATCCC
>DASRSG010000016.1:0-5966 GCA_035656595.1 Jatrophihabitantaceae bacterium | reverse complement strand
ACGCGAGCCGGCAGCGAGCCATGTGCGCTGCAGTGCGCGGTCGCCGCGCCTGCGGCCGTCGGAACGATCGCGGCGCTGGCGATCACCGCGGCGATCGCGGCGATCCGGGGGCGTACGCGCATTGACGAGCCTGCCTTTCCGAGCCGGGAAGTGTGCGGCCGGGTCTATGTGACACCGTGTCCGAGGTATTGCTACCCACGCTAGGGCGGCCGGCATCGCGCTTACTGCGCGAAGCGATGGCGATCACCGAGACGGCCATCACCGAGAGAGCGCCACCACAGTGCTTACGAAGCGGTGACATCGACCGCGGTCACGATGGCGCGCACCTACGATTCAGGGATGTCCCGCGTGCTCGTCGTCGACGATGACGACACCATCGCCACTGTCGTCAGTGGCTATCTCGAGCGCGCCGGGCACACCGCCGAACACGTCGGTGACGGCAACACCGCGCTGAAGGCGATCGAGGCCGACCCGCCCGAGCTGATCGTGCTCGACATCATGTTGCCCGAGGTGGACGGCCTCGAAGTGTGCCGGCGGGTGCGGGTGAGCCATCCCGGCCTGCCGATCATCATGCTCACCGCGCTCGGCGAAGCCGAGGATCGCATCGCCGGCCTCGAGGTGGGTGCCGACGACTACGTGACCAAGCCCTTCTCGCCGCGCGAGCTCGTGCTGCGCATCGACTCGGTGCTGCGGCGCAGCGCTCCGGTTAAGCCGAGCCGCGTGCTGTCCGCCGGGTCGATCACCGTCGATCGCGCCGCGCGGCGCGCGACGCGCAATGGCGTCGAACTCAGCCTCACGGTGCGTGAGTTGGAACTGCTCGCGTTCCTTATGGAGCACCCCGACGTCGCGTTCACTCGCGAGCAGTTGATGCGCGAGGTGTGGGGCTGGACGTTCGGCGACCAGTCGACGGTCACCGTGCACGTGCGCCGGTTGCGGGAAAAGGTCGAGGACGACCCGACGAATCCGTCGCTGATCAAGACGGTGTGGGGCGTCGGCTATCGCCTCGAGCCGTCATGACGATCACGTTCGCCAACGTCGGCTGGGCCTTGCTCTGGTCGGCAATTGCGGCACTCGCGACGTGGTTCGTGTTGTTACCGGCTCGACGCCGTTCACTCACCGGCGTGCTGGCCTCGGTCGTCCTCACCGGCACCGCGGCTTCGGTCGGCGCGCTGCTCGGCGCCATCCACGCCATGCTGCTGCCGACCCACGACTGGATGACCGTGATCGTCCTCAGCGTCGCGGCCGGCGGGATCGCGACGATTGCCGCCGGATCAGCTGCGCGCCGCCTCGCGCAGGACAACCGCCGCCTGCGCACCGCAATCGCCGCGCTTGCCGAAGGACGCGTGCCCGAGGACGACGGTCGCCCGCTGACCGCCGAGCTCGAGCAGGTGCGCCGCGAACTCGCCGCCACCGCGCAGGCACTTGCCGAGACGCGCGACCGCGAGCGTGCGCTCGAGTCGTCACGACGCGAACTCGTGTCCTGGGTCAGCCACGATCTGCGCACGCCGCTGGCCGGGCTGCGCGCGATGTCCGAGGCGCTCGAGGACGGCATGGTCGACGACCCGTCCTCGTACTACAAGCAGATCGGCGCCTCGGTCGACCGGCTCAGCGGCATGGTCGACGACCTGTTCGACCTGTCCCGGATCCAGGCGGGCGGTGCCGGACGGGCGATCGAGAAGGTATCGCTCGACGACCTGGCCTCGGACGTCCTCGCCGCCTTGACGCCACTGGCCAACGCACGCGGCATCACCCTCGTCGGCACGCCGGCCGGCGCTCCATCGGTGCGCGGGGACGGACCGCAGCTCGATCGCGCAATCACCAACCTCGTCGCCAACGCGATCCGGCATACCCCCGACGGCGGCACGGTGGCGGTCGACGTGCACACCACGGACGACCGCGTCGAGGTGACCGTCGGCGACCAGTGCGGCGGCATTCCTGACGACGACCTGCCACGGCTGTTCGACGTCGGCTTCCGCGGCCAGCCGGCTCGCGCGCCGCATGACGACGGCACCTCCGGCGCCGGGCTCGGCCTCGCAATCACGCGCGGGATCGTCGAAGCACACGGCGGCACGATCGATGTCGCCAACCAGGCCGGCGGCTGCCTGTTCCGCGTCTCGCTACCGGTCGGGCAGCCCTGACCGATCGCCGCACGCGCAATCGGCCTGAGTCTCCGGCATCCGTCCGAGCGTCGACACCAGCAGTTCGCGCAGCCTCGGCAGGTTCTCGGCGAACGCAGCGAGCACGGCCTCGTGGGTAACCCCCTCGCCCGCTTCCACACCGGCATCAAGATCGGTGACGAGCGCAAGGGTGGTGTAGCAAAGACCGAGTTCACGGGCCAGCGCTGCTTCGGGCATCGCCGTCATGCCGATGATCGACCAGCCGTGCGACTGGAACTCGAGCGATTCGGCGCGCGAAGAGAACCGTGGACCGTTCACCACGACGAGCGTGCCGCCCTCGACAACGTCCTCGTCACCGCCAAGGGCGGCGGTGCGGCCGCGCGGGCAGTACGGATCGGCGAAGGAGATGTGGCCGACTCCATCGTCGCTGTCGAAGATCGTGTGCGCCCGGCCGGTGGTGCGATCGGCGAGCTGATCGGGGACGACCATCGTCCCCGTCGGACGGTCGGCCCGCAGCGAGCCGACGGCCGACAGCGAGACGACCTGAGTTGCGCCGAGCGAGCGCAATGCCCACAGGTTGGCCCGGTAGGGCACGCGGTGCGGCGCGAAGCGATGCCCGGCGCCGTGGCGCGGCACGAATACGACCGGACGGCCTGCCAGGATGCCGGTGGTGATCGGCCCGCTCGGTGCTCCGTACGGCGTGTCCGGCAATTGCTCGGTCGCGTCGTCCAGCAGCGAGTAGAAGCCCGACCCGCCGATGATCCCAATGGTTTCCGCCATGCCCCAACGCTATCGAGTTGCCACTGGTAGAACTTCAGCATGGATCGCAAGCACTTCGACGATGAGCACCTAGCTTTCGCCGACGCCGTTCGCGCGTTCGTCGACAAGCAGATCACGCCGAACTACCTGCAGTGGGAACGCGACGGCATCACCCCGCGCGAGGTGTTCACCGAAGCCGGCAAGGGCGGGTTCCTGGGCATGGCCGTCCCCGAGGAGTACGGCGGCGGCGGGGTCGGCGACTTCCGGTTCAACCAGGCGATGGGCGAGCAGATCGCGCTGGCCGGCATCGGCGGCACCGGCCTCGGGATGAGCCTGCACAACGACATCTGCCTGCCGTACTTCCTGAGCTACTGCACCGCCGAGCAGAAGCAACGGTGGCTGCCGGGCATCGCGTCCGGCGAGCTGATCACGGCGGTGGCCATGACCGAGCCAGGCGCCGGCTCGGATCTGGCCGGCATCCGCACGAGCGCCAAGCGCGACGGCGACTCCTACATCGTCAACGGCACCAAGACGTTCATCACCAACGGCGTCAACGCCGATCTGGTCATCACCGCGGTGCGCACCGGCGAAGACCGGCACAAGGGCGTCTCGCTGCTCATCCTGGAACGTGGCATGGACGGGTTCGAGCGCGGCCGCAATCTCGACAAGCTCGGCCTGCACTCCCAAGACACCGCAGAACTGTCGTTCACCGACGTACGCGTGCCGGCCGACAACCTGCTGGGCGAGGAGGGCGCGGGCTTCGGACAGCTCACCCAGAAGCTGCCGCAAGAGCGCGTCTCGATCGCGGTGAACGGCGTCGCCGAGGCACGCGCCGCGTTCGACGAGACGCTGCGCTACGTCAACGACCGCAAGGCATTCGGCACGACGATCGGCTCATTCCAGAACACCAAGTTCGTGCTGGCCGAAGTCGCCACCGAGATTGACATCGCGCAGGCCTACCTCGACCGCTGCGTCGATCGGTTGAACGACGGCGAGCTCGACGTTGCCGATGCGGCGAAGGCGAAGTGGTGGTGCACCGAACTGCAGGGCCGGGTCATCGACAAGTGCCTGCAACTGCACGGTGGGTACGGCTACATGTCCGAGTACCCGATCTCGCGGCGGTACGCCGATGCGCGCATCAGTCGCATCTACGGCGGCACCACCGAGATCATGAAGAGCGTGATATCCAAGTCTTTGGGTTTATAACCGACCACCAGGCGATGAGCGCTCGCGCGAAGAGCGCGCTCCCGCGCCGAAGGCGCGCGCGGCGCGACGGATCCGCCCGAGCGGAGCGAGCGGCGGAGACGGAGCGACACCCGTGAGCGCACGATTCATATTGGCTTCGGCGTCGCCGGCGCGCCTGGAGACATTGCGGCGTGCCGGAGTCGAGCCGGAGGTGATCGTCAGCGGCGTGGACGAGTCGACCGTCGCCGCCGATGACACGTCGGGGCTGGTCAACGAGCTGGCCTGGCTCAAGGCATCGGCCGTTGCCGAGCAGGTCGACGATGCCCTCGTCCTCGGTTGCGACTCGCTGCTCGAGTTGGACGGGCGCCCCCTGGGCAAGCCCTCCGGCACCGACGACGTGCGCGAGCGGTGGCGCGCGATGCGCGGACGCACCGGCATCCTGCACACCGGGCATGCCTTGCTTGCGCCGGCGGGACGTTCGGTGCGTGCAACAGCGGCGACATCTGTGTCTTTCGCGGACGCATCCGATGATGAGATCGAGCTGTATTGCACGACGGGCGAGCCGCTCGCGGTGGCGGGCGCGTTCACCATCGACGGGCTCGGCGGCTGGTTCATCGAGGCGATCGAGGGCGATCACCACAACGTCGTCGGACTGTCACTGCCGTTGCTGCGCAAAATGCTCGCCCAACTCGGGTACACGCTGCGCGACGTGGGATACCCGGCGGCACGCTAGCCGAGCAGAACCATCCCTCATGCACCCAGCCTTGCCCCGCGTGCGCACGCTGGCGCGGCCGGAAAGCGGGTGTACGCGGGGCAATGGTCAGTCGACGGCGGCGGGAACTGGGCTGCGGTAGGTGTGGGTCGGCGCGTCGCGCCCGCGCAGCCGGAAAACCCGGCCCTTCGCCCAGTTCAGTTTCTCCTCGTCGCTGCTCGCCTCAACCGTCGCCTCGCTGGCCAGGATGTGCCCGTCGACGCGCTTCGCGAGCTCGGTCAGGCGCGCAGCCTCGTTCACCGCATCACCGATCACGGTGTACTCGAACCGGCTGTCTGCCCCGATCTGCCCCGCGATCACCGGTCCGGCGGCAACACCGATGCCGACGTCGACGTCACCGTCCTCGTCCACGTGATCGCGAATGGTGCGCGCTGCCCGTAGTGCTGCGGTGGCCGCATCGGCGAGCTCGACCGGCGCGCCGAACACGCACAGCGCGGCGTCGCCCTCGAACTTGTTCACCAGGCCGCCGTTCTCTTCGACGGCCTCGACTACCCGGCCGAAGAACCGGTTCAGGATCACCACAAACTCGCTGGGCTCGCTGCGCCTGGTCAACCGGGTCGATCCGGTGATGTCGACGAAGAGGGCGACTACATCGCACTGCTCGCCGCCGCCGAGGCGAATCGCTCCGGAGATCGCCTCCTCGGCAACGGCTGGGCCCACGTGCCGTCCGAACAGGTCTTGGATGCGCTCGCGCTCGCGCAGCCCGTCGACCATCTCGTTCACGCCGCGCTGCAGCATGCCGATCTCGCCGACGTCATCGACTTCGACCTTCCCGGTGAGGTCGCCACGGCCGACGCGTTCCAGCACGGTGACGAGGCTGCGTAGCGGTTCGCCGATCGATCGGGCCAGCGCGCCGGCGGACAGCACGCCGACTACTAGTGCAACGAGCGCGGCGAACAGTGCCGCGCCGATGACATGGCTGCGTCGGCTCGGTGGCGAGCTCAGGATCAGGATGATCCCGATCACGGGGATGCCGGTCGTCACCAGCCAGTTGAGCACCATCCGCGCGCGCAGGGTGAAGATGATGGCCTCGGTCGGCGGGTACACCGACAACGCGATGACCGCGACCGGACGGCCGAACGCCGCCGCGATCACGTACGTCACGCCGGCGGTGGTCAGGCCGGCCAGCACCA
>DASRSG010000015.1:0-16425 GCA_035656595.1 Jatrophihabitantaceae bacterium | reverse complement strand
TGTCCTCGCCGACGACTTCGTTGACCGCTTCGGGGGTGACGCGCAGCAGCCGCAGGTCGAGCATGCGGGCGACCGATTCGGCCAGGTACTGGTCGGTCGGGAAGCCGGTGTCGTCGGTGACCAGCGTCTGGCGTTGCGGGTTGAGCCGGCACAGCATGACGAGGGCCTGGAACAGTTGCACGCTCGTCGAGTCGCCGCAGATGATCTGCCCCGGCGCGGCGCCGACCAGGCGCCCGATGCGGTCACCGGTGCGCGCGGGAAGCGTCCACCAGTCGTTGCCGTTCCACGAACCGATGAGATCTGTGCCCCATTGCCGGACGACGCCGTCATCGACGGCTGCCGGCACGTTGGCCGGCAGCGCGCCGAGAGAGTTGCCGTCGAGATAGATCACCTCGTCCGGCAGCCGGAATCTGTTTCCGACATGGGCGAGCGGGTCGTCCTTATCGGCTTGTTCGGCTTTCGTTCGCGTTGGCTCAGCCACCGCGCACCTCCCACAGCTCGGGGAATGCCGGACGGAACAGGGTCGAGCGCAGGTAGTCGGCGCCGGCTGATCCGCCCGTCCCCATCCTGGTGCCGATGATGCGCTGCACCATCATCACGTGGCGATAGCGCCACTCCTGGATGCCTTCGTCGATGTCGACGAGCGACTCGCAGACTTCAGCAGGTTCGCCTTCGTCGGCGTAGACCTCGGCAAGCTCGGCACCGCCCAAGTAGGTGAGCAGCGAGTCGTACACGGCCGGGTTCGCGAGCGCCGCGCGCAACTGCGGGTCGTCGATCGGCTCTGTGAAATCGCGCCGTCCCAACCGTGCCTCTATGACGCGGAACTGGTTGGACTGGAAGCCGCTGGCTGTCCCGAGCTCGGGACGGAACGACGCGAACTGCTTGGGCGTCATCGTTTCGAGCACGTCGAGCTGGCCCACGATGGTCTTGAGGATCTTCGCGATGCGCCGGGCTGTGTGCAGTGCGCCGGCGCCGTTGCCGTCCTCGAGGCGGCGCTGCAGCAGATCGGTCTCGTGCAGGATCTGCTTGAACCACAGCTCGTACACCTGATGGATGACGACGAAGAGCATTTCGTCGTGCTCGTCGGTGGCCGGACGCTGGCAGCCGAGCAGCTCATCGAGGCAGAGATAGCTGCCGTACGTGGGTCCCATGGGACCATCCTTCTCGATGACCGATACCGGAGGCAGGCCCCGGGTGCGCATGACCGGGCGCGAGCGGCGTGAACAGCTGCTGGACGTCGGCCGTGCCCTATTTGCCGAGAAGGGCTTCGAGGCGACGTCGACCGAAGAGATCGCATCGCGGGCCGGCGTGTCCAAACCGGTGGTGTACGAGCACTTCGGCGGCAAGGAAGGCCTCTATGCCGTCGTGGTCGACCGCGAGATGAGCGACCTGCTCGAGCGGCTCACCTCGGCGCTCTCGTCGGGGCATCCGCGCCAGCTCGTGGAGCGCGCCGCGCTGGCCCTGCTGACCTACATCGAGGAAGAGACCGACGGGTTCCGCATCCTCTCGCGCGATTCGCCGCTGGGCAGCTCGTCCGGCACGTTCTCGTCGCTGCTCAACGACATCGCCAGCCAGGTGGAGCACATCCTCGCGCGCGAGTTCCAGTCGCGCGGGATGCAGACGAAGCTGGCGCCGATGTACGCGCAGATGCTCGTCGGCATGGTCGCGCTGACCGGGCAGTGGTGGCTGGAGGAGCGCAAGCCGAAGCGCGAAGAGGTCGCTGCGCACCTGGTGAACCTCGGCTGGAACGGCCTGGCCCACCTCGATCCCAAACCCAAGATGAGCAAGGACGAGTAACGTTCGCAGCTCGGCTCACGCTGTCGCTTTGCGCGAGTGGCGGGATGCGCGCGAAGTAACCCACCACTCGTTGGACAAGCCACCAGTCGCGGTGAAGGGACTCGCGCGGTAGCGCGCCACTCGCGGTGGACTAGCCGAGTTCGTCAGACAGGTGCAGCCACTCGTTCTCGGCCGCCTCCCGGCTCGCGAGCGCAGCGCGTAGGTCGGCGTCGAGCTCGGCGACCTTCTCGAAGTCGGTGGCATGCCTAGCCAGCAAGTCGTGCAATGTCGACTCCCGCTTTTCCAGTGTCGCGATCTGCCGCTCGAGCCGGGTGAGCTCCTTGCGCGCAGCCCGCGAGTCTCCTTTGCTGGCCCGCTTCGCCGGCGCCGCGGCGGGAGCGCGCCGGGCCAGGTACTCGTCGATGCCGCCGGGCAGCGCGGCAAGTGATCCGTCGCCGAGCATGGCAACCGTCGAATCGCAGACCCGCTCGATGAGATACCGGTCGTGGCTCACCACGACGAGGGTTCCTGCCCATGAGTCGAGCAGATCCTCCAGCGCGGCAAGGGTGTCGGTGTCAAGATCGTTTGTCGGTTCGTCGAGCAGCAGCACGTTGGGCTGGGCGAGCAGGATGCGCAACAGTTGCAACCGGCGCCGTTCCCCGCCGGACAGATCGGCCACTGGCGTCCACTGCTTGGCGTTGTCGAAGCCGAACCGTTCGGCGAGCTGCCCGGCGGTCAGCTCGGTGTCACCGAGCACGGCCGTCTCGCGCACCTCCTGCACCGCTTCGAGCACGCGCATCGACTCGGGCAGCTCGGTCACTTCCTGCGAGAGATAGCCGGCGTGCACGGTCTGCCCGATCCGCACGACGCCGGAGCTGGGTTGCAGGACGCCCGCAAGCAGGCGCATCAGGTGGGTCTTGCCGGATCCGTTCACACCGATCACGCCGATGCGGTCGCCGGGCCCGACGTGCCAGGTGACGCCGTCCAGCAGCGTTCGGGTGCCGACCTGCACCGTGACGTCGCGCAGCTCGAAGACCGATCGTCCCAATCGACGCTGCGCCAGTGCTCGCAACTCGACCGACGTACGCGGTGGCGGGACGTCGGCGATCAACGCCTCCGCGGCGTCGATGCGAAACCTCGGCTTGGACGTGCGCGCCGGCGGACCGCGGCGCAGCCACGCGAGTTCCTTCCGCAGCAAGTTCTGCCGTCGCGCTTGGGCAGATGACGCCTGCCGCGACCGCTCAGCGCGCGCGAGGACGTAGGCGGCGTAGCCGCCCTCGTACTGCCGCACGGTCGCGTCCGCGACTTCCCACGTGCGCGCGACCACCGCGTCGAGGAACCATCGATCGTGCGTGACGACGAGGACGGCCCCGCGCCGCCCGACGAGGTAGGACGCCAGCCAGGTGACACCCTCGACATCGAGGTGGTTGGTCGGCTCGTCGAGTACGAGCAGGTCGGCCTGCTGCACGAGCGCTGCCGCCAGGGCGACCCGACGCCGTTCACCACCGGAGAGCCGCTCGACGGGGGCGTCCAGCCCGACCGCGGCGAGGCCGAGTCCGGTGAGCACCTCGCGGATCGCTGCGTCGCCGGCCCATTCGTGCTCCGCGCCGTCGCCGACGACGACCGAGCGCACTGTCCCGGACGGCAGCACGCCGCGCTGGTCGACGTAAGCGATCCGTGCCCCGCCGGTCAGGGTCACCCGCCCGCTGTCCGGCGTTTCGACACCGGTGATCAGCCGAAGCAGCGTGGTCTTGCCGCCGCCGTTTCGTCCGACCACGCCGATCCGTTCGCCGGCTGCGATCCCCAGCGAGATCGCGTCGAAGACGGCGGTCGTGCCGTAGGCCTTCGACGCGTCCTCGAGATTGACCAGGTTGGTCATCAGACGGTCACGCGTGCACCGTGTGCCGGCGCGGTGGCCACCTGGGTCGCCCGGCAGACGTTCGCGCCGTCAAGCTCGTCGGCCAGCTCACCGGCGGCATCGGCGTGCGCGCACAAGAATGCGCAGGTCGGGCCCGATCCGCAGACCAGGCCAGCGAGCGCGCCGAGGTTACCGCCGGCATCGAGGACGTCCTGCAGTTCGGGGTGCAGCGAGAGCGCCGCCGCCTGCAGGTCGTTGGCAAGCGAATCGGCCAGCCGGCCGCTGTCGCCGGCACGCAAGGCGTCGAGCAATTCATCGGCGGTGCCGATCGGTGCCGGCGCGGTGCCGGCGGCACGCAATCGATCGAGTTCGGCATAGGCGGCGGCCGCGGAGATGCCGTAGTCGGCCAGCGCGAAGACCCAGTGGTATTCACCCGTGGTAAGTACCGGCGTGACGTGCTCGCCGCGGCCCCGTCCCAGCGCAGTGCCGCCGGTCAGTGGAAACGCGACATCGCTGCCGATCTCGGCGGCAAGCCGCAGGAGTTCGGATCGTGGCGTCCCGGTGCGCCACAGCGTTGCGCACGCGAGCAGCGACGCAGCGGCATCAGCCGAGCCGCCGGCCATGCCGCCGGCAACCGGAATCGACTTGTGCAGATCGAGGTGCACGTCGGCCGGGACGGCGGCGTGCGCAGCAAGCAGCTCCGCGGCCCGCCAGGCCAGATTGGTGGCGTCCTGCGGCACCTGATCGGCTTCGTCGCCGGACGCGCGCAAATGCAGGCCGTCCGCCGTGCGTGCCACCACGTCGTCGTACATCGTCACGGCCTGGAAGACGGTGGTCAGGTCGTGATAGCCGTCCGGGCGCAGCGCACCGACGGACAGGTGGAGGTTGATCTTCGCCGGTACGCGGACGCGTACCGAATCGGCGATCTCAGCGAGGGGCATCGTCGCCGATGGTAGCGACGCCGCGGTTCGCGAAGCCGGGTGAGCCACCGTCGGCCGGGTTGTGCTTCGCTGAAAGGCATGCGGAGCATCGGCGTCGAGGAGGAGTTGATGCTCTTCACCGCGGGTGGCACTCGACCTGCTCCGGCCGGTGAGGCACTGGCCGACGATCCGAGCACCGAGGTCGAGCACGAGTTCAAGCTCGAGCAGGCCGAGATCGCGTCAGATCCGTCCACCGAGCTCGATGCGATCCACGCCGATCTCGCGCAGCGACGGACCGAACTGATCGAATCCGCGCGTGATCGCGGCGTCACGGTCGCCGCGGTCGGCACCAGCCCGGTCCACGCGCAGCCGACGGCCACGCCGGACGAGCGGTATCTGCACATGCACGAGCGGTACGGCCTGGTCGCCGCCGACCAGCTCACCTGCGGCGCGCACGTGCACGTTGGCGTGAGCTCACGTGCGGAGGGAATCGCAGCCATCGACGGCATGCGCTCGTGGCTGGCCGTCCTGATCGCGCTCAACGGGAATTCGCCGTTCTGGTCGGGCAGCGATTCGGGCTATGCGAGCTATCGCAGCATCTCGTGGGGACGGTGGCCGACCGCCGGGCCGACGGCGCGCTTCGGTGACGAGCAGACCTATGACCGGATCGTGGCCGGGCTCATCGACGCCGGTGCTGCAGTCGACGAGGCGATGATCTACTTCGACACCCGGCTTTCCGCCAGGTACCCGACCGTCGAGTTGCGCATTGCCGATGTCGGGCAGGAGATCGCCGATTCGGTCCTGCTCGCCGCGTTGTGCCGGGCGCTCGTCGAGACCGCGGTAGCCGCGCCGCCTGCTGATCCGCCCGTGGCGCTGCTGCGGGCCGCTGCCTGGCGGGCGGCTCGGTTCGGGCTCGCTGAGGAACTCCTCGACGTGGTGGACTGCCGGCTGCGCCCGGCAGCCGACGTCCTCGACCATCTCGCCGACGTGCTGCGGCCGGCGTTGCGCCGCACCGGTGACGAGGATGCGGTACACGCTGGGATCGATCGAGTGCTGCGCCGGGGCACCGGCGCTGATGTCCAGCGTGCTGACCTGGCCCGGCGGGGTCGCCCCCGCGACGTGGTTATCGCGGCGAGCGAGCGAACCGCGTCAGGCAGGTGAGCCGAGGGCGACAGCGCGCGAAATCGGTGTCCGATGTCGGACGAGTCTTCTAGGGTTCGCGGGCAACCGGCGAAAGGTGAAACCCCACGATGGCCGACGTCATCCGCGCGAGCGGACTGGTTAAGACCTACGGTGCCGCAAAGTCGAGGTTGCGAGCGCTCGACGGGCTCGACCTTGAAGTGCCCGAAGCGACCGTCCTCGCCGTGCTCGGACCCAACGGAGCCGGCAAGACCACTGCGGTGCGCATTCTCACCACGCTGCTCGAGGCCGACGAAGGCACCGCCGAGGTCGCCGGGTTCGACGTGCGCAAGCAGGCCGGCGAGGTGCGTGCCCGAATCGGTGTGTCGGGCCAGTACGCCGCAGTCGACGAATACCTCACCGGGCGCGAGAACCTCAACATGGTCGCGCGGCTCTACGGGCTCTCGCCGAAGGTCGCCCGCAGTCGTGCCGTCGACCTGCTCGAGCAGTTCTCGCTGTCCGATGCCGCCGACCGTCCGGTCAAGACCTACTCAGGCGGCATGCGGCGGCGGCTCGACCTCGCCGGCGCGCTCGTCGCGCAGGCGCCGGTGCTGTTCCTGGACGAGCCGACCACCGGGCTAGATCCGCGCAGCCGCACCGAGATGTGGGAAGTCATCAACGGCCTCGTCCGATCGGGCACGACGCTGATGTTGACCACGCAATACCTCGAGGAGGCCGACCGGCTGGCCAACGACATTCTGGTGATCGATCACGGACGCGCCATCGCCCGCGGAACTGCCGACGAGCTCAAGGCGCAGGTCGGCGGTGAGCGGGTCGAGGTAGTGGTCGGGTCGGCCGCCGACATCGCACCGGCGCGCAGCCTGCTCGAGAAGGTGGCGATCGGTGCAATCACGGTCGATGAGAACACCAGACGGATCACTGCCCCGGTGCGCGGCGGTGCCGGCGTCCTTGTCGACGCGCTGCGCCAACTCGATGCCGCTGAGATAGCCGTCCTTGACGTGGCGCTGCGTCGCCCGACCCTCGACGACGTGTTCCTCACCCTCACCGGGCACGCCGCCGAAGAGCACGAAACGCCCGTGCCGGACGAGCCGAAAGAGACGGTCGACCGGTGACGACCTTCACGAAGTCCCTCATCGATGGCGCCGTGGTCGCGAAGCGGAATCTGATAAAGATCAAGCGGGTCCCTGATCTGCTGGTCTTCTCGACCCTGTCGCCGATCATGTTCATCCTGCTGTTCGCGTACATCTTCGGCAGCGCGATCTCGGGTACCGGGACGTCCTACCGCGAGTTCTTGATCCCCGGCATCTTCGCGCAGACGGTCATCTTCGGCGCGACGATCACCGGTGCCGGAATGGCCGATGACATCCAGAAGGGCATCATCGACCGGTTCCGCTCGCTTCCGATGTCACGGTCGGCGGTGCTGGTCGGCCGCACGACGAGCGACCTGCTCAACAACTGTCTCGTCGTGGTGATCATGTCGGCGACGGGCCTGATCATCGGATGGCGCATCCGTGGCGGCGTGCTCGACGCGATCGGCGCGTACCTGCTGCTGCTCGCCTTCGCCTATGCGATGTCGTGGGTGATGGCCTACGTGGGTCTGATCGTGCCGACACCCGAGGTCGTGAACAACGCCTCATTCATGGTCATCTTCCCGCTGACGTTCATCGCGAACACGTTCGTCCCGACGAAGAACTTCCCCGCCGTACTGAAGGCGATCGCCAACTGGAATCCGGTGTCGTCAGTCACCGAGGCCGAGCGCGAACTGTTCGGGAACACCGGTGCCACGTCGACCGTGCCGCACACCTGGCCGATGGAACATGCCGCGCTGTACACGCTGCTCTGGTCGATAGCGCTCGTCGCGGTGTTCCTGCCGCTCAGCGTGCGGCGGTACAAGAAGGCCGCCGCACGCTGATCGGTCGGGTTACTTGAGGGTCAACGTTCCGAGCAGTCCGTGCGCCTCGCCGCCCGGACCGGCGCTGAACCAAACCGCATTCGGCCCGCCGGCTGCCGAGTTGCCGACCAGCAGGCCCCAGAGCCCATCGATCACGATCGGCTTGCCGTTGCCACGCCGCAAGGTCGCGAGCTCATGTCCGCCCTTCGGGTTGAACACATGGATCCGGCCGTCGCCGAAGTTGCCGACAAGCAGATCGGCGGAGAAAGTGCCGAACTTCTTCGGCGCCACCGCGATACCCCACGGCGAGTTCAGGTCGCCACGGCGGGCGAAGCGATCCAGCAGCGCGCCGTGCGTGCTGAACGTGTCGATGAACCCGTGGCCGGCACCGGCGACGTCATCCATGCGATCGCTGTCCTGCTTGGCGTAGGCCACGAACACCCGCTTGCCGATCACAGCCACGTTGAAAGGCGCGAAGTGCTTCGGCAGCTTCGAGCCACGGAAAGCGTTCGGGGTGTGCAGCAGCGCGAACTTGCCGTTGAACACGTCGACGCGGCCGGCGTGGAAGTTCGCCGCGAGCAGGCGGGGCGAGCGTCCGCCCACCAGCGCAAGGCCCTTGTAGACGGCATTCTTCGTATGCGCGGTCTTGATTGCGTCCGCGCCGCCGTTCCATGCGGTGATGTCGCCGTGCTCGCCGGCGAAGATGAACGTGGCGGGCGAGCCACCGACCTTGAACGCGCTCGTGCTGTTGAACACCTGCCCCGTCGGTGCGCCGCCCGGCGTCCCGACCGACAGCACCTTCGAGGTCGACCCGCCGTTCATCGCGCCGGTGTAGACCGTCGACACGTCCGTCCCGTTGTCCGAAACCCACAACGGGCTGTCCGGACCCGCCGACAGGCCCCACGGATTTACCAGTTCAGGGTCGACGAGCGCGGCCCCGTGGTTCGGGCGGTCGGCGACGAGTTTGTTGACGACGTACCGGCTGGCAGCCCGCTTGACGCTCGTCGCGCCGTTCGCGGTGGCCGTTGCGGACAGGGTGGCGAGGACGAGAGCTGATACCCCTGCTCCGACCCAGATGAGTTTTCCGTGCATGGTGTCTCCCGATGGCTACGTGGGCCGGCGCGCCCTGTACGCGCGTATCCCGCGGAAAAACACGCAGCCGGCGTCGGCCCGGTTCACTGCCGCCGATCCCGGTGTCGCGGGTTGCCCGGGTCGGTCGGGGCCGTGCCCCGGTCAAAGGCCAGCCGTGCATTCGCTAGACTTGGCGCAGTTGCCCCGGCGAGGGACGTTCGTTCACCAGACGAGCATCCGTGATCGACGCGGTGTCGATCGTCGACGCGCGTGCGGAATCGCCCAGCGTCCGCGGCACCGCGCTGGATTGCCCGATAAGTGTCCGATAACGCTTGAGTTCAGGAGTTCCGCTGTGTCCGAGGTCCGGCTTTCTGCCGAAGCACGTACTGAGTTCGGCAAGGGCGGTGCGCGTCGCACCCGTCGTGCCGGCAAGATCCCTGCCGTCATTTACGGCCACGGCGCCGATCCGCGCCACGTCTCGCTGCCCGCTCGTGAGTTCACCAACGCGGTGCGGCACGGCGGTACCAACGTCCTGCTCTACCTCGACCTCGACGGCGAGGAGCAGCTCGCGATCCCCAAGGCGATCCAGCGGCACGCGCTCAAGGGCACCTACGATCACGTCGATCTGCTCGCGGTCCGTCTCGGCGAGACGGTCACCATCGACGTCCCGCTGGTGGTCAGCGGCGACATCGCGCCGGGCGGGTTGCTGGACACCCAGTCCAACACCGTGTCGATCGAGGCCGAAGCCACCCACCTGCCGACCGAGATCGTGGTGAGCATCGACGGTCTGGCGATTGGTGCGCAGGTCACCGCCGCCGATCTCGTCCTGCCGACTGGCTCGACGCTGGCGACCGATCCGACGCACGTCATGCTGATCATCCAGGAGGCTCCGACCGAGGCTGAGATCGACGCCGAGATGGCTGAGGCCGCCGAGGAGCTCGGCATCGTGGAGGATGCAGCCGATTCCGAGGCTGCTGCCGAGGGCGAGGGCGGCGAGGCGCCCGCGGCTTCGGCCGAGGGCGACGCCGAGACCTCCGCCGAGTAAACGGCTCCTGCACTTTCGCGGCCCGGGGTTGCACCGATGTCCGACGACCGGTTTCTGATCGTCGGGCTCGGCAATCCCGGTCCGCGCTATGCGGCGACGCGGCACAACATCGGCTTCGCGATCGTCGAGTTACTCGCGATCCGTGCCGCGGGACGGTCGGCGCGGTTCAAGGCACATAAGTCGCGGTGCGAGATCGTCGAGACCCGCATCGGGGGTACGCCGGTCGTGCTGGCCAAGCCGATGTCCTACATGAACGACTCGGGCGGCCCGGTGAATGCGGCGGCGAGGTTCTTCAAGGTCGCAGTGGAGCAGATTGTGGTCGCCCACGACGACCTCGATCTCGAGTTCGGCTCATTACGCCTCAAGCGGGGCGGCGGCGAGGGCGGGCACAACGGGCTGCGCTCGACCACATCGGCGCTGGGGTCCAAGGAGTACGCCCGTGTCCGCTTCGGCATCGGCCGTCCCCCCGGGCGGCAGGACCCGGCCGACTACGTGCTGCGCGAGTTCTCGTCAGCCGAGCGCAAGGAGTTGGCCTTCCTGATCGACCGCGCCGCCGACGCCGCCGAAGCGCTGGTGACCGACGGCCTGGAAGCCGCGCAGAACACCTACCACGACTGACCACTGTCGGACGGTTAGGACGCGAACAGGCCGCCCTGGCCGGTCTCGTGCGCGAGCAGCCAGCGCTTTGCTTCGAGGCCGCCGCCGTAGCCGGTCAGCGATCCGTTCGCGCCGATCACCCGGTGGCAGGGCACCACGATCGAGATCGGATTCTGGCCGTTCGCCAGGCCCACCGCGCGCGAGGCGGTCGGCGCACCGATCGCTTCGGCCGTCTGCCCATAGCTGGCCGTCTCGCCGTAGGGGATCTCGCACAGAGCCGCCCACACCCGCTTCTGGAACGGCGTGCCGGTCGCATTGAGCGGCAGGTCGAAATCGTGCCTGCCGCCGGCGAAGTACTCGCCGAGTTGGCGCCGCAGATCGTCGAACGCTTTGTCGTCGCGCTGCCAGTCCGGGTTGGGCATGACGGCGTGCTTCCCGGTCGGCAGGTACAGCCCGGTGATGCCGAGGTCGTCGCGCGTCGCGACGAGATCGCCCAGCGGCGACGCGATGTAGGTGTAGCGCATCATCTTCTCCTTCATATCGTTCATAGCAGTCATCGTTTGCCGGCCCACCGGTCGGCGACCAGGTGCGCCCAGAGGTGGTAGGTGGCATAGCTGCGCCACGGCGACCAGTCGGGCCGTCCGCCGGTCAACTCGACACCGAGATCGGCGGCCGAGCGACGCACCACCAGATCGCTGGCGAGCAGCACGTCCGGATCGGACATCGTTCGCATGCGCAGGTAGTCGGCCGTCCATGGCCCGATACCGGGCATTGCCAGCAGTGTCGCGCGAACCTCGTCTCGCTCGGCTCCGGGATCGAGTTCGAGTGTTCCGGTTGCCGCTGCCGACGCGAGCGCATTGACGGTTCGTCCGCGTGTACGCGGCATCGGCAGCGCCGCCGGATCGATCGAGGCCAACCGCTCGGCGGACGGGAATTGCAGCCACGGCTCGCCTTCGAACGCGACCTCGCCGTGCTCGGCGACGATGCGCCCGAGCACGGTGCGTGCTCCGCTGACCGAGATCTGCTGGCCGACGATCGTCCGCACCGCGGTCTCGAACCCGTCAACTGCGCCGGGCGAACGAAGTCCGGGTCGTTTGAGGACGAGCGGTGCCAAACCCGCATCGGTACCGAGCACCGTGTCGACGGCGACCGGGTCGGCGTCGAGATCGAGCAGCCGGCGCACCCGGGCCACGACCGTGACCAGATCGCGGGTGTCGTGCAGTCGCACCCGGCAGGTGACTGCGCCGTCGCCGGGCGTCATCGAGACGAGTGCCGGACCGCCGGGCGCGGACAGGATGCGCGTGAAGGTGCCGCCGATGTAGCTCTCGAGGCCGAGGACGGCGTGCGCGCCGAGGAAGTCGAGCGTCCAGGACAGGTCGATCGGCTCGCGATAGGGCAGTCGCAGCGTGATCACGCCGGGTTCGGGCGCCTGGCGGCGACGTCGGGCAGCACGCAGCGCCGAGGGCGTACCGGCGAAGACTTCCTGGATCGTGTCGTTGTACTGCCGCACGCTCGAGAAGCCGGCAGCGAACGCGACGTCGGTAACGGGCAGATCCGTGGTTTCGAGCAACGTGCGCGCGGTCTGCGCGCGCTGCGAGCGGGCTAGCGCGAGCGGCCCGGCGCCAACCTCCGCCGTCAACGCGCGATGGATCTGCCGCTCTGAGTAACCGAGCCGGTGCGCCAGCCCGGGTACGCCTTCGCGGTCGATCACGCCGTCGCCGATCAAGCGCAGCGCCCGGCCGACGAGATCGCCGCGAACATTCCACTCCGGCGAGCCGGGCGAGGCATCGGGACGGCACCGCTTGCACGCGCGGTAGCCGGCGCGCTGCGCGGCTGCAGCGCTCGGGTGGAAGCTCACGTTGCCGGGCTTGGGCGTGATCGCGGGGCAGGACGGGCGGCAGTAGATGCCGGTCGTGCGCACGGCGGTGAAGAACCAGCCGTCGAAGCGGCCGTCACGGCCTTGCACCGCGCGGTAGCAGACGTCGAACTCGGGAAGGATCACGACTCAATAGTGCCGCACGGATCCGACATCGACTGGCGGAATTCGGACATCACCATCGCGTGCCGCTCCAGGTACGCTTTGCCCCGCGTCGGCACGCGATTTCGGGCTCGCAGCGTGGATACGCGGGGCAAACCGAACGCCTCAGCCTGTCGGCCGGACAGATCAGCCCGTGTTACGCAGCCCTGCCGCTACGCCGTTGATGGTGAGCAGCAGGGCGCGGCGCAGCTCTGGGCTGACCGCTGAGTCGTCGGCACGCACCCGCCGCAGCAGTTCCACCTGCAGGTACGAGATCGGGTCCAGATAGGCATCGCGGACGGAGAACGTGCGCTGCAGCAACGGGGAGTTGTCCAGCAATGCCGATTCGCCGGTGATGCGTAGCACCTCTTCGACGGTTCGTTCGTGTTCGGCACGCACGACGTCGAACAGCCGCTGCAGCCGGTCGGGTACGAGCGAGGAAACGTAGTGCGCGGCCACGTCGAGATCGGTCTTGGCCAGCGTCATCTCGACATTGGAGATGAACGTGCGGAAGAAATGCCACTCGTCGTGCATCTCGGCGAGCACGTCCGATTGCCCCGCAGCACGTGCGGCGGCCAAACCCGAGCCGACGCCGAACCAGCCCGGCACGATCTGGCGCGATTGGGTCCATCCGAACACCCACGGGATCGCGCGCAAGCCGTCGATGCCGCCACCTGACGAAGGACGGCGCGACGGACGCGAGCCGATGTTCAACGAGCCCAACTGCTCGACCGGTGTCGATGCGATGAAGTAGTCGGGCAGATCCTCATCGTCGATCAAGGCGCGATACGCCGTGAACGCGGCATCAGACACGCGCTCCATGCACTCGTCCCAACGCTCGAGCTGCGCACCGCTCTGCCGCGGCGCCTTGTGCAGCACCGACGCCTGCAGCACCGCGGCCACCGTCAGTTCGAGGTTCTCGCGCGCGAGTTCGGGTAGCGCGTACTTGTCCGAGATGACCTCGCCCTGCTCGGTGAACTTGATCTCGCCATCGAGCACGCCCCAGGGTTGCGCCAGGATCGAGTCGTAGGTCGGGCCGCCGCCGCGCCCAACCGTCCCGCCACGTCCGTGGAACAACCGCAGCCGCACGCCGTGCCGAGCGGCAATGTCGCGCAACGTGCGCTGGGTCTTGTGGATCTCCCATTGGGACGTGGTGATGCCGGCCTCCTTGTTCGAGTCTGAGTAGCCGAGCATCACCTCCTGCACGTCGCCGCGCAGCTTCACGATCAGGCGATACGTCGGGTCGGACAGCAGATCGCTGATCACCTCGCCCGAACGGCGCAGCTCGTCGACAGTCTCGAGCAGCGGGACGAAACCGATCCGCGCGAACGGTTGCCGCATGCCGTCGGGGCCCGCGCCGTGCACGTCGACGAGTCCTGCTTCGCGCGCCAACACCGCAGCGGCAAACACGTCGTCAGCGCCGCGCGTCATCGACACGATGTAGCTCTCGATGACCTCCGGCCCGTACGTCTCGATCGCTTCGCCGATCTCGGTGAACACTGCGAACGTCTTGGCACCGGCGTCGTCCAGCGGTGGCGGAGTCGTGGCCAGTGGACGGCGCGACGCGAGCTCCTTCGACAGCAGCCGCATCCGGTAATCGCGCGGGACGTCCCCGTAGAGCCAGGTCTCTTCGACGAGCCGATCGACCAGTTGCCCGACCGCATGATGGTGCGCGTCGGCGTGCTCACGTACGTCCATCGTCGCCAGGTGCAGGCCGAACACCGCAACGGTGCGCTCGACGGTGGCGAGCAACCCGTCGGCAATGAGCGTGCCGGCGTTGGCCCGTAACGAATCGCCGAGCAACGCGAGTTCGGCGAGCAGTTGAGCCGCGCCGAGGTAATCGCGACCTGGCACATGCGGCGTGCCGTCGTCGACGCGGCGCCGGGTGTTGACGATCTTCGCGTTGATGCAGGTCAACTTGAGCCGGTACGGCTCGGTCGCGTTGAGCCGCACGAGGCGCGGATCGATGTCGAGGACGGCGAGGTCGGCTTCGATCGACCCGGCCAGTTCCGGCGTCGCCGGGACGACGGTTGTCGACGAGGAGAGCTCGGCGATGAGCGTGTCGATCGCACGGGTGATCGCGCGTGCGGCGACGTGATGCTGCATCCGCAGCACATCGCGGGTTACTGCTGCAGTCACGTTCGGGTTGCCGTCGCGATCACCGCCGATCCAGGTGCCGAACGTGAGGGGACGCGCGCCGGGCGCGAACTGAGCGCCGTGCGTAGCGAGCTCGGCAGCGAGGTCGCTGCTGAACTCAGGCAGCGTCGCGTCGACCAGATCCTGCAGGTAGTAGACGACGTTGCGCGCTTCGTCCAACGGGGTGGGCCGGTTCTGGCGCAGCTCGTCGGTCTGCCAGATCAGGTCGATGACCTCGGCCAGCTCGCGGTCCTGCCGAGCACGCGCGCCGGTGTCGGGTCCGGTCGCGACCGCGAGGACGTCCGCGACGCGGCGCAGTTTGGTCAGGATCGAGCGCCGGCTCGCCTCGGTCGGATGCGCGGTGAACACCGGACGCACCGCAAGCCGCTCGATGGCTGCAGTCAGCGCTCCGGTGCCCTTCTCTGCAGCAACCGCGGCCACCGAACGCGCCAGCCAGCCGGCGTCGGGCGGGCGGTTGCGCAGGCTACGCACCCGGTGCACCTGCTCGGCGACGTTGGCCAGGTGGAAGTAATCGGAAAACGCGCGCACGAGAATCGCCGCGGTGTCGTTGGGCACGTCGGCAAGCAGTTCCTGAACCGCCTTGCGCGTGTCGTCGCCGCCGTCCTCCTTGCTCTGCTTCGTGAGCGTCCGGACCCGTTCGACGAGATCGAGTGCGTCTTGACCCTGCTGGCGCACCAGCGATTCGCCGAGCAGCGCAGCGACGCGCCGCACATCGGCGCGCAGTTCGGCGTCGTCGGCCGCAGTGCCGGTGATGGCGTCCTCGGGCTGAATGAGCGGGGCGTCGCTGAAGACGCGGGAGCTGGCGTGCACGCGTCCATCCTTGCCTACCCGAGCCGTCGGTAGGGTCGCTGCCATGAGGGTCTTGGTCACCGGTGGAGCCGGCTACATCGGCAGCGTGGTCGCGGCGCAGTTGCTCGCCGTCGGAAACGAGGTCGTTGTCGTCGACGATCTGTCAACCGGGCATGCCGATGCGGTGCCGTCCGGAGCAGAGTTCCACGAGCTGCCGATCACCTCGCTGGACGGGCAGCTCGGCGAGTGGAAGATCGACGCCTGCGTGCATTTCGCGGCGAAATCGCTCGTCGGTGAATCGACAATTGAGCCGGCGCTTTACTGGCGTAACAACGTCGGGGGCACACTCGCGTTGCTCGACTCGCTGCGCGCCTATGGGGTCGAGAAGATCGTCTTCTCGTCCTCGGCGGCGACCTACGGTGATCACGAGGAACAACCGATCCGCGAGAAGGCATCCGCGCTGCCCACCAACCCGTACGGGGCCACCAAGCTCGCAATCGACATGGCACTGACGAACTACGCGCACGCCTACGGTCTGGCCGCAGTGAGCTTGCGGTACTTCAACGTCGCTGGCGCACTGCACACCGTTGAGGGCCTCGCGTTCGGCGAACGGCATTCGCCGGAGACCCATCTCGTCCCCAATGCGTTGCGGGCTGCCCGCACACAGACCGAGTTCAGCCTCTACGGCACCGACTACCCGACACCTGACGGCACCTGCGTGCGCGACTACATCCACGTCGTCGATCTCGGCGAAGCGCACCTTAAGGCGATCGAGGTCGCTGAAGCTGGACGGCATCACATCATCAACCTCGGCAGCGGGCGCGGCTACTCCAACCGCGAGGTACTTCGCGCGGTCGGCGAGGTGACCGGGCTCGACGTGCCTATCGTCGAGGCGCCCCGGCGACCGGGCGACCCTGCCATCCTGGTCGCGTCGAACGAACGGGCGCTCACCTTCCTCAGCTGGTCACCTACCCGCGATCTGCGCGAGATGGTCAGCGACGCCTGGCAGTTCGACCGGCGTCAAGCCAACTGAGCTGCCGACCGCCGAGTGGGTCTTCCCCGCGGGCGTCCGGATGGTGGTGCTGGAACCGGCCGTGAGCGGGGAGAGGCCGGAGTGCAGGCGGCGTCGTCGGAGCGCGTGCAGACCGTGTTCGTCGATGTGAA
>DASRSG010000014.1:0-6948 GCA_035656595.1 Jatrophihabitantaceae bacterium | reverse complement strand
GGGTACGGGCAGATCAACGTGCTGCTGCTCGCGCTGGTGATGTGGGACTTCTCGCGCCCCGAGACGGCCCGCTACCGAGGCGTCGGTGTCGGCCTCGCGGCGGCGATCAAGGTGACACCCGGCATCTTCATCGTCTACCTGTTGCTGACCCGGCGATTCCGGATGGCCCTCACCGCAACAGTCACCTTCGCCCTCACCGTTGCGCTGTCGGCGGCGATCGTTCCGTCCAGCACCTGGAAGTTCTGGACGAAACTGCTCTGGGACAGCGATCGGGTGGGCCGGCTCGAAGACGCCGCCAACCAATCGATCCGCGGTGTGCTCGCGCGCCTGCAGCACGGCTCGCACGGCGCAGCCGGGTGGGAGTTGATCATCGTCGCCGCGCTCATCGGCGGCCTGGTCAGCGCCGTCTACGTCTACCGGCGCCTTGGCGATGGTTGGGCTGTGCCACTCTGCGCGGTCACCGGCATGCTCGCCGCGCCGATCGCGTGGACGCATCACTGGGTCTGGTGCGTGCCGATCGCCGCGGTGTTGTGGAGCCAGCGGCGCGCCTGGCTGCCCGTCACGGTCGTGTTCCTGAGCTTCGCCGTATGGGCCGTGCCGCATGTGGCACCGGACGAGTTGCACTTCGCGTTATGGCAAACCGCGCTATCGGCGTGGTACGTGCTGTTCGGAATCGTGTTCGTCGCGGTGGCGGTGACATCCGCCCGCCGGGTCAGCTGTGCGAGAACCGACCACGGGGACGCCGGCGAGCCGGGCGATCCCCGGAGACGACCTTCAGCCGCGGGCGCGCGGGAGCGGAGTCCTCGGCTCGGTCGAGCGCGTCGTTGAGCATCTGGTGGGTGCCCCGGAGCACCTCGCGGGTGACTGCCAACTCGTCGTGATCGAATTCGCCGCGATCGACGAGTTCGAGCTGCAATTCGACGAGCCGGGCCGCGACGAAGTACATCGCCATGGCCTCGGTGGGCGAGGGCGGTCGGTTGGTACCGGTGTGCCCATGTGCGCGCAGGTGCGACAGCAGCTCAGCGAGCTCTGCCGATCCGCTCTCGGTCATCTGATCACCGCTTCCTCGAACTTCCCCCGCGCTCCTTTGGGTCCCCCGAGTTGCGTGGTCAACTCCGGATACTAAAGCAGATCTTCACGGTTGGCTAACAGAGGCATCACACAATGGTCGAATTGCCACCACTCGGTCAGAATCTGAGGTCGTCGCTACGCTTTGCGCGCGCTGCGCATGAGGACAAGACCGATCAGCCGCAGCCGCATCCGATGCACCTCGCCGATCTCGCGGCGGACGAGCTTGGGCCGGGCGCTCGCCGAAGCGACGGCGACGATCAGGCTGTTGCCGGCGGCCATGACGCGGGCATCGTCGGAAGCGTCGAGCGGCGGGGCCGAGACCAGGACGATGTCGAACGCATCGGGCCCGAGCCGAGCCAGCGTGCGATGGAAGTGCAGTTCGAGCAGCGGCTCGGCAGCGAGCATCGCGCGATCACCGAGGGGCAGCACGCACACGCCGGGCACGCCGCTGGATACCACGGCATCCTCCAACGAAACGGTTTGCGCGAGCACCTCAGCCAGCCCGTCGCCCTTGTGGGCGAGGACCGGATGCCGTGGCCGATCGCTGGTGTCAGCATCGATGAGCAGGACCCGATGCCGAACCTGCGCCAGCGTCGCGGCCAGGTTCGCCACGAACCACCCGCTGGCCCGGTCCGCGGTGACGGTGCTGACGATTACAGCGCGGGTCGGAACTTCGCTGCCCGCGAACTCGAGGGCTACCCGAAGCCGGCGGAACTGGTCGGCGAGGGGCCCGGGATCGGCCACGGATATCGCGGCAACGTCTGCGGGCGCGCTGACCCCGCCCAGCACCTGCGCGCCGGTGAGGTCGGCGAGCTCGTCGGCATGCCTGACCCGGGCCGCGGCCGAGTCTCGGATCAGCGCTGCAAGGATCGCCAGCACGATCCCCGCGCCGGCGGCGATCAGTATTACCGGCAGCCAATCCGGTGCCGACGGCGAGGCCGGCCTGACGGCCCGGCCTGCATCGGTGAACACGACCTTGCCGCCGGTCGGGTCGTGCAGCGGCAGCGCGTCCACGACCGAATTCGCGATCAACTTCGCGACATCGGGATTGCCGTCCTGCACGCGCACCCGGATGAGCATCGTTGCGCCGACGCGCTCGCCGCTGATCTCGCGGCGCAGCGTCGCCATCGAGCGCCGCGGGCCGACCTTGGCCGCGACATCCTGCAAGACGGGGCGCGAGTTGGCAAGCGTGGCGAGGGTGCGCTCGAGGTCATCGACGCCTGACTGCACCGCGCCCGGCGCGGGCACCGCGGTGATCGTTGCCACGGCTGTGTACCGGCGCGGGGCGAGGGCGAGCCACCCGGCTGCGGCCGCCGCGACGAGAACGAGCACCAGCAGGGCCGTCCAGCGACGGCGCCACAGGGCCACCGCCAGCGACCGCGCGTGCACTCCTACCTCGCTTCCAGGGAGATATCCATCCGGCAAGACGTTGAATCTTTAACGAGTAATTGTCCGTTGTGAGAGCGGTCAGGACAAATCGAGCAGGCAGGTTTTTCCCGATGCCCAGCAGCGAGCCTGCCCCGCTGGCTAGGATGGCCCCGGTTCGCGACCGGCGCGCCGACTATCCCCGAGGCTGCCCGTCCCATGTCCTGCAGATCCCTGCCGATTATGGCGGCGATACTGCTCTGCGCGGTCGCGGCGACCGGTTGTGGCCACTCCTCCGGGGGCAAGGCCGGCCTCCGTCGCGTTGCGGCGGTCAGGCCGACGCTGCGCGTTGCCGCCTGGGTGGTGACCGGCGGACGGCTGTCGGTGCTGGTAGGCAATGACGGTCCGCAGCTGGTGAACGGTGCGCGGGCGGTGCTCACCGCACGCGATTCTCGCGGCAACACGGTGGCGACCCTGAGCGGGGGGCAGTGCTGCACCGTGTCCGGTCTCGTTCCTGGCGCGCAATCCGGGGTGTATGCCGACCTCGGCGCGCCGGCACAACGCGTCACCAGCGTCGCGGTCAGCTGGGCGAGCATCGCGGCCACACCGCCGCCCGGACCGTTGACGCTCGACATCGCCGACGTCTCGCTGCAAACCGGCGGCAAGGCCACGATCGTCGGCGCGTCGCTGACCTTGCACGGACCTGCTGCCGCGGGGGTGAGCGGTCAGGCGATCCTGCGCGATGCGCAGGGCAAGCTGGTCGCGGTGGTCTCGGGTCCGGGAGTCTGCCTGCAGCCCGGCCAGGCACAGCCGATCCGGCTGCGGCTCGACGACCGGGTGCCGGCCGGCACCGTAATCGGATCCGTGACCGGTTACCCCATGCCTGGCGGCCGGTGCTGAGCGCCGGCTACGCCCCGGAGGCGCCGAAGAGCAGGCCGAGCGGACGCCGCTCGGGCTCGGTCCACGTCGTCAGTTCGCCCACCGGCGCGACCGGTGCCGGTTCGCCATCGCCGTCGGCGGGCACAGCGGTCGGCACGGAGGCGGGCGCGGCGGCGGGTTCGCGGGTGTGCCCGAGCAGCGTCGCGATCGAGTCGGCCGAGGAGTCCAAGGCTGCCAGTGAATTGCTCAGCGCGTCGATCAGCGCCCGGGTGGTGGTGCGGGCCTCCTCGACGCTTGCGTAGGCCCCACTGAGCAGGCTGCGCGCCCGGTCGTGGCTCTCCTCGACAGACCTGCGCGCGGCAGCGACCGCCGCGGCGACCTCGGTGTCGATCAGCTTCGCCGCCTCGGCGCGGCCTCGGTCGCGAGCGCGTTCCAGGATTCGGTCGGCGTCGCGGGTGGCCTCATCGAGCAGCTCACGGATCGAGGCGGCGGCGGCGACCCGATCACGCTCGGCGACCTGCTCGTACTCGGCCCGCCGCTGGTCGTGGTCGGCCATTGCCGTCTGGCGGATGCGCTCGGCTTCCGAGCGCGCGGCATCGATGACGACGGCGGCTTCGCGTCGGGCGATGCCGAGCAGGTCAGCCACGCTGTCGCGCGCTTCGCTGCGCACCCGGTCGCTCAGCTCGCGCGCCTCGTGCAGGATGCGCTCGCTCTCGGCGGCTGCCTCGGCGCGAGCGCCGCTGGCCTCGGCGCGCAGCCGGTGCGCCTCCTCGTGCACGCGCAGGCTCATCCGCAGCGCATCGGCCTGCGCCGCACTGCTGGCCGGCACGACCGGGTCCTCGAGCGGCTCGATCGGTAGCTGCGTGACCTCGATCGGCAGCTTGGTGACGGAGCCTTCGGCTACCTGCGCAACCGGCTCGTCATCGGGCGGTTCAATCGGATCGAGGCGGTGCAGCAGCGACTCAACATGCGAGATCGCTCGGCGGAGCAGGGCTGCTGGCGGCTCACCGGATCCGCTCGGATCCCAGCCTCCGGGCAGGTCCTCGCCGTCGGCCACGCGCACCTCCGCCCTCGGTCACCGGACTGCGTCGCACTTCCACGCAGCATTGCCACAATAACGTCAACAATTGCACGCGCGTACGTTTCTGCACCAATCGTGAACGCCATTCTGGTGCCTTTCCGAACGCTCGCGCGCGGCGCACTAGGCTTGGCGGGCGTGGCAGGGACCCCGCGCAAGATTCGCGTCGTCGGCGATCCGGTGCTGCACGCGCCGACCCGGCAGGTGACCGCGTTCGACGAGTCGTTGTCGACACTCGTCGAGGACATGTTCGCCTCGTTGGCCGTCGCCGAAGGCGTCGGCCTGGCCGCACCGCAGATCGGTGTCGACCTCGCCGTATTCGTCTACGACTGCCCGGACGAGACGGGCAAGCGGGCGAGCGGGCATGTCGTAAATCCGACGATCACGACATCCGGCACGCTCGACGAATCAGAAGAGGGCTGCCTGTCCGTCCCCGGGCCGTATCACGATCTTGCGCGGTACTGGAACGCCACGGTTACTGGCGTCGACAAGACCGGCACACCCGTCGAGGTGTCCGGCACCGCCTATCTGGCACGCTGCCTGCAGCACGAGACCGACCACCTGCGCGGCATGCTCTACATCGATCACCTGCCGCGCAACCGCCGGCGTCGGGTGTTGCGCGAGATGGAGCCGTTCGACTGGAACGCGCCCGTCCCCAACCGCTAGACCAGCAGTTCGGCGATCTGCACCGCGTTGAGCGCGGCGCCCTTGCGCAGGTTGTCGTTGCTCACGAACAGCGCCAGCCCGCGACCGTCCGGCACGCCTGGGTCCTGCCGCAGCCGGCCCACGTAGGACGGATCGGCGCCGGCCGCCTGCAGCGGCGTCGGGATGTCGGTGACCTCGACACCGGGCGCGGACGAGAGCAGCTTCAGCGCCGCCTCGACCGACACCGGCGCCTCGAACTCGGCGTTGATCGACAGCGAGTGGCCGGTGTAGACCGGCACCCGCACGCACGTGCCCGAGACGAGCAGCTCGGGAATGTCGAGAATCTTGCGCGACTCGTTGCGCAGCTTCTTCTCTTCGTCGGTCTCGAACAATCCGTCGTCGACGATCGATCCGGCCAGGGGCAGCACGTTGAAGGCGATGGGACGAGCGAACTTGACCGGAGCGGGGAAGGTGACCGCCGAACCGTCATGCGTCAGGTTCTTGAATGCGCCACGGGCCTGGTCGATCTGGCCGTCGAGTTCGGCCACGCCGGCCACCCCCGCGCCGGACACCGCCTGGTAGGTCGACACGACCAGCCGTTGCAGGCCGGCGTAGTCGTGCAGCGGCTTGAGCACCGGCATCGCGGCCATCGTGGTGCAGTTGGGGTTGGCGATGATGCCCTTGGGCGCCGAGCGCGCGAGGTGGCCGTTCACCTCGGCCACGATCAACGGGACCTCCGGGTCCATCCGCCAGGCCGACGAGTTGTCGATGACGGTCACGCCGCGCTCGGCGAAGTGTGGCGCCAGCTCGCGCGAGGTCGAGCCGCCCGCCGAGAACAGCGCGATGTCCAATCCGGACGGGTCTGCCGTCGCGGCGTCCTCGACCCGGATGTTCACGCCGTCCCACTGGATGGTCGAGCCCGCCGAGCGAGCCGAGGCCATGAACCGGATGTCGTCGATCGGGAAGCTGCGTGCGGCGAGCAGCCGCCGCATCACCGTCCCGACCTGCCCGGTCGCCCCAACGACTCCTATCCTCATCGCCCGCTACCCCCGTAGACGACTGCTTCGTCGTCGGACGTCCCGAGCTCGAACGCGTCGTGCACCGCACGCACTGCCACGTCGAGATCGGTGTCGCGGCAGACGATCGAGATCCGGATCTCTGAGGTCGAGATCATCTCCACGTTCACGCCCGCGTCGGCCAGGGCCGTGAAGAACGTCGCCGACACGCCGGGGTGCGAGCGCATGCCCGCGCCGATGAGCGAGAGCTTGCCGACGTGGTCGTCATAGAGCAGATCCTCGAAGCCGACCTGCGCCTGTACCTTTTGCAGAGCGGCCAGCGCGGTCGGACCGTCCGTCGTCGGCAGCGTGAACGAGACATCGGTACGTCCGGTGCCCCCGGTCGAGATGTTCTGCACGATCATGTCGATGTTGATCTCGGCAGCCGCCAGCTCGCGGAAGATCGCGGCCGCCTCGCCGACCTTGTCGGGCACGCCGACGACGGTCACCTTGACCTCGCTGCGGTCGTGCGCGACGCCGCTGATGATCGCCTGTTCCACGGAGAGCTCCTCGATCGAACCTTGGACGGTGGTGCCTGTCCGGTTGAAGTTGTTCGGCGCCGAGAACGACGAACGCACATGGATCGGCACCGAGTAGCGCCGGCCGTACTCGACCGAGCGCAGGTGCAGGATCTTCGCCCCGCACGCGGCAAGTTCGAGCATCTCCTCGTAGCTCACCACGTCGAGGCGTCGCGCATTGGGGACGATCCGCGGGTCGGCGGTGTACACGCCGTCGACGTCGGTGTAGATCTCGCACACGTCCGCATTGAGCGCGGCGGCCAGGGCGACGGCGGTGGTGTCGGATCCGCCCCGTCCGAGCGTGGTGATGTTCATGGTCTCTTTCGAGAAGCCCTGG
>DASRSG010000013.1:0-3648 GCA_035656595.1 Jatrophihabitantaceae bacterium | reverse complement strand
GTCCCAGTTGCCCATGTGCGGCAACGCCAGCACGGCACCCTTGCCCCGCTCGAGCGCTTCGTCGATGTTGTGCGCGCCCTCGGTGTTGTCATCGAGCGATTTGGCCACCGCACGCTTGTCCATCTTGGGCAACCGGAATGTTTCGAGCCAGTACCGCGCGTACGAGCGCAGGCTGTCCGCGACGACCTGGTCCAGTTCCTGCTCGGCGGCGTCCGGCCCGACCACGCGCCGCAGGTTCTTGCGTAACTGCTGCGCGCCGGGGCCGTTGCGCACGGTGGCGACATCGGCGAAGGCGGTGAAACTGCGTCTCGACACCCGGTGCGGCGCCGACCTCACCATTCCCCAGCCGGCGGCGAAGCCGAGGTCGACGGCCCGATCCCGCGCCCGTCGCAGCATCAGCGCACCACCTGTTGCTCGGCGCGCAACGACCGCGACTGCTGGTACACCGTGACGAACCGCTGCGCGACGGTGATGGTGGACGCAGCGACCAGCAGCCACAACGCGATAGCCAGGATGTATGGCACACCCAGCCCGTTGAGACCGGTTCCGACCAGCGCGACGATCAGCCGTTCGGCGCGCTCGGCGATGCCCACGGTCGCGTTGAATCCGGCGGCCTCGGCGCGCGCGCGGATATAGGACGTCACCGAGCCGAGCACCAGGCACAGCAACGCGGCAAGCAGTAGCCAGCGCTCGTCGTGGCGGGCGAAATACCAGCCAGCAGCGCCGAAGATGGCTGCATCGGCGATCCGGTCGCACGTCGAGTCGAGCACGCCGCCGAACGGGCTCACCGAGCCGCCGGCGCGTGCCACCGCGCCGTCCACCATGTCGAACATGACGAACGCCCAGATGATCACCGACCCGACGAACCACCAGCCCATCGGGAAGAACACCAGCGCAGCGGTCACCGAGCCGACCGTGCCGACGACGGTGATCGCGTTGGGGGTGACGCCCGCACCGGCGAGCCGCCGACCCAGTGGATCGAGCGCCTTCGCGAGGGTCTCGCGGGCATGAATGTTCAGCACGCTTGGGGACGGTCCGTTCCAGTCGGCAGCGGTCGAGGGCCCAACGATATCGGCCGGCAGCGCAAGGATCTTGGCCGATCGCTTGTCCCATCGCCGTGCGCGGGTGTCGAATGCCAGCACAGAGATTTGGGACGAAGATCATCTGGGGGCCGCAAGGATGTCGACAAAGAAGGCCGGACCTCGCACCGGGACTGCGACGATCGACACGGCGGATCGTCCGGAGAAGATTCGCAACGTGGCCCTCGTCGGCCACTCCGGCGCGGGCAAGACCACCCTGGTCGAAGCGCTGCTCGTCGCCACCGGAGAGCTCGGACGGGCCGGGACCATCGCTGACGGCACCACGGTCAGCGACCACGATCCGGTCGAGGTGGCCCAGCAACGCTCCGTCGCGCTCGCGGTCTGCCCGGTGCGCTGTGGCGACGATGACGACGTCGTGGTGAACCTGCTCGACACCCCCGGTTACCCCGATTTCACCGGCGAACTGCGGGCCGGCCTGCGCGCGGCCGACGCGGCGCTGTTCGTCGTCTCGTCGGCCGAGGACATCGATCCGATCACCGTCTCGCTGTGGGAGGAGTGCGCCGGGCTCGGCACCCCGCGCGCGGTCGTCATCTCGCGGCTCGATGCCCCGCGCGCCGACTACACACGCACCCTGACCGAGTGCCAGCGCCTGTTCGGCGGCGCGGACGGCCAGGACGTGCTGCCGCTCTACTCGCCGGTCGGTGGAAGCGCCGGCGAGGCACCACACGGACTGGTCGGCCTGCTGTCGCGGACCGGGTTCGACTACAGCGCGGGCTTCCCGCCGAAGGAGTCCAGCGACCTCGTCGGCGCGGTTGACCTCGACACCGACCGCGGCTTGCTGATCGAAGCGATCATCAACAACAGCGAGGACGAAACGCTGCTCGACCGCTACCTCAACGGTGAGGAGATCGGCATCGAGGTGCTGGTCGACGACCTCGAGACGGCCGTCGCGCGGGGCACGTTCTATCCCGTGCTGCCGGTGTGCGCGGCAACCGGGCTGGGCCTGGCCGAGGTGCTCGAGGTGCTCTCCGGCGCGTTCCCGTCCCCGGTCGAGCTCGACCCACCGGCGGTGAAGGCGATCGACGGGTCAGCCACCAAGGCGGTGTCCTGCGACCAGTCCGGCGAGCTGCTGGCGGAGGTGGTGCGCACGTCGGTCGACCCCTATCTCGGGCGGCTCTCAATCCTGCGAATCTTCTCCGGCACGCTCACGCCCGAGACGCCGGTGCACATCTCCGGGCACGGCGGCGGCGAGCGCGGGCATCCCGACCACGACACCGACGAGCGGGTCGGTCAGATCTTCTCCCCGCTCGGGGCAACCCTGCGCCCGGTCGACCGCGCGGTAGCCGGCGACATCGTGGCGATCGGCCGGCTGGGCTCCGCCGAGACCGGCGACACCATTTCGGCAAAATCCGCGCCACTGCTCATCGACCCGTGGGACATGCCCGAGCCACAGCTCCCGATCGCCGTCGAGGCGGCGACCAGGGCGGATGAGGATGCGCTCGCCAAGGGCCTGAGCCGGCTCACCGCCGGCGATCCGACCGTACGCGTGGAACGGCATCAGGACACCGGCCAGCTGGTGCTCTGGTGCCTGGGTGAGGCGCACGCCGACGTCGTCCTCGAACGGTTGCGCGCCACCGGGGCGCATGTCGACACCGTGCCGTTGCGGATCGCGCTCCGCGAGACGTTCACCACCGAGGCCCGCGGGCACGGCCGGCTGGTGAAGCAGTCCGGCGGCCACGGGCAGTACGCGGTGTGCGATGTGATCGTCTCGCCGCTGCCCCGCGGGTCAGGCATCGAGTTCGCCGAGAAGGTGGTCGGCGGCGCCGTCCCGTCCCAGTTCATCAGCTCGGTCGAAAAGGGCGTGCGGGCCCAACTCGAGCAAGGGCTCGACTCCCAGCACGTCCCGGTGGTCGACGTCCTGGTCACCCTCGTCGACGGCAAGGCGCACAGCGTCGACTCGTCCGACGCGGCGTTCCAGCACGCCGGGTCGCTGGCGGTCAAGGACGCTGCGCCGGCGGCCAAACCTGCCCTGCTCGAGCCGGTCGCCGCGGTCGAGATCACGGTCCCCGACGCGCATGTCGGCTCGGTGCTGTCGGACCTGTCCGGCCGTCGCGGCCGAGTCACCGGGACGATCCCGGACGAGACCGCTCCGGTCGGCATGGAGCGCACCATCGTGCGCGCCGAGGTGCCGGACGCCGAGCTGGTGCGCTACGCGATCACGCTGCGCTCGCTGACGGCGGGCACCGGGCGGTTCGGCCGCAGCTTCGCGCGGCTTGAAGTCGTGCCGTCCAACGTCGCGGAATCACTGCGCAATCCCGCCCCCGCCTAGCCGAAACGCTTGCCCAGGTCCCGGTAACGATCTAGCTTGGGGCGCGGCTGCGGATCACCGCGGTTTCTTGTCGGGAGGGTTTTCATGGCTATCTTGTCCCGTCGCGCGCTGCTCTCGGCAGGCAGCGCGGCCGGTGCAGCCGGCGTACTCGGTCTGGGCGCAGAGGCCGCACAGGCTGCCGCCCCGCCGTCGCACCGCACGTTCACGCTGCTCGGCTCGCAACTGCGCATCCTCGGCCCGCGTGGACATGCTGGCGTTGGTGACTCGGTCACGATCCGC
>DASRSG010000012.1:0-5607 GCA_035656595.1 Jatrophihabitantaceae bacterium | reverse complement strand
CATGCGACACGAACGTGTACCTGACCTTCGCCAACGGCTGCACTCCCGCGTCATACAGCGCCGTGCTCGCCTGGTTCGAGTTCATTGCCGCCACCGCGCTGATGGTTGCATTCGGTTTCATGCTCGCCCGGTGGGTGCTTCGGCCAGTGCGGCAGATGGCCGAGACCGTCGTGCAGCTCGGGCCGACAAGCCTCGGCATGCGGATGCGCGCCGACGGACCGCATGACGAGACCCGCCTGCTGGCCGATGCGATCGACGCGATGCTCGATCGGGTCGCAGAGGGATACGAAGCGCAGCGTCGTTTCGCTGCCAACGCGTCGCACGAGTTGCGCACCCCGCTCGCGACGCAGCGTGCGCTGATCGAAGTCAGCCTGGCATCAGCGCTCACACCTGAGCAGCTCGATCTGCTGTCGCGGCAACTGCTGGCGACCAACGAGCGCAACGAGGCGCTCGTCGAAGGGCTGCTCGTGCTGGCCGAGACCGAGCGCGGGCTGATGGCAGAGTCGCCGCAACGGCTCGACCTGATCGCTGCAGCGATCGTCGAGACGATGCGCCCGACAGCGGCCGAAGCCGGCATCCGGATCGACGCCCAGTTGGCGCCGGCAGAGGTGGTCGGCGAGCAACCACTGCTCGAGCGGCTCGTCACCAACCTCGTCCAGAACGCGGTCAAGTACAACGTGCGCGACGGGCGGGTGTCGGTGCGCACTGCGAACAACGGGCAGCTGTCGGTTGCCAACAGCGGTCCGCGGGTGCCGCCGGAACACGTGGCCGGTCTGTTCGAGCCGTTCCGGCGGGCTCGCGGGGATCGCCTCGATCACGGTGGCGGTGTCGGCCTCGGCCTCACCATCGCCCGCTCGGTCGTGGCCGCACACGGCGGGACCATCGCGGCGCATGCGAATCCGGACGGCGGCCTCACCGTCGAGGTGCAGCTACCGTCCGCCTGATGCCGGCGAGTCGGGCTCGGCGCCGGCCGTCTCACGTCTTGCCGTGACGAGCACTCGCTCATCGGGCGCGTCGGAGTGGTACTGGTCGGCAGCGGTCGCGTCCACCCCGGCCGGCGCCTTGATCGCGCGCAGGACGATCGTCAGCACGGTCGCGACGATTATGTTCAGCAACAGCGCGGTCACGGCGATGTAGACCTTCTGGTCTGTGAACGGGAATTTCGCGAGGGACGAGCCGAAATGACGCATGCCGTCGACCGTCGTGACCGGCTCTCCGTTGACCAGTTTGACCTTGGCGTTGGGCACCTGCTGCTGGTAGGCGACCACCGTGCCGTACACCATGCCGACTGCCCACCCGATGAGCAGCGCCCAGCGATGGAACCACCGCGTGTACAGGCCGGCGACGATCGACAGGATCGTCTGCAGGATCCAGACTCCACCGAGCAGTTGGAAGTTGATCGCGTTCTGCCGATCCAGACCGAGCGCGAACACAAGTGCGCCGAACTTCACGATCAGGGAGACGATCTTTCCCACTTGCGCCTCGTGCTTCGGTGACGCGTCACGTTTGATGAACTCGCGGTAGATGTTGCGCGTGAACAGGTTCGCCGCTGCAATCGACATGATCGCCGCCGGCACGAGGGCGCCGATTCCGATCGCGGCGAAACACACCCCGGCGAACCAGGACGGGAAGAGCTGCTGGAACAGGTGCGGCACAGCGAGTTGCGCGTTGGCCGTGCCGTCCTGACCGAACACGCTCGTCTTGTTCGCGATCGCCGCGAACCCGAGCAACGCCAGCAGGGCGAGCATCAGCGAATAGGCCGGCAGGATCGCCGCATTGCGCCGGATCACCGCGCGGCTACGGCTCGACAACACTGCTGTCATCGCGTGCGGGTACATGAACAACGCAAGTGCCGAGCCGAACGCGAGCGTGCCGTACGCCCAGTAGCTCGAGTCGTTGGTGATGAACGTGCCGGTGGCTGCACCGGTGGGTGTCGGCGTCGTCATCTTGGTCTTGGCAGCGGTGAACATGTCACCGAACCCGATCTTCGCCCCGACGTAGATGATCGCGACGATGATGACGATGTAGATGAGCAAATCCTTGACGAAGGCGATCAGCGCCGGTGCGCGCAGGCCGGAGGAGTACGTGTACGCCGCGAGCACCGCGAACGCGATGATCAGCGGCAGGTCCCGCACGAACCAGTTGCCCGAGCCGCCCAGCCCCATCGTGTCGAGCACAGCCTGGATGCCGACCAGCTGCAACGCGATGTACGGCATCGTCGCCAGGATGCCGGTGACGGCTACGGCGAGTGCGAGTCCACGGCTGTCATAGCGACCGCGCACGAAATCGGCCACGGTCACGTAGCCGTTGCGGTGCGCGACGCTCCACATGCGCGGCATGAAGATGAAGATGATCGGGTACGCGACGATCGTGTACGGGACAGCGAAGAAGCCGCTTACCGCACCGGTTGCGAACATCGCGGCCGGGACGGCGACGAAGGTGTAGGCCGTGTAGAGGTCGCCGCCGAGCAGGAACCAGGTGACCACCGTGCCGAAGCCGCGACCGCCCAGCCCCCACTCGTCCAGGCTGTGCAGGTTCGGACCGCGCCGCCACTTGGCGGCGAGGAATCCGCCGACCGAGACGACCAAGAAGAAGAAGATGACGACGCCGAGTTCAACGCCATTGACAGAACCGTCTGCGAGGATCACCGGCCACCTCGCCGGGCTCTTGCGATGACCAGGTAGGCAGACCAGGTGAACAGCGGCGTGAGGATCACCCACAGCAGCTGGTACCAGTAGAAGAACGGGAAGCCCCACAGCGCCGGCGTCTCGTGCGAGTACGTCGGGACGAGGGCGAGCGCGACGAGCGGGATCGCCAGTAATACGCCGACGGCCACCTTGGTCGCTGCCGGGAGCGGGCGCGTACTCGGCGCGCCACCTTCTCCCGAGCCGGCCGGTGTCGGGTTGGTGGTCATGTGGGGTGACCTCCTCATCGCAGAGACAGCGCGTATTCAGATTGTTTAGACCATATCGTTCCAATACGGCTTTTGCCCATTAGCGCCGACCAGAGTGCGGTGGCCCGGCGCCAGCGGCGATGCCGGTCGTGAAAGGGTGGACGCGTGTCGGCGCTGTCGGACCTGCTCACGTCCCGAACCACTCTCAACGACGCGCAGATCGACCACGCGCAGCGACTGGTGGGCGAGTGGCAGTTGCTCTCGGATCTCTCCTTCGCCGACCTCTTGCTCTGGGTGCCGGTGTCGCTTCCCGACGGCGAGGCAGGCAGTGTCGGCGCGTTCCTGTGCGCTGCGCAGTGCCGCCCGACGACCGGCCCGACGGCCTACCAGGTTGACCTGGTCGGGGTGCTCTCCCGTGGCGAGCGGGCCGTTCCGATGCGCACCGCGTACAGCGAGGGCCGCATCTTCCGCGAGACCGAACCCGACTGGGACGGCGACCTGCCGATCCGCCGCGAGGCGATCCCGATCCGCCTCGACGGCCCGGACCGCAGCGTGTTCGCCGTCCTGGGCAAGGACGCCAACCTGGCCAGCGTGCGCACCCCCAGCCAGCTGGAGCTGGTCTACCTGCAGACCGCCGCCGACCTGTCCGCCATGGTCGCCGACGGCACGTTCCCGAACCCCGACGCCGGCGACGAGGAAGGCTCGGGCCCCCGCGTCGGCGACGGCCTGTTGCGCCTCGAACCCGACGGCACGATCATCTACGCCAGCCCCAACTCACTGTCTGCGTTCAGCCGGCTCGGCATCTCCGGCCCGGTCGTCGGCGAACCGCTGCACGACCTCACGTCCAACGTGGCCGACGACCCGTTCGACGTCAGTGACCTGGGTCAGGCGGTCGAGGACGCGATCGACGGTGGGCAGCCGGCCAGCATCGAGGTCGAGGGCGGGGGAGCGACGGTGCTGTTCCGCGCGATTCCGCTGCGACCCCGTGGCGACACCCTCGGGGCGCTGCTCTTGATGCAGGACGTGACCGAGTTGCGCCGCCGGGACCGCCAGATCATGAGCAAGGACGCGACCATTCGCGAGATCCACCACCGCGTGAAGAACAACCTCCAGACAGTCGCGGCGCTGCTGCGCCTGCAGGCCCGTCGGGTGTCCGTGCCCGAGGCCCGCGTCGCGCTCGAGGAGTCGATGCGCCGGGTCAGCTCGATCGCCCTGGTGCACGAGACGCTGTCGGTGTCCGTCGACGAGGAGGTCAATTTCGACGAGGTCGTCGATCGGCTCCTGGTCATGCTCGCCGATGTCGCGGGTTCAGCGGGACGCATCGACTTGCGGCGCGACGGGACGTTCGGCGACCTCGCGGCCGAGGTGGCCACAGCGCTGGTGCTGGTCATCACCGAGTTGGTGCAGAACGCGCTCGAGCATGCCTTCCCCGATGGCGCGCAGGGCGCAGTCACCGTCGCCGCGCGCCGGTCGCGCGGTCAGCTCGTGCTTGCCGTCGACGACGACGGACGTGGGCTGCCGACCGGCTTCGGAGCTGAGTCCGGCGATCAGCTCGGCCTGCAGATCGTCCGAACTCTGGTCACCGCCGAGCTGGACGGAACGGTCGAGTTCACCGCGCACACCGACGGCCCGGGGACGGTCGCTGAAGTGCGGATGCCCATGGGGCGGCGCCCCCGAGTCGGCGGCTAGGGGCTGGGAGGATCGATGGCACGGTTGATCTACTCGACGATCGCCTCGCTGGACGGATATGTAGCCGACGAGAACGGCGAGTTCGATTGGGCGGCCCCCGATGAGCAGGTGCATGCCTTCGTCAACGACCTGGAGCGGCCGGTCGGCACCTACCTGTACGGGCGGCGGATGTATGAGGTCATGTCCGTCTGGCAGACCATGGGCACCAGCGCTGACGACCATGCCATCGAGCGAGACTTCGCCGACATGTGGCGAGCCGCAGACAAGATCGTCTACTCCACCACGCTGTCCGCGGCGACCACACCGCGGACGCGGGTCGAGCCCGACTTCGATACGGAGTCGATCCGAGCGCTGAAGGCGTCCGCGGAGCGAGACATCACGGTGGGCGGCCCGACACTGGCCGCGGAGACGCTGCGGGCAGGGCTGGTCGACGAGTACCAGGTCTTCCTCACCCCGGTTGTCGTGGGTGGCGGCACGCCGTCGCTGCCCGCCGGGTTGCGGATCGGGCTGGAGTTACTGGGCCGGCACAGCTTCGGCAATGGCGTCGTCTACCTGCGCTACCGCGTCGTCAACCGATCGACGCCTCGAAACGAAACGGTGCCGGGCGCTTTCGCGACCGGCACCGGTAGAAGTTCCTGGCAGTGATCAGGCCAGTCGTGCGCGCGCCCGTGCATTGCGGCGCTTCAGGGCGCGACGCTCGTCCTCGGACAGTCCGCCCCAGACGCCGGCGTCCTGGCCGCTCTCGAGCGCCCAGGCCAGGCACTGCTGAATGACCGGACAGCGGCGACAGACGGACTTGGCCTGCTCGATCTGTAGCAACGCGGGCCCGGTGTTCCCGATCGGGAAGAAAAGCTCCGGGTCCTCGTCACGGCAAATCGCGCGGTGACGCCAATCCATTGGTCGATCTCCTCACTAGGCGCCGGCGGGTAGACGGCTGTCTCCCGTCCGTGCTTGTGAATCCTTTCACGAGCGTGCTCGCGGAGGCAAGCCTTCCCGATGTAGTGCAATGCCGGTCACCGACTGGC
>DASRSG010000011.1:0-19910 GCA_035656595.1 Jatrophihabitantaceae bacterium | reverse complement strand
CGCGCGTGCGCCTCGAGGTGCTCGCGCGAGCGGTCCGCCGACAGTATCGCCCGTCCGCGGCGAACAGGTCAGCGCTCCACCACCCGCTGGTGTCCATCGACAGCGACACCGGGATCTCGTGCTTGCGCAGTTCCCACGTGGGCGGATAGCCCTGTCCGGCGCTCTGTTCGCTCTCGGTCGACACCGATGCCGTCCCGCCGCTTGCGGCGATGCGCTGGTACGAATCCTCGGCCCAGCGTCGCGGCATGGACATACGTGACCTCGGGCGTCATGAACCCGCCCTCCCACATCACCCGGATGCTGTCGTCGTTGGTCGCGCCCCAGACGCCGTCGTGCGTCGTGACCCGCATGCCGAGCTCGCGGGCCGCCTCGAACGCGCCCTTCTACGGGAGTTCAGGATCGCCGGTGACGTCGAACGCGAGCTGCAACCCAGCCATGTCATCGGGCTGGGTGCGCTCGACGAAGCTGCGGAAGTCAGCCGAGTTCGTCCACTCCCACGACGCGCCGAGCAGGTTGCCGTAGGCGAGGACGAACCGTCCAGGTGAGCTGTGCAGCGCATCGAGGCAGCCCCGGCCGGTCAGTGCGATGTTGAGATTGCTGGGGTCCCTTACCGCCTCTTCGAGCCGGCGCAGGTGTGCCGTCAGGCACCGGAAGCTGTGCGCCTACAGCCGTGATCGTGTCCCCGGTGACGAGCACGTCGCCGTTTTCGACGATCCCGGTGTCGTCCATCGTCAGCACCGTCGCGTTGCGGAAGACGATGGGACGGCCCTCGTTGACCTGGCTGATCTCGTCCGGGAATCGACGTCGCCGTTGGCGATCCACTCCACCGCCTTGGCATCGAACTCCGGATCGGGGCCGTGCTGACCGAACTGGCGCGGTCCGCCGAGCTCGAGCGAGAGATGCCCGGTCCCGATCACCGCGACGCGCAGGCCCGATGGCCACGCATCGATCAGCTCGCGGATCGTCCGTCCCAGCTTCACGAACCGTTCGGGACGGGGCAGCGGCGGCGCGAAGATGTTCGTGTAGATCGGCACGACCGGCAGGTCGTTCTGCGGACGCACGGTGATGATCGGGCAGGTGATCGAGTGGTCGACGCGCAGCTCGTTCGAGAAGGCCAGATCGAACTCGCGGTCGATGCCCTCGCGCAACAGGTAGGCCGAGAGCTCTTCGTGACCTTTGAGCTGCAGCCGGGGCAGGCCGAACTGCGCTCCTCGTTGTAGTAGTTCGCGTCGTAGTAGGGCGCCTTGCCGATCAGGAACTGCGGCATGTTGTCCAGCCACAGCTGGTGGAAGTGATCCGAGCCGATCATCACCAGCACGTCGGGACGGGCGCGCGTAGCGTCTCGCGGTAGGCCTCGACCTTGCGCACCCAATCGGCGGCGAACGGCGGGGCCTCCTCGGGCACGAGCTGGCTCGTCTTGTAGAAGAACGGGTGGTGCGTCGTGGCCAGCATCGCGACCAGTTCCGCCATGCCAGCTGCCCCGTTGTAGCGTCGCATCCGCGCGTACAGTTGTCCGCCAAGCGGTCCGGCTGAGACGATGCTCCGCGACATATTCGGTGTCAAGGGCGCCCGGAGGCGATCGTGGCAGGACGCGGCAAGGGGCCCGACTTCGTCGAGGCACTCGCCCGCGGCCTCGACGTGCTGACCTGTTTCAGCGCGGCCCGTCCCGCGATGACCCTCGCCGAGATCGCGGCCGAGGCCGGCCTGGCCCGGCCCACCGCGCGACGGCTGCTGCTCACCCTGCACGAGCTCGGCTACGCGCGTATCGACCGCGACGTACCGGCTCACCCCGCAGGTGCTGCGTCTCGGCATCGCCTACGTCGGCTCGCTGGGCCTGTGGGACATCGCCCGTCCACATATGGCCGATCTCGTCGCGCACACCCACGAGTCGTCCTCGATGGCGCAGCTCGACGGTTCGGACATCGTGTACGTGGCGCGCGTCGCCGTCGCGAAGATCATCACGCTGCGGGTCAGCATCGGCACGCGATTCCCGGCGTTGCAGACCTCGCAGGGCAAGGTGTTGCTGGCTGCGCTCGACGCCGACGCGCTGGCCGCGACACTGGCCGAGCCCAGCCGCTCCGGGCTGCCACCATTCCTGCCCCGCGATCCCGCCGACGTGGCTGCTGAACTGATGGCAGTGCGTGCCCGCGGCTGGGCACTTGCCGACGAGGAACTGGCGCCGGGCATCCGGTCGATCGCCGTCCCGGTTCGCGACGGCACCGCGGCGGTGCGCGCCGCCATGAACGTCACCGTGCACGCTGCCGAGACCACCGTCGACACGCTCGTCCACGACTACCTACCCCGGTTGCTGCGTGTTGCCGGCGACGTGAGCGCCGAGTGGGCGTTGTGGCAGGCCCGACCGCACGAGGAACGGTCGATTGTCCGCATGCCGGCCACTGGAACAGCGCATGGCGCCTGAGCCGGCCGGCCCGCTGGCCGGCATCGTCGTGGCCGACTTCAGCCGGGTACTGGCCGGGCCGTACTGCACGATGCTGCTCGCCGATCTGGGCGCCGACGTGATCAAGGTCGAGTCGGCGGCCGGCGACGACACCCGGCACTGGGTGCCACCGGTGCGCGATGGCATCGGCACGTACTACCTGGCGGTGAATCGCAACAAGCGCTCGATCGCGCTCGATCTCGCCGACGCCGAAGACCTCGCGCTCGCGCACGAACTGTCGACGCGCGCCGACGTGCTGATCCAGAACTTCAAACCCGGCGGTCTGGTCAGGTTCGGGCTCGACTACGACTCAGTACGCGGACGGCGGGCCGACTGCATCTACTGCTCGATCAGCGGCTTCGGCGCGGACAAGGGCGCGGCCCTGCCCGGCTACGACCTGCTCGTACAAGCGGTGTCCGGGCTGATGAGCCTGACCGGGTCGACGGACGGCCCGCCGTATCGCGCCGGCGTCGCCGTCTTCGATGTGATGACCGGTCTGCACTCAGCCATCGGCATCCTGGCGGCGCTGCATCACCGCGGCCAGACCGGCCAGGGCCAGCACATCGAGGTCGACCTGCTCTCGACGGCGCTGTCGACGTTGGTGAATCAGACCTCGGCCTACGTGGCCGGCGGCGTCGTGCCGCACCGGATGGGCAACGCGCACCTCTCGCTGTTCCCCTACGAACCGTTGCCGACCAGTGATGGCGATCTGATCGTGATCGCCGGCAACGACGGTCAGTTCCGTCGTCTCGCCGCCGCGCTCGACATCCCACAAGTGGCCGACGACGAGCGGTTCGCCACCGTCGGCGCGCGCAACGACAACCGCGACGAACTGCGGCCGATCCTGGTCGATCGGCTCGCGACTCGTTCCGCGAAGGAGTGGTTCGACGCACTAAGTGCGGCAGGTATCCCGTGCGGCCCGATCAACGATGTGCGGGCCGGCGTCGAACTGGCCACCAGCCTCGGCCTCGACCCGATCGTCCAGGCCGGAAACATCCCCACCGTGCGCAACCCGCTCCGGCTGTCCGAGACACCGCCGCGCTACGACCTCGCACCGCCGCAGTTGGACGAGCACGGCGCCGACATCCGCGCCTGGCTGAAGGGGACGCCATGAACGCACATCCCACCTACCCGACCTCGCTGGGCGTCTCGTCGACCGACAGCATCTCGCTGTTCGGCAAGGATCTGGCCAACGACCTGATCGGCAAGGTCAGCTTCGGCGAACTCGCGTACCAGCTGATCACGCTGTCGCCACCCACACCCGAGCAGTCACGCGTATTCGAGGCGGTGCTGGTCGCGCTCGCCGACCACGGCTTCACCCCCACCGCGATCGCGGCCCGGCTCACTTACCTCAGCGCACCCGACGCGATCCAGGGCGCGCTCGCCGCCGGCCTGCTCGGCGGCGGCTCGCGCTTCCTCGGCGTGAGCGAGGACACCGGACTGTTCCTCGCCGCCGCGCTCGCCAGTGCCGAGACGATGCCGACGACCGAGGACGGATGGGACGCGCTGGCGCGCACCGCGATCGAAGAGCGCCGCGCAGCCGGTGACCACGTGCCGGGGCTGGGCCATCACTTGCACAAGCAGGGCGACCCGCGGACGCCGGTGATCATCGCGATCACGCGCGAGGCCAACCAGTACGGCCCGCACCTCGCGCTCTTCGAGGCGATGGGACGGGTGGCGCCCGAAGTGCTCGGCAAGAACCTGCCGCTCAACGGCGCCGGCGTCTGCGGCGCGGCACTCGCCGATCTCGGCATCCCGCCGCAGCTGCTGCGCGGCGTGGTGCTGTTGTCTCGCTGCGCCGGCCTGTTGGGTCACATCGCCGAAGAGATGCGTCGTCCCATCGCGAACTCGATCTTCCACGACGTCGAATCACACGCGCAGTATGTGGAGCCGGAAAGCGGGTAGGGGATCGGTAGATCGCCGCTACCCGAAGGAGTCACCTTGTCCACCGACGCAATCGTGTTGCTGAAAGCCGACCACAAGGAAGTCCGCAAGCTGTTCCGCGAGTTCCAGGCAGCTGGCGAGAACGCGACCGTGCAGAAGGGTCAGCTCGTCTCGAAGATGATCGAGCTGCTGACCGTGCACACCTACATCGAGAACGAGGTCATGTACCCCGAGGTCCGCCGCCTGCTGCCCGATCTCGAGGACGACGTGCTGGAGTCTTACGAGGAGCACCACGTCGCCGACGTCCTGTGTATGGAACTGTTCGCGATGAAGCCGGATGCCGAGCGCTTCGACGCCAAGACCACCGTGTTGATCGAGAACGTCACTCACCACATCGAGGAAGAGGAAGAGGAGTGGTTCCCGCAGGTGCGCGCCGGTCTGGGTCGCAAGCAACTCCAGGAGCTCGGCGAGCAACTGCTCGAGGCCAAGAAGAAGGCGCCGAGGTCACCAGCCCAGCCGAGTGCGCTCAAGAAGGCTGTCGACGCGGTGCTCGCCTAGGCTGACCGGATGTGAGTCCGCGCGCGTCGCGAGGCAGCGACCAAGTTGGCAACCAGCTTGCCGACTACCACCGCAAGCGCGACTTCGCGCGGACTCCCGAGCCGGCCGGCGCGACTCCGGCCGAACCGTCCGCCGGCCGACGCTTCGTCGTACAGCGCCACCGGGCCAGCCGGTTGCACTACGACTTCCGGCTCGAGATCGACGGCGTGCTCGCGAGCTGGGCCGTACCGAAGGGCCCGACGCTCGATCCGGACGTGCGCCGCGCCGCATTTCATGTCGAGGATCACCCGCTCGAGTACATCGACTTCGAAGGCGTGATCCCATCGCGTTCCTACGGTGGCGGCGACGTGATCGTCTGGGACGCCGGCATCTGGACGCCCGGCCGACCGCGCGACGAGGCAAACCCCGGCCGATCCGTCGACCGCGGTGAGCTCCATATCGATCTCGACGGCGAGAAGTTGCAGGGCCGGTTCGTGCTCGTTCGTACCGACGTCGACTCGTCGGGCAAGGAGCAGTGGCTGCTGCTGCACAAACATGACGAGCACGCCGTCGCCGGCTGGGACGCGGAGGATCATCCCCACTCGGTGCTCAGCGGGCGCACCAACGACGAGGTGCAGGCCGACCCGGACCGATTGTGGCGCTCCGACCTGCCGGCCTCGCGGGCGGCCATCGTCCTCAAGAGTGCTGCGGTCACCGGCCCCACCGAGGACGAGCTTGCCGCGGTTGATGCATTCGGCACGTCCGGCACCTGGACCGTCTTCGGCCGCGAGCTGCGGGTGACGAACCTCGACAAGGTGTTGTTCCCGGGCCGCGGCCGCGAGAAGCCGGTCAGCAAGCGCGAGTTTCTGCGTTACTCGGCACAGATCGCGCCGACCCTGCTGCCGTATCTGACCCGGCGCGCGCTCAACATGAACCGCTTTCCCGGTGGCGCGGAGGGGAACGGCTTCTGGCAGAAGGAGGTGCCCACGCACGCACCCGAGTGGCTTCCGCGGTGGGAGAACCCGGAGTCAGAATCAGGCGACACCCGCACCTACCTCGTTGTCGACGAGCCGGCGGCGCTCGTGTGGGCGGCCAACTTCGGCGCGCTCGAGTGGCACGCGTGGACGTCCCAGATCGAGGCACCGCGGGAACCGACCTACGCTCTGATCGATCTCGATCCCGGCTCGGACACAACCTGGAAGGACCTGCTCGTGCTCGCCCGGCTGCATCGCACGGCGCTCGAGCACCTCGGCGTCCGCGCGCGGGCAAAAGTGACCGGTCGGCGCGGCATCCAGATCTGGATCCCGATCACGCGCGGGCCCGCCTTCGACGAGACGCGCGCGTGGGTGGAACAGCTCTCGAAGTCCGTCGGCGCGGTCGTCCCGGAACTGGTCAGCTGGAAATGGCACGTACGCGAGCGCGGCGGGCTGGCGCGGCTCGACTACACGCAGAACGCGATCAACCGGACCCTCGTCGCGCCGTACAGCGCGCGCCCGGCGCCCGGCGCGCCGGTGTCGGCACCGATCGAGTGGGACGAACTCGACGACCGGACGTTACGACCGGACCGGTTCACCATCCGCACCGTGCTGGCGCGGCTCGCCGAGCGCGGTGACCTCTTCGCGGACGTGCTGCGTGGCGGGCAACAGCTGGTTCCACTCGAATGAAAAATTAGTGTGAGAGGGACTCTCAGTTAGGGCATATTGACCGCGACGAGATCGCGGTCCAACCTAGGGCCACGCTCGAGGTCGAGGTCCCCCGAAGGAAGCTCCCATGACCGCCACCCTCCCCCGCAACTCGCGCCATGACGTCCTGCTCGCCCGGCTCGATGAGTTGCGTACCGAACGGCTGCAGACCCTGTCCGAACTCACCGCACCGTCCTCGGGTGATGACGCCGACCGCGCCACCAATGTCGACGGCCACGTGCGCTTGGCCATGCTCGATCGCCGCATCCTCGCCCTCGAAGACGAGCTGAGCAGCGACGGCACCGCGATTGCGGATGGCAAGATTCATGCCGGCAATGTCGTCACCCTCGACTTCGGCGATGGCCCGGAGCCGTACGTGTTCGGCTCGGTCGAGCAGGCCGGCGACGGCGTTGACGTGATCACGCCGGGCAGCCCGCTCGGTCAGGCGCTCACCGGCGCGCAGATCGGCTCGACCATCTCCTACGCAGCCTCGCCGCGCCGCACGCTGCAGGTAACGGTCGTCGCAGTCAGCTAACGCCGTCAGCTGAGGTTTTCCCCGCTGGCGTCCGGTTCCGCTCGCGCCAACCGGACGCGCGCGGGGAAAGCCGTCCGCGCCCGCTCAGGTTTCCCCGCTGGCGTCCGGTTCCGCTCGCGCCAACCGGACGCGCGCGGGGAAAGCCGTCCGACGTGGTGAGGCCGGCCCGTCTCACGGCACCCGACTTTGCCCCGCATGTCCAGGTAAATCCGCGGCGTCAGCGTGCACACGCGGGGCAAGGCGGCCGACCGCTTAGAGCAGGCCGGCTGCGCGCATGCCGTTGAGCGTCGGCGCGATGATCGCGGTCGGTGCCGCCCCTTCGCTCACGGCGTCGATCGTCTTCAGCCCGTCGCCGGTGTTGTAGACGACCGTCTCGACGGAGGTGTCGACCGCGCCCGACTTCACCAGCTTGCGCAGCACCGCCACCGTGACACCGCCCGCAGTCTCGGCAAACACGCCGGTCGTGCGTGCCAGCAGCCGGATGCCCTCGCGGATCTCTTCGTCGTCAACTGCGGCCATCGCACCACCGGACGAGCGCACCGCATCGAGCGCGTACGGCCCGTCCGCGGGGTTGCCGATGTTCAGCGACTTGGCGATGCCGGTGGGACGAACGGGGCGCACGACGTCCGTCCCCTCATCGAACGCGGTCGCGATCGGCGAGCAACCGGCCGATTGCGCGCCGAACACCTTCCACGCCGAGGCCGGCACGAGCCCGGCCGCAACGAGTTCCTTGAACGCCTTGTTGATCTTCGTCAACATCGAGCCGGACGCCATTGGCGCCACGTACTGACCCGGCAGGTGCCAGCCGAGTTGCTCGGCGACCTCGTAGCCGAGCGTCTTGGAACCCTCGGCGTAGTACGGCCGGATATTCACGTTCACAAAGCCGGTGCGCTCGAACTCGTCGGTCTCGGACAGCTCCGAGCAGAGCCGGTTCACGTCGTCGTACGAACCTTCGATCCCCACCAGCGTGCCGCCGTAGATGGCGCTCTGCACGATCTTGGGTGGCTCGAGGTCGGCCGGCACGAACACGATCGACGGCATACCGATGCGCGCAGCATGCGCGGCCACCGAGTTGCCGAGGTTTCCGGTCGACGCGCAGGCGATCCGCTCGAACCCGAGTTCGCGGGCCGCGGTCACCGCGACCGACACGACGCGGTCCTTGAACGAGTGCGTCGGGTTGGCCGAATCGTCCTTGATCCAGACAGGTGCGGTGAAGCCGAGCTCGTCGGCGAGCCGGTCGGCACGGATCAGCGGAGTCATGCCGGTACCGGAATCCACCCGCGTCTGCGGGTTCTGGCCGACGGGCAGCAGTCCGGCATAGCGCCAGATCGAGTGCGGTCCGGCCGCGATGTCTTCGTGCGTTACGCGGGCCAGCGCCGCGGGGTCGTAGTCAATCTCGAGCGGGCCCCAACATTCGATGCACGCGTGTTGCGCGCCGAGTGGATAGGTGGCGCCGCAGCTGCGGCACACGAGTCCGGAGGCCGGCGAGGGGACGATGGGACGATCAACAACAGCAGTCATGGAAACGAGGCCTTTCTCCTCATCTTTCCCAGCGTTGTGCCGGGCCGGAGTTGGCACCTTCGTACGGCGGGCCTCGCGTCGAGAACTGACGCGGATTGCTTCGCACGCGGTTGCCGGGGCTTCGTCGGGCCGGTCCCTCTGCCCCTCTGGATGAGCGGTGCTATTCGGTTGTCAGGCCATCATCTCATAGCGCTGTGGCGCACTCAGCCGGGCGTGTAATCGCTGGTGAGCACCACCACGATCGGGCCCGCCGGCAGCTCGGGAAACTTCGGCACGACCCGCTGGATCGTCGGGTACTGCCGCTGCAGTGCTTTGGCAGCGCGCTTGGCGCCCGCGACGTTCGGGTCGAAGTAGGCGACCGTCGAGACGATGTCGTTCTGGTAGTTCTCGTCGTAGCTGGTGACATCCCAGCCGCCGCCCTCGAACCGCTGCGCCGCATCACGGGCGAGGTTCGCGGTACCGGCATCGTTGAGGACGACGAGAGGTAGCGAGCCGACCGCGCTGGACGTAGTCGGCGCGGGCGATGACGGCGCAGCCGACTTCGACTTCGAGGTCGAGGTGGACGGGGCCCGCGAGGGCGAGCTGGACAGCGGCGCGGTGACCGACGGGGTCGAGGTGCGGGTGTCCGAGCCGGCGGTGGTGGCCGTGTGTTTCGGGTTGCGCAGCGCGATGATCGCCACGATCAGTACGGCAACACCGATCACGGCAATGAGAACTCCGGCCAGCTGCTCCCGACGATGCCTGCGCGCGGCCTGTCGGGCGACCCGGCCCTCGCGCCCGTTCAGACGTCGATGCCGAGGCGGCGGGCCGAGCGCTGGCGCTGGCGGCTGGCGCGCAATCGGCGCAGTCGCTTGACGAGCATCGGATCGGCGGCAAGGGCCGCCGGAGTGTCGATCAAAGCGTTGAGCACCTGGTAATAGCGCGTGGTGGACATGTCGAACAGCTCGCGGATTGCCTGCTCCTTAGCTCCGGCGTACTTCCACCACTGCCGTTCGAAGGCGAGGATCTCGCGGTCGCGCCGACTCAGGCCGTCGTCGGGCTCCTCGGCGTCGCCGTGCCCTGCTGCCGCCTGGGCGAAATCCATGCGTCGCGCTCCTTGAAGCTCACTGGTCGGTGGGGACGCTTACGGACGACCGTAGTCGAGTTCCACCGGTGTGATTTACCAGCGCCATTCAATCACGCGTGATGTGGTCAAGACCGCACGGCACGCTGTGGACGGCGCGCCGTTCCGTCCACAGTTGCAGGGCGCGCAGCCGGACGCGGGTTGACCGGGCGCAGGGTGTCGGTCGTGAACACGTCCTTGCTGGCGGCGGCCGGCCGGATCGACGACGCTGCCGCCGTGCTGCGTGCGCGCGCCACGCTGATCGGCCTGCACAGCGCGACCACTCGCTGGCGCTCACCGGCCGCCCGCATCTACTTCACCCGGCTGGACGACATCACCGCAGAGCTCATCGGCTGCGCCGCCCGGGTCGCCGACCTGGCCGAACTCACCCGACGCCAAGCCACGCGATGAGCGGCGTCACCGTCACTGGCGGGGCCGACGGCATCACCGCGCGGCTCGACGATCTACTCGCCATGTCGAACCTGCTGCGCGCTGCCGCGCTCGCGGTGGCTGATGCCCGGTCCGAGCTGACCGCGCCGGCCTTGATCTGGCAGATCTCGTCGGCCCCGACCGTCCTGGACATGGTCGAGCTGCAGCAGGCGCTGGCCGGCCTGGCCGGGCCGTGCGGCGCGCTCGCTGACACCGAGGCGCGCCTCGACACGCTCGCCCAGCGGCTGCGCCTGGTCACCCAGATCTATCAGCATGCCGACGACAGCGTGCTGAGCTCGATCACCAGTGCAATCGGACGGGTGGCCTGGGGAATCGGGCTGAGCATCGGGCTGGCCAGCGCCGGCGACGATGGACGCGCCGGACTGGAGCTGTTCGGCACGCTGCCGAGGCTCACCGACCTCGCCGCGGCGGCCACCCGCCCGCTGGACGGACCGCTCGCCGCCGCGCTTCCCGACGGTCACCCGGTACTGCATGATCTGGGCCCGGACGAGAGCGAGCTCAGCAGCGCTGCGCCACGCACGATCACCGATCTGATGCGGGCGCTGGCGGGTCGCAACGGCGGGCGCGACGGTGAGATCTCGGTGTCGTTCGTGGCCGGCGGCGACGGCACGCGCCGCGCGATCGTCGACATCCCCGGTACGAAGTCGTGGAATCCGCTGCCCAATCACGACATCACCAGCGTCGACACCGACGTGCGCGCGCTCGCCGGCGACGACACCAGCTATGAAGAGGGCGTCTTCGCTGCCCTCGCCGCGGCAGGGGTAGGCCGCGACGACCAGGTGATGCTGGTCGGGCACAGCGAAGGCGGCATCGTGGCGGTCAACGCCGCTCGCGACGCCGTGCAGTCCGGCCGGTTCCGCGTCACGCATGTGGTCACGGCCGGCGCACCGATCGGCAACGTCGTTCGTGGGCTACCCGATTCGGTCCAGGTGCTCGCCCTGGAGAACTCGGCCGACCTGGTGCCCAGCTGCGACGGCGCGGCCAATCCGGATCGTCCCAACGTCACGACGGTGGTGGTCGACGAGCAGCACTACAGCGTGGGTGGCAACCACGACCTGGCCGAGTCCTACGAGCCGGCTGCCACGGCCGCCGAGCGGAGCCACAACGCGTCGGTCGACGCCTTCACGCGCAGCGCGGCCGGCTTTCTTGGTGGATCCGAGCTGCAGACCCACGCCTACTGGATCACGCGCGGTTTCTGATCTGCTGAGTGCCCGCAGCCTGGCCGGGAGGCCTTGCCGATCGCCCGGACGTCGTTCAAGGTTTGCACATGCAGGGACTCATGCAGGACGCGCCGCTCACCACCAACTGGATCTTCGACCGAGGTGGCCGGTACTTCAGCGGCTCGACGATCGTCACCAATACCGCGACCGGCCTGCAACCAGCCACCTTCGCCGACGTCCGTGACGACGCCCGCCGCATCGCGGCCGCGCTTGACGCTCTGGGCGTGTCCGACGACGGGCGGGTAGCCACGTTCGCGTGGAATTCGGCGCGGCACCTCGCGCTGTATTTCGCCATCCCGGGGACGGGCCGGGTGATGCACACCGCGAACATTCGCTACTTCCCCGATCAGCTGGCCTACACGATCAATCACGCCGAGGACGAGGTGGTCTTCGTCGACCGGTCGCTGCTGCCGCTACTCGCGAAGAACCTCGCCGAGTTCAAGACCGTGCAGCACGTCGTCGTGATGGACGACGGTGCCGACTGCGAACTGCCCGATGACTCGCGCATCGTCAGCTACGCCGAGGTCGTCGATGGCACCGAGCCGGTCGACTTCAGCGACCGCGTCACCGACGAGCATCGCGGCGCCGCCATCTGCTACACCACCGGCACGACCGGAAACCCGAAGGGCGTCTTCTACTCACACCGTTCGATGTGGCTGCATTCGAATGCCGCGCTGTCGATGTCGACGTTCGGGCTGCGCGAGTCCGACCGCATCCTGCCCGTCGTCCCGATGTTCCACGCAAACGCGTGGGGCCTGCCCTACGCAGCGTTCATGGCCGGCGCATCCTTCGTCATGCCCGGACCGGACCTGACACCCAGGACCCTGCTCGGCCTGATGGCAGCCCAGCACGTGACCGTCGCCGCCGGCGTGCCCACCATCTGGATGGGCATGGTGCCCATGCTCGACGAGCACGACCTGTCATCGCTGCGCACGATCATCTGCGGCGGCTCGGCAGTGCCGAAGGTGCTCTCCGAGGCATGGCGCTCGGCCGTCGGCATCCCGATCACGCAGGCGTGGGGCATGACCGAGACCTCGCCGATCGCTTCGGTGTGGATCGAGCGCCCGGCGATCGCCGATCGGTCCGAGGACGAGAAAGCCGACCTGCGCGCCACCGTCGGGATCGCCCCGCCCGGCGTCGAGGTCCGCATCGTCGACGCCGACTCGCGCGAGGAACTGCCCTGGGACGACGAGGCATCCGGTGAGCTCGAGTGCCGCGGCCCGTGGGTCGCCAGGCAGTACTACCGCACCGAGGAGCCCGGTGAGCAGTTCACCCCCGACGGCTGGCTGCGCACCGGCGATGTCGCGGCGATATCGCCGCTGGGCTACATCCGGCTGGTGGACCGGACGAAGGACTTGATCAAGTCCGGTGGCGAGTGGATCAGCTCGGTGGCGCTGGAGAACGAGATCATGTCGCACCCGAAGGTGGCCGAGGCGGCCGTGATCGCGGTGACGCACCCCAAGTGGGCCGAGCGCCCGCTGGCCTGCGTCGTGCTCAAGGACGGCGAGGAGCCGGGCGACACCACCAAGGCCGAATTGCTCGATTACCTGGCCGAGCGGCTGGGCAAATGGCAGCTTCCCGATGACATCGTCTTCATCGACGAAGTTCCGAAAACGAGCGTCGGAAAATTCTCCAAGAAGACGCTGCGTGATCGATTTGCCGACTATGTCCTACCTAGTCCGACCTAAGAACCTCACAGGAATCAAATATTAGGCGTGTTGTAACACCGGTACCTCTTGTCACACCCGTAACCTGAATGATTTGATCGAATCTGCTCCGGAAAACATCGGGAGCGGACGCGCGGGGGCACGTCAGCGTCCGAAGACGAGCACCGTCGACCGGCACCGGTCGCCGGGCCGCCATCGGGAAGATGCACACACACATGCGGTCCAACCGTCGCGTAAGCGCACCACCGCCAGCTCGGCGTGCCGGGCGGCGACTCATCGTCTGCCTCTCTGCCGCCGCGCTGCTCGCCGCCGGCCTGTCCGGCGTCGCGAACGCCGCGCCGTCCGGGCACTACAGCCCGGTGGGCAAGGTGGACCGCATCCGGCAGGGTGCGGCCGGCATCTACGTCCGCGGCTGGGCCGACGACCAGGACACGACCGACCCGGCGAAGGTGCACATCGCGGTCGACCACAAGCGGCTGGCCACCGTGCTGGCGAACCTGTCCCGTCCCGACGTCGCGCAGTCCCATCCCGGTTACGGCAGCAAGCTCGGCTTCCACTTGAGCACGCCGATCTCGGCGGGCACGCATACGGTGTGCGTTCGCGTCGTCGACTACCCGACACACGCGCAGAGCCTGCTCAAGTGCAAGACGCTCACCTTCGACTTCGATCCGTTCGGAGTCGTCGCCGCGCTCACTCAGACGCCGGGCCACCTCACCGCCACCGGGTGGGCGATCGACCCCAACGACCCGGCCGGCGCGCGCGACATCATCGCGCTGGTCGACGGCAAGCCGGTTGCGGACACCACCGCCGACCAGCCCTACCCGAACCTGTCGGCATCCCAGCCCAAGGCCGGCGACGACCACGGCTACACGCTGACCTTCCCGATCAGCGAGGGCCCCCACAAAGTCTGCATCGAGGCGGTCAACGTCGGCCTGGGTGCGAACCGCAATATCCAGTGCCTGACGCGCACCGTGAACTTCAGCCCGACCGGCAAGATCACCAAGCTCGTCCAGGTGCCGGGCGGTTTCCAGCTCACCGGATACGCCTCCGACCCGGACACCACCGCAACCACGACCGTCACCATCACCGCGCGGGGAAAGAACATCGGCACGGTCACCGCTGACGGCGCCGGCGGCCCCAAGCCCGGTTACGCGTTCACCGCGACCTACCCGCTGCCGGCCAAGAAGCTGTTCCCCGGCGACCGCACGATCTGCGCCATCGCGCACAACCTCGGCAAGTACGGCGAGGACCGCACGGTCCAGTGCCTGACCCAGACCTTCAACTGGAACCCCACCGTCGACGTAGCCGCGGTCACCCAGCGGTCGCCGGGCGCGCGGGTCACCGGTTGGGCGAGCGACCCCGACACGTCCCAGCCCATCAAGGTGGATCTGTACGGCGACGGCAAGAAGCTCATGCGTGTCACCGCGAACGGAACGGGCAAGCAGCACTCCGGGCATCGGTTCGACGCCGTCATCCCGTTGCCCGACGGCAAGCACAACGTCTGCGCGGTAGCCATCAACACCAGCTACGGCTCGGGCAATTCGGCGCAGTCGTGCGACTCGGTGAGCCTCGCCTTCGAGCCCTACGGCAAGTACGAGTCGGTCAGTCGGGTGACTGGTTCGGACGACGTCCTCGCAACGGGTTGGGCGATCGACCCCGACACGAACGCCGGTACGGTCCCGATCAGCGTCACCGTCGATGGCGGGACGCCGGTCACCGGCACTGCCGACCTCAGCCGCCCCGACATCGCGAGGGCGCACCCCGGCACGGGCAGCAAGCATGGCTTCGCAGTGCAAGCTCCGGCTGCCGACGACGGCGAGCACACCGTCTGCGTCAGCGCGGTGAACGTCCTCGGTGGTTCGGGGGCGACCAACCTCGGCTGCAAGATCCTCAACGCGCTGCACCCGGTGCCGGCAGCCGTGCCGACGAACGTGACCGCGATTGCCGGCTACGGCGGCGCACGCATCGTCTGGACTGCGCCGGCCACCGACGGCGGTGCGCCATGGACGGGCTACACCGTCACCGCGAAACCGGGCGGCACGTCGATGACGGTCGGCCCGGACATCAACGCCACCACCCTGCTCGGGCTCAAGCCGGGCACCCGGTACACCTTCTCGGTGGTCGCGAACAACGTGGCGGGCGCCTCGCGGCCCGGCACGTCCCCCGCGGCGACCACCGAGAAGGAACCGCCACCGCAGACCTCGCCTGCGCCGATCTCGACGAGCCGGTACATCCGCAATGTCACCGGCGCGTCGACGTCCGACCTCGCCACGATGCACAAGGAAGGCGCCGCCGACGCCAAGGCAAATCCGTCCGGGCACGGCTATCTCATCGTGCTCGCCGTCGGCGGGCAGGACGAGTCGCGGCACGGCGTCATCCTGAGCGCGGGTATTCGGTTCGTCAGCTACGCCGACATGGTCAAGGATCTGAATTCCTACGTCGACGGCTACGCCAGCCAGCAGCGTCCCAGCGCCCCGATCACTTTCGCGATCGCGACCAACAACGACATCGACGTGTCGACAAGCAGCGGCGCTAGCTTCGCCAACCACGTCATCAATCCGGTGCAGCAGCACGCATCGCGCTACCCGGGGATCACCATCGCGGGCTCGGACGACATGGAACCGGGATTCCGCGCCGGCTATGCGGCGTCGAAGTCGTGGCTGGACGGCTACCTGCACGCAGCCACGGCCCCGTTCGTATTCACCGGTTCGGCCGACGGTTGCGCCTGGACGATCACCAATGGCCATTGCAACAACGGCTGGACGATGCGTGACATGTACCACCTCGCCGGTGGCGCGGCACCGATCCGCATCATCAACCTGCCGCAGATCTACAACACGACGATGGCGCAGCAGTGGCGTTACATCTCGCTGACCGGCGTGCAGAACCGCCACCCCCGCATCGACTTCGGCGGCGCGCTCACCGAATGGACGGCCTGCCGGCAAGCACACAGTTGTGGCAGCCTGACCGGAAGGAGCGCCTGGACGACGATGTGGAACCAGCTGAATGCGGAGCCGAAGTTGAAGCCGACAAGCCTGCCCTACTCGACCGATCTGCGGATCGACAGTTGACGCGTGCGCTGCTCGCACTCGGCTTCGCAGCTCTGGTCGTCGGCGCCGCGGCGTGTACCTCGTCGGGGCCGACCGGCGGCACCACCTCGATAGCCAGCTCTCCGCCGCCACCATCGACCAGTCCGGTCAGCACCGCACCGCCGTCCAGCTCGTCCCCGCCGATCACCACCCCGCCACCCACGTCCGAAGCTCCGACGTCGAAACCGCCGACATCGAAGCCGCCGAGCTCCCAGCCGCCGTCGAGCTCGCCGCCGAGCAGCCCGTCGACCTCGCCGCCGCCCACCGGTCCGCAGCCGTGCACGAACGCGCAGCTGAAGATGGTCGGCGTCCGTGGCGGCGCGCTGCCCGGGCAGGAGATCGCCGGCGTGGTCTTCACCAACACCTCCTCGACCAAGTGCACGCTGCGCGGCTACCCGTTCGCACAGCTGCGGCGCAACGGCGCGAAGCTCGGCCGGCCGGCCACCGACAATTCCGGCGCAGTGAAGACGGTCACGTTGAAGCCCCAGGATTCGGCGCAGGATCAGCTCACCGCGGTGTCGACGTGCCAGGCACCGATCTCCGATCATGTGCGGATCAAGGTGCCGGGATCGCAGAGTTGGACCGATGTCGCAATGGAATTGCGAGGTTGCTCGCTCAGCGTTGATCCGATCCAGCCTGGCTAGCGACCGGGACGCCGCCTGCTAGACACGGTGACGGGCAAGGCAGGATGAGAGAACGTGACAGCTGCCGACGTCCGGCCAGTGCCCACGGTGCACCGCTCGCACACCGTGCTGCTCGTCGTGGCGCTGGCACTGACCGGCCTGACGATGCGGACCGCCGTGACGAGCGTCGGCGCGGTGCTCGACGATCTGGAACACGGCCTGCACACCAGCAGCGGCGTGGCCGGGCTGATCACCACCTTGCCGGTGATCTGCTTCGCGGGCGTCGGCTCGCTCGCGCCGCGGCTGGCCGCTCGCACCGGGCCGCACCGCCTGCTCGTGCTGGCCCTGCTCGTCTCCGCGGTCGGCCTGGCCGCGCGTGCCGTCGTCGGTTCGATCTGGATCTTCCTGCTGCTCAGCATCCTGGGCCTTAGCGGAGGTGCGGTCGCCAACGTGCTGCTGCCATCGCTGGTCAAGCTGCACTTCCCCGACCGAATCGGCCCGATGACGGCCGTCTACACGACCGCGCTGGCCGTAGGCACCACTGTCGCGGCCGGGTTGACCGTGCCGATCGGCGAGCTCGGTGACGGCTGGCGCTTCGGCATCGGATCGTGGGCGTTGTTCGCGGCGGTCGCGGTACTGCCGTGGCTGCCGACCGTGGTGCACGAGATCCGTCCGCGCGTCGACCAGCACCGGCTGTCGGCACGCTCGCTCGTCCGCAGCCGCACCGCGTGGGCGCTCACCGCGTTCTTCGCCGCGCAGTCGACGACCGCCTACATGGCCTTCGGCTGGATGGCCAGGTTCATGCACGCACACGGCGTGGCCGAGAGCACCGCGGGCTGGATGGTCGCGTTGATGTCCGCGCTCGGCATCCCGGTCTCGATGGCGATTCCCAACGTGCCGTCGCGGCACCATCGCGCACTCGTCATGAGTCTCGGCGGCTGTTTCGCATGCGCGTACGTCGGCCTTGGCTTGGCCCCGGTCGGTGGGGCGTGGGTGTGGATGGTGCTCTACGGCATCGGCAACGGCATGTTCCCCCTGGCGCTGACGATGATCGGCTTGCGTTCGCGCACGCCTGAGACGACTGCCGCGCTGTCGGCCTTCGTCCAGGCGATCGGTTACATCGTGGCCGGCACCGGGCCACTGCTGTTCGGTGTGCTCTACGGAGCAACGGGCTCGTGGACCTTGCCGCTGATGCTGCTGTGGATCGCGTTGGGCCTGTCGTTGATCACCGGCTGGCTGGCCTGCGCGCCGCGCTTCGTCGATGACGAACTGGTGGCGCAGTGAATGCCGTGCGGCGCAATGACTTCGCAGTACTGCGATCGCTGCCGACCCGCTGGTCCGACGATGACACGTACGGCCACGTCAACAACGTCGTGCACTACCTGATGTTCGACACCGCGGTGAACGGCTGGCTGATCGAGGCGGCGAATACCGATATCCGGCAGCTGCCGGCGATCGGCCTGGTTGTCGAGACGGCATGCCAGTACTTCGCCGAGCTGCGCTTTCCCGAGATGGTTACCGCCGGCATCGCGCTCGAGAAGCTGGGGACGTCGAGCGTCGTCTACCGGCTCGCGCTGTTCGGTCAGCCAGAATCACCTGCCGCGGTAGGACGATTCGTGCACGTGTATGTAGACCGCGGCACTCGCCGGCCGGTGCCCGTGCCTGCCGAGATTCGCGCCGCGCTGACCCAACTCGCCCCGCCACCCCCGTCCCTTCTCACCTGACCACGTTTGAAGCGCCGGGTGCGTCCCAGCGTCTCTGTCAGTGGTTGGTTACGCAGCTCAGTGGTCAGCTGTAGCTGACCACTGAGGGGCGGAACTGACCACTGCCGGCGGTTAGCCGATGGTGATCGCGTCGAGACGTGCACGCAGGAAGTCGGCCGAGACAACGGGCGGGTAGTCGTTCGGCCTGCCGATCGGTGGCTGCAGCGACGCGACCACGGTGTCGCGATTGGCCTCGTAGAAGTACACCAGCGAGACGAGGTCTTCATCGGGCGCATCGGCCTGCGGTGGCAGCACTCGGTGCCGGTTCGACTTCCACCGGTCGCCGCTCCACCGGGCGAGCAGGTCGCCGGTGTTGATGGTGAACGCGTCGGGGACGAACGGTGCGTCCTCCCAGCCGCCGGTCGAGGTCCACACCTGCAACCCACCCTTGCCCGGCTCGCGATCGAGCACGGTGACGGTGCCGAAGTCGGTGTGCGGCCCGATGCGGAACTGGCCGTCTTCCGGAGCGCCGGTGTGCGCCATCGGCGGGTACCAGTTGATGTTCATCGTGTGTGTCGACTGCGTCGTGTGCCTGGTGAAGAAGTCGTCGTCGAGACCGAGCGCGGCAGCGCAGATGCGCAGCAGCTCGTCGGCCAGCGACTTCATCTTGGCCAGGTAGGCGGTTGCTGACGCCTCCAGTCCGGGCACCTCCTCCGGGAAGACGTTGCGCTGGAACCAGTAGCCATCCAGCGGCGCCGTCTCGTCGTCGGCACCGACCGCGAAGGACTCCTTCAGGTCGGGCGGCGTCTCGGTGCCTTCGGCGTAGCCGTTCGCTTCGACGCCGGGCGGCAACCAGCCGCGACCGGCCACGGTCACCGCATACTTCTGCTTGACGTCGCCAGGTTGGCCGAAGAATTCCCGCGCCGCCGAACGAACCGCCGCACGTGACTCGGATGCCACGCCGTGGCCGGTGATCAGAAAGAAGCCGACGTCCTGCAGCGCAGCGTCGACCTGTGCCGCGACACCGGCACGATCGGATCCGTCGAACCAGGCCGTCAGATCAATGACAGGAACAGCCGGCATTACTCATCTACCCCGATGTCCTCGTTCCACAGTTCCGGGTTCGCTGCGATGAAGTCGGTCATCATCTGCACGCAACCCCGATCATCCATCAGCACGACCTCGACACCGTTCTCGGCCAGCCAATCGTGACCACCGTAGAACGTGCGTGCCTCGCCGATCACCACGCGAGAGATACCGAACTGGCGGATCAGCCCGCTGCAGTACCAGCACGGCGACAGCGTGGTCACCATCGTCGTGCCGCGGTAGGACGCCTGCCGCCCGGCATTGCGGAACGCGGCAGTCTCACCGTGGACGGACGGATCGCCGTCCTGCACCCGACGGTTACGCCCCTGCCCGAGCACCGAACCATCGCGGCCGATCAAAGCGCCGCCGATCGG
>DASRSG010000010.1:0-4462 GCA_035656595.1 Jatrophihabitantaceae bacterium | reverse complement strand
CGATCTCGACGGCGGGGCCGCCGACGGCAAGCACTTCCACATCGACTGGGACCTCACGGCCGCCGAGAAGGGCGGCTACGAGTACTTCATGCTCAAAGAGATCCAGGAGCAGCCCGACGCAGTGGCGAACACGCTGCGCGGGCACCTGATCGACGGGCAGATCATGCTCGACGAGCAACGGGTCGATCAGCAGGAATTGCGCGAGATCGAGAAGGTGTTCATCGTCGCGTGCGGCACGGCCTACCACGCCGGGCTGATCGGCAAGCAGGCCATCGAGCACTGGACGCGCGTGCCGGTCGAGGTTGAGCTGGCCTCGGAGTTCCGCTATCGCGACCCGGTGCTCGACCGGCAGACGCTCGTCGTCGCGATCAGCCAGTCCGGCGAAACGGCCGACACGCTCGAGGCGGTGCGGTACGCGCGGACGCAGCGGGCGCGCGTGCTCGCGATCTGCAACACGAACGGCGCGCAGATCCCGCGCGAGTCCGATGCCGTGCTCTACACGCACGCCGGCCCTGAGATCGGGGTCGCCGCGACGAAAACGTTCGTCGCGCAGGTCGCCGCGGTCGAGCTGGTCGGGTTGGCGCTCGCACAGGCGCGTGGCACGAAGTACGGCGACGAGGTCGCGCGTGAGTTCGCGAACCTGGCCGCGATCCCCGAACAGATTGCCCGGGTGCTGGAGGGTGTCGACGAGGTACGCGCGCTGGCTCGCGACATCGCGCAGGCGAAGGCGGTGCTGTTCCTGGGCCGGCACGTCGGTCACCCGGTTGCGCTCGAGGGCGCGCTGAAGCTGAAGGAACTCGCGTACATGCACGCCGAGGGGTTCGCGGCGGGCGAGCTGAAGCACGGGCCGATCGCGTTGATCGAGAACGGCCTGCCGGTCATCATCGTGATGCCATCGCCGACCGGACGTCCCGTCCTGCATCAGAAGATGCTCAGCAACATCGCCGAGGTGCGGGCTCGCGGCGCGCTCACCATCGTCATTGCTGAAGAGGGCGACGAAGCCGCCGCCCGCAATGCCGATCATGTGATCACCGTGCCGGCGGTGCCGACACTGCTGGCCCCGTTCGTGACCACGATCCCGTTGCAGGTGCTCTCCGCCGAGATCGCGCTGGCCCGCGGCAACGACATCGACAAGCCGCGCAACCTGGCCAAGTCCGTCACGGTCGAATAAACCGGCGTGGCATAGGCTGCAAAACTGTGACCCTGGCTACGTCCACCTCGGTAGATGTACTGATCGTCGGTGCCGGACCCGTCGGGCTGTTCGGCGCCTACTACGCGGGGGTGCGGACGCTGTCGACCGCCGTGCTCGACTCGCTCCCGGAACCCGGCGGCCAGATCACCGCGATGTACCCCGAGAAGGCGATCTTCGACGTCGCCGGCTTCCCGGCGATCAAGGGCCGCGATCTCGTCGAGCAGCTGGTCGAGCAGGCCGCGCCGCACGATCCGCAGTACCTGCTCGGGCACCAGGCGGTCGAGCTCGAGCGCGGCGAGGGCAGCTTCGCGGTGACCACGTCGGAAGGGCTGCGTATCGAGTGCCGCGCGATCGTGATCACCGGCGGGATCGGCACGTTCTCGCCCCGTCCGCTGCCGGCCGGCGGTGACTACCTGGGTCGCGGGCTGGCCCACTTCGTCCCCGATCCCACCAAGTACGTCGGCGAAGACGTCGTGGTGGTCGGCGGTGGTGACTCGGCGCTGGACTGGGCGCTGATGCTCGAGCCGCTGGCCAAGGAAGTGACGATCGTGCACCGGCGTGCCGAGTTCCGCGCGCACCCGCATTCGGTCGAGCTGCTCAAGGCGTCGTCGGTGAACATGCTGACCGATGCGCAGATCGCCGCGGTACGCGGCGACCCGAACGTGACCGAGGTTGATATCGGCGTGGCTGGAGTCATCCACACGATCAGCTGCTCCCGGCTGGTGGCCGCGCTCGGCTTCACCGCGAACCTCGGCCCGCTGATGGAGTGGGGCATCGACATCCGCAAGCGGCAGATCGTCGTCGATTCGATGGGACGCACGACCGTCCCCGGCATTTATGCGGCCGGCGACATCGTCGACTACGACGGCAAGGTCAAGCTCATCGCCACCGGCTTCGGTGAGGTGGCCACCGCGGTGAACAACGCCGCCGCCTACCTGAACCCGAAGGTGTCGGCATTCCCCGGCCACCTGTCCGACTACGCGCCGGAGACCGGCTCACCGACCGCCGCTGCCAAGCCATGATCGTCGGCGTCGGGATCGACGTCGTCCCCGTTGCCCGCTTCGCCGAATCCCTGGCGCGCACCCCGTCGATGGCTGCCCGGCTGTTCACCGATGCCGAACTGGTGACCCTGCACGGCGAGCCGCGCACGTCCGAGTCGCTGGCCGCACGCTTCGCGGCGAAGGAGGCGCTGGCGAAGGCGCTCGGTGCCGGCGGCGGCATGCACTGGACCGATGCCGAAGTCCTCGTCGACGATGCCGGCGCGCCGTTCCTGTCAGTTGCCGGCACCGTTGCCGAGCGGGCCGCATCTCTCGGGGTGACCCGCTGGCACGTGTCGCTCTCGCACGACGGCGGTATCGCTTCGGCGACGGTGATCGCAGAGTCCGGCTGAGGAGCGCAACTCGTGCATGGTGTGTACCCGGTGGCCGACGTCCGGAGCTTCGAGGAGGCGCTGATGGCGCGGGTGCCGGAGGGCGCGTTGATGCAGCGTGCCGCGCACGCGCTGTCGGTGCATTGCGCGGCGTTGCTCGGCACGGTGTACGGCGCTTCGGTGACTCTGTTGGTCGGCGGCGGCAACAACGGCGGTGACGCGTTGTACGCGGGCGCGGGGCTGGCGCGGCGCGGTGCTCGGGTCACCGCGCTGCTGCTCGACCGGTCGCGTGCGCATGCCGGCGGCATGGCTGCGTTGCGGGCGGCCGGCGGGCGTGTGCTCGACGCGTCGCCCGAGCTGGTCGGTGCCGATCTCGTCGTTGACGCGATGTTGGGCATTGGTGGACGGGGCGGGTTGCGCGATGCCGCGGTCGAGCTGGCCGATGCCGCTTCGGATTACCTCACGGTTGCGGTCGATCTGCCCAGCGGGGTCGACGCCGATACCGGTGAGGTGGGGGAGTCGGCGGTGCGTGCGGACGTCACCGTTACCTTCGGCGTGCTGAAGGCGGGTTTGGTGATCGGCGCAGGTGCGGCGTTGGCCGGCGAGGTGCGGCTGGTCGACATCGGGCTGTCGCCTTCGCCAGCGACGGTGCACGTGCTCGAGGCGGCCGATGTGCGTGCCGTCCTGCCCGAACCCGACGCATCCGACGACAAGTACACCCGCGGCGTGGTCGGCGTGGTTGCCGGCTCGTCGGAGTACGGCGGCGCGGGCGTGTTGTCGACTGGCTCTGCGCTGCACGGTGGTTCGGGGATGGTGCGCTATGCGGGTTCGGCGCCGGACGCGATTAGGGCGCGGTATCCCGAGGTGGTCGTGCAGTCATCGCGGCCCTCAGAGCTGCGCGTGCAGTCGTGGGTCGTCGGCCCAGGCATGGGGACGGATTCCTCGGCCGATGCGCTGCTGCGCGATGTGCTGTCGACCGGCGTCCCCGTGATCGTCGATGCCGACGGGCTGACGCTGCTGGCTGACGACCTCGACCTCGTGCGGTCTCGATCCGCGCCGACCGTGCTCACGCCGCACGACCGGGAGTTCGCGCGACTGTTCGGCGAGGTGGGTGCGGATCGGTTGGGTGCAGCGCGTCGAGCGGCTGCAGCTGTCGATGCGGTTGTGCTTTTGAAGGGCAACGGGACGGTCGTCGCTGCGCCCGACGGTTCGGCGTTCATCAACCCGACCGGCACGCCGTGGCTCGGGACTGCGGGCAGTGGTGATGTGCTCAGCGGGCTGCTCGGGTCGTTGCTTGCCGCGGGCCTCGGCGCGCCGCTCGCTGCGGCGGTTGCCGCGTACGTCCACGGCGTGGCCGGTCAGCGCGCGGCGACGTCCGGACCGCCAACTGCAGCCGACGTCCTCGCCGAGTTGCGATCGACGCTGCACGCCCTCGAGGTCGGGTGAGCGCTTACCGGCCCCGAATGCCACCGTTCGACCCGGCCAAGACCGGGCAGGCTGCGGGTGCGAGCGCGCGGCGTACTCCCCTAACACACCGTGAGGCCTGCCGGATCGGTGCGTAGCGTGGCAGGCGCCGTTGGCGATGGTCTGGCGTGGCATTGCCGAAGCACCGTGGGATCGGCATCCCAAATCCCGTACGTGTAGGCCTGCGCGGTGTCGGCGCGCAGGTTGGTGCGACTGTTGTACACACCGTTCGTACTGCCCTTGCAGTGATCTCCGGGAACCGCGACCCAATCGATCTTGCCATGGAACGACAGCCCGATGAGGTAGTACTGACTGTCGGTGCTAGGGGACAAATATTGGAGGCACCCGTCGTCGGGTCCATCGGGTACGCGTCGCAGTGCGGAGGTCACCGAGCGCAGGTCACCGCCGAGTGCGCGCATTCCAGCCAGCGTCGCATG
>DASRSG010000009.1:0-11094 GCA_035656595.1 Jatrophihabitantaceae bacterium | reverse complement strand
CACGATCCGCGGGCTGGTGCACCGGGTCGCGGACGGTCCGAGCGTCGGCGCGGTGTTCAAGACCGGCACCGTCCTCGCTGCCGCCGGCTCGCACGAATCGCTGGCGACGCTCGAGGCCCACCTGTTCCAGTTGGACGACGGCACGCTCACCGGCCACGGCACGGTGGCCCACGACGGAGTCGGCACGTTCACCGTCACCGGCGGGTCCGGCCGGTATGCCGGCGCCCACGGCAGCTATCAATCACGCCAGCACGCCGATCACAGCGGCGGCGGCAGCGCCGAATACACCTTCGTCCTGCGCTGAGCGCGGCCCGAGATCCGGAGACAATGACGTGACTGTCAACGCGTATATGGTCATCACACTCAGCGACGGCGAGCTTCTCAAGAGCGAGAATGCGCAAGAGCTCGGCTCCGGGTTCCAAGATCCGTTTCCGGGCCGCCCAGCGCTGGGCCCCGGCAAGGTCCTGTTCCCGCTGCAGAGTTTCAGCACGGGTTTGTCCACGACAGTGACTGTCGCGGCGAAGACCGGCATCGACGCGGGCAAGCCCGACTTCGGCGACCTCTCGGTGATGCGAGTCCTCGACGTCGCCACCACCACGTTCTTCATCGATCTGTGTTCCGGCAAGGCGATCAAGTATGTCGACGTGCTCATCGCCAAGGCCGGCGACCCACCCACGACCTTCGCCGGCTTCGGTTTGGGCAAGGTGTTGGTGAGCAGTTTGCAATGGAGCGGCTCGGAGGAAACGCCGGAGGAATCGGTGAGCTTCGCCTACGGGCAGATATGGATGGCTTACCGGGTGCAGAACCCCCAATCCGACGCGTACGGGTCCTGGGCGATCAAGGGCTGGGACCGCACGAAGAACGCCGCCCTCTGATCGTGTCAGGCACTGCGTACCTGCTGATCACCACAGCGGAGGGCACGCTCCTCAACAGCGGGGAGCCCCAGCCCGATCCGGTGCGGTTCACCAGCGTGCCCTTCCCCGGCCGTCCCGCGCTCAACACCGCCACCACGCCGTTCTTCTCGATCTTGGACTGGTCGAGTGACGTGTTCGCGAAGGTGCTCGCTGGCACGCCCATGTCGACCCAGAAGGTCAGCTTCGATCCGCTGTCGGTCAGTCACGGCACCGGCCGACCGTCGGTGACGCTGTTCGCCGACCTGTGCGCCGGGAAGCGACTCAAGTTCGTCGATCTGGTCGTGCTGAACAACTTTGCCGGTGACGACCACCCGAACGAGCTGCACGAGGCCGTCGGCATCGGCACGGTTTACCTGCACAAGCTCAACTTCTCCGGCGGCCAGGACATGATCGTGGAGCACGCCGCATTCGAGTACGGCCAGATGTGGATCGGCTACGCCAAGCTGGACCAGTACGGCCAGGCCGGCACGTTCGTCACCAAGGGGTGGGACCGCGTGGCGGACAAGGCGCTCTAAGCACCTCCACTTTGCCCCGCTAACGCACGCTGGGCGGCGCCGGCAGCGTGCCTACGCGGGGCAAAGCCGTCAGTAGGACCGGACGGTGAAACCGGCGCCTCGCCGGTCGCGCACGACAACATGCGCGGTGCGCAGCACGGTCACCGCGGGAGTCAGCAGTAGCGCGTCGAGGCTGCCGTCACCACCACGGAAGGCCGCGTCGATCGAGGTCGCGCCGGCGGGCAGGGTGCCGACGACGACCGGCACCAGCCGTCCGGGTGCTGCCGAGACACCTTGCGGTGCGCCGCCGCCGAAGTCGATCTTGCCGATGTGCGCGAATCTCGCGTGCGCAGCCTGACCAGGAACTCGATCGAGAACCGCTTCGAGCAACCGCGGCCGATTGGCCGGCCGAACCGGCCAGCTGGCGGTCGCGGCGCCGGTGACGTGCAGGTACTTCCCGCCGCTCCACGCCGACTCTGCGGTGCCGGCTGGATCGGCGGTCACGCTCTCGGCAGCGCCTGTTACCGTGGCCGCCTCGCCTTCCACGACGCGCGTGCCGCGGCGATGCACGATCGAGGCGCTGGCTCGAGCGATTCGCGCGACGACGGGGTGGGCATCGAGGGCGAGCATCGACAGCAGGCCGTGGATGGTCGACTCCGCGCCGGAGTTCTGGTTGACCACGCCGTCGGCCGAAACCCCGTCGAAGGTCACGCCGGTGGCCGGGTCGTACATCGGCATGCCGGCCGGGTTCTGCCCGAAGTACCAGCCGGCGAAGACACCGGCGAGGCGGCGCATCGCGCGCGAACCAGTCACGCGCGCGGTCGCCAGTTCCGACTGCACCCGCGAGTCGACGCCGTAGGCGATCTGCGAGCCGTCGGTCGGTGCCGGCGTGAGCCCGTTGATCGGCCCGTACGACGTGAGCAGGTACGGGCTGAACTGGCCGGCGTCGACCTCAGCCGGCCGGCCCAGCCACCGGTCGTGCAGGACGACCGCCGCAGCGGCGAGGCCGGCCGGTGCCAACGATGCCCACGCGTGCCACATCGAGCGCGAGGTGGCTGAGGGCAGGATCGCTCCGTACGGCCAGCGCTTGCCTGCCGGCGAACCGAGGTCGGCGATACCGGCTGCGAGCTTGCGCAACGGGCCGCGAGCCCCGTGCCCGCCCGCCTGTACGAACGCGGCCAGCCCGAGCGCGGCCTCGCCGCTCGCGTCAGCGCCGTCGACGATCAACCATGCCGGTGTGCGCGCGCCGTCCGCGTGCAGGTAGTGCCCGTAGCGCGACAGCGAGCCGCGGCGCAGCGCACCGAGCGCGAGATCCATCCGCTTGCGCAGGAACCGCGCGAAGCTCGTGTCGTCGCCGGCGAAGGCGCGGTAGCCCTCCCCCAGCGCCCAGATCGTGCGCGCCAGCCAGTACGAGTTGGCCGAGTCGGACGGGTCGGGCTCCTCCTTGGGCAGCGCGCTCGGGTTCAGCGTCCCGTCCGGCTGCATCCAGAGCACGACGTTGCCGCGATGTGGTCCGGAGTTGGTCTGCAGGTAGGTCAGCCCGCGCAGCAACGCCATCGCCTCGCAGCGGCTGTGTGCATCGCCGAACTGGCGCCAATGCCGGAGGTACACGACGGCCGCGCGCGCGATGTCGTCAGCGTCGTAGGCACCTTGGGTATAGGTGTTTCTCGCGCTGTCGTGGTCGCCACCGCCGACGCGGGCGTAGCTGCCGTCGTCGTTGTGGTTGGCGTACACCCACAGGGCGCCGATCGCGGGATGGCTGGCGAGTTGGTAGGTCGTGTGCCGCGGTTGCGCGGGCGGTGCGACCGTGGTGGTGAGGAAGTCCAGATGGGCGAGGTTGGTCAGCGGCTTCGGCCGTTGCGCGCTGGCCGAGACCGGTACCGCGAGCATGCCGGCGGCGAGCACGGCCGCGAGCAGGGCTTTCATGACAGCTCCAGCCGGGCTACGCCGATCGCAGAGTCGGCCATGCCGTAAAAGACGTAGTGGGTGCCCTCGATCTGCTCGATCGCGGTCGGGAACACCACGTTCGCGACGATGCCGGCGGTTTCCTCGGCCGTCTCGGGCTCGAGCAAGGGCTCGGCGGTGCGGGCGAGCACGTGCCGAGGGTCGTCTGCGTCGAGCAGCAGCGCACCGGCGCAGTACCGCACCCGCTGCTGCTGGTCGAAGCCCGGCACGAGCTCGCCGGTCACGCCGTGATGGATGACCAGCCAGCCGTGCTCGGTGCGCAGGGGTGGTGGGCCGGCACCGATCTTGAGCGCTTCGAAGCCGTACTCGGGCATCGCCAGCAAGCAGTGTTGCTGTTGATGGGTGAGCGCGCCGGGGTTGTCGCCGACGTCCGCAACCGGGATGTAGCTGATCCAGATCCCGGGACGATCGTCGCTGACACCGTGCGGCAGGTACGTGCCTTCACCGGGACGGACCCACGAGAGATCCCACATCGGCCGGTGCAACATGGCGTAGGCAGGCTGCCCGTTCGGCGCGGTCACCGGCGCCGGGAAGAAGACGCAGTCCTTGTTGGGGAACAGGTTCAGGTCGGTGTCGAGATCGGCCTGGTAGTCGAAGTGGATCGGCCCGTGCCGTGTCCACCCGCGCAGATCGGTCGAGGTCGCCACGGCCGGTTTGGGCCCCAGCGGGCCGTACGCGACGTAGGTCATCACATGCACGCCGAGCGACGGGATCCACGTGGTGCGCGGGTCTTCCACACCGCCGTGGTCGGCGGCGCGTTCCCAGCCGGCGTCCGGGGCGAGCACGACGCCCTCGCGCCGCACGCTGACGGGACGGCCCTGCTCGACGACGACTTCGGCCAGGCCGACCCGCGAGATGTTGCCGCGTTCGACGAGGCGGGGTAGCAGCCACACCCGGCCGTCGGCGTCGCGTCCGCTTGCCGGGTTGAGCACGCCTTCGGCTTCGTAGGGATCGCCGTCGCGTGGCGTCATCACGACGCCGAGACGGGTCATCGACGCCGGGACGGTGGTAGCGACGGTCATCAGCCCTTCACTCCCGAGCCGAGATCACTCGACACGAACTTCCGCTGGAAGACGACGAACAGCACGATCGCCGGAGCCGACAGCACGACCGCGCCGGCGAGGATCGCGCCGAACGGGTTGTGCGCCGTCGCAGCGGCAGTTGTGATGTAGTTCGACAGCGACACGGCCAGCGGCTGCAACGACTGCTTCTTGGTGATCAGGAACGGCCACAGGAACTCGTTCCACGGCCCGATGAAGGTCAGCAACGCACCGGTGAGCAGCGCCGGCTTGACGAGTGGAACGGCCACGCTCCAGAGCACCCGCCACTCGCTGGCACCGTCGATGCGCGCCGCCTCGAACAGTTCGGGCGGCAGTTGCAGGAAGTACTGGCGGAACACGACCACCGCGGTCGAGTTGATCGCGAACGGCGCGATCATGCCGACGAAGCTGTCGGACAGGCCGTAGTTGCGGGCAACGAGCACGTATACCGGCACGACGAGCAACTGGAACGGCACCACCTGCAGCAGCAGCATCGACACGAACACCAGGCCACGTCCGCGAAAGTGCAGCCGGGCAAGCGCGTAGCCCGCAATCGTGCCGAAGAACAGTGTGCATACCACCACACCGGCCGTGAAGATCGCCGAGTTCAGCAATGACCGGGGTAGATCGATGGCGTCGTTGATGCGCGTGTAGTTGTTGAACGTCCAACCGAGCGCGCCGGGGATCAGGCCCTTCAGCGAACCGTTGCTGCTCGTCGCGAATGACCCAACGATCATGTAGTAGAACGGGAACAGGAAGATAACCGCGCCGAGCGTGAGCATCAAGTAGCGCCACCACCGAACGGATACCGACGGTGCTTCGCGCTCTTCGATTCGTAGTTCGTCGACGCTGATCTCTTCGTCCAAGACGGCTGTCATGATTCGTCGCTTCCTAACCGCGCTCGAGAACTCGTTGGATGCCCGCGATGATCAGCACGCCGATCACGAGGATGACGCCGATGGCCGCAGCCGCATCGGGACGGTTCTGCTCGATGCCGAGTTGATACATGATCAGCACCGGTGAGGCCGACGTGCCGTTCGGTCCGCCACCACCGGTCAACAGGTAGGGCTCGGTGAACAGGTTCGCGCCGGTGATGATCGCGAGCAGTGTCACCAGCGACGTCACCGACCGAACGCCGGGAACGGTGACTGCGCGGAACTGTCGCCAGGCCGACGCGCCGTCGACCGACGCCGACTCGTACAGCTCGCGCGGGACGTTCTGCAGCGCGGCGAGATAGAGCAGCACGAAGAACCCGAGTTGCTTCCACGTGACGAAGCCCGCGATGGTGGGCATCGCCCAGTGGCTGTTGATCAGCCACGACGGCACCGGGGCGAGCGAGCCGAGTGTCTTGTTCACCAGGCCGTCGCTGCTGAACAGGAACAGCCAGACGCCCACGACCGCGACACTTGCCGTGACGTATGGCAGGTAGAAGGCGGTGCGGAAGAACGTCCGTCCCCTGAACTTCGCGTTCAACGCGGCGGCCAACGCGAGCGACAGCACCACGGTAAGCGGCACGTTGATGACGAGGAAGATCAGGATGTTCAGGAACGCACGCCGAACCTGCGAATCGCCGAACGCAGCGCGGTAGTTGTCCAGCCCGACGAACGGACGCGGCACACCCACCCCGGGTGCGGTGAAGAAGTACCGGTGGAACGACATGTAGATCGCCAAGCCGAGCGGGTAGGCGAAGATCGCGATGACGAACAGCGCGTAGGGCAGCACGAAGAGCGTGCCGATCGGCTGCTTTCCGAGAATCCGTCGATGCCAGCGCGTCGGTGCGGTGGACGCAGTCATGTCATTCCCCCTCACTTCTTGACGACGAGTTCGTCGATGTTGTGGGCGGTACCGGCGAGCGTCTGGTCGACATTGCCCTCGCCGAAGATCACGCTCTTCGACCAGGCGTCGCGGAACGTCTGCCAGATCTGCACCGAGTTCGGCACGTTCGGCACCTCGACCACGCCGGCGTTGAGCTTGGCGAACGTCTTGTACTGCGGGTTCTTGGCGAAGTAGCTCTCATACGTCGACAGGATGTTCGTGCGCATCGGAATCTGTCCGGTGATGTCGAGGAACTTGCCGTCCTCTGCCTTGCTGGTAGAGAACTTCAGGAAGTCCCACGCAGTCTGGCGATGCGTGCAGGACGCGTACATCGCGACGTTCTTCGCGTCGCTGAACGTGTGCGGGCTGGGCGTGCCGTCCTTGGTCGGCAGCGGAACCACGCCCCAGTCGACCTTGCCCTTGTAGACACTGATGGCCCACGGCCCGACGATCGACATCGCCGCAACACCGTCGGCGAACGGGTCGCCGTCGTAAACCTCTTTGCCGGCGAGGTTGTCGCCGTAGATCTCGTGCCAGAAGCTGACCACGTCACGACCTGCGGTGTCGTTGAAGGTGGCACGGTTGTTGTGCAGGAGCTGCTGTCCGCCGCTCTCAGCGATGTACGTGGCGTAAAAGTCGTACCAGGACTGGAAGAACTCGCTGGTGGGTGTCGGGTAGATCGCGTACTTGGCAGCGTGCGAGGACACCAGCTTCTTCGCGCTTGCGAGAAAGTCTGCGTAGCTCGACAGTTGCGGATGGTTGGGGTCGAGCCCGGCTTTGGCGAACAGCTTCTTGTTGTAGAAGATCATCACCGGATTGGCTTTCCACGGCAGCTAGTAGTAGTTGCCGTCGGGGCTCCGGTACTGGTCGGCCTGGCCGCCGCTGCGTTGCTGGATGTACTGCGCAGCTCCGGCGAACTGGTTGAGCGAGACGAGGCCGCCGATCTGCTGGAACGACGGCACCGAGGCCGGTGAGGTGTTGTAGATCAGGCATGGTTCGGTGCCGGCGATGATGCTCGCCTGGATCACTGCTTCGGACGTCTTACCGGTCGGGATCTCCTGACCGGTGACCTGCTCGTTCGGGTGGCTGGCGTTCCACGCCTTGACGGCCTGCTTGCCCCACAGCACTTCTTGCGGGTTGTTCGAGTACCAGATCTCGATCGGTCCGCGCGAGGTGCGGGCGGTATTTGCGTCGACGGGTTTCACCAGGCTGCACGCGGTGAGCGGCACCGCGGCTATTGCGGTGAGCGCGAACGCAATGGCGCGTCTCATGGCTGAGATCCCTTCGAGGTTTCCGGCGGCGCCGCGACGGATGCGCGAGCGACCATCCGGGCGGGTGCCAGTTCGATGTGCTGGGGCGGCTCGCCTGCGGCCGCGCGAAGTAGGGCGGTGGCCGCTCGTTCGCCCCATCCGGCAACGTCGGTGCGGACGCTCGTCAACGGCGGCTGCACGTGATGGGCCAGGTCGGTGTCGTCGAAGCCGGTGATCGAGACGTCGTCCGGAACGCTCCTGCCACGGCGTTGCAACTCGGCAAGACCGGCGATTGCCATGACATCGTTGGTGTAGACGATCGCGGTCGGTTGATTGCGCGTGGTGCTCAGCAACCGTCGGGTCGCGCCAGCGCCCTGCCCGGCGCTGAAGTCCGTATGCACGCAACGCGCACTGGGCAAGTCGGCTTCCTGCAATGCGCTTGCCCATGCATCACGGCGGTGCCGCACGTGCAGGTATCGCCGCGGGCCGGTGACGTGGGCAATGCGGCGATGGCCCTGGGCGATCAACGTGCTCATCACCTCGCGTACCCCGCCGATGTCGTCGACCGATACCGAGCCGACCTGCGGATGCGCTCCCGCGTCGTCGGGACGGCCCAGGGTCACTGCGGGCAGGCCGAGGTCGGCGACCAGCCGCGGTCGCGGATCACCGGCCAGCAGGTCGGTGAGGATTACGCCGTCGACGCGCTGCTCGGCGGCCAGCCGCCGGTAGGTGGCAATCTCGGCATCGGTGTCCGGGACGACGGTGAACAGTAGCGATCGCTCGCGCGGGGCGAGCATCGTGTTCATGCCGGCGACAAAGGCCGGGAAGAACGGGTCGGCCCCGATCGACGTGGCCGAGCGGGCAATGACCAGGCCGAGCGTGAACGACGTCGAGCGCGACAGCGACCGGGCCCGCAGGCTGGGCTGCCAGCCCAGGTCGGTGGCGACGTCGAGAATCCGGCGGCGGGTGGCCGGCGCTACACCCGGGCGGTTGTTGAGCGCGAATGACACGGCGCCAGGCGACACCCCGGCGCGAGCGGCCACGTCGGCAATCGTGACTCTTCGTGAAATTTCGGGCATAACTCACTAAAGCGCTTTAGTACCGCCGAGTCAACCTACGTCCGTCCCGATCCGTGTGCTGACGCGCCGCGGACTGGCATCCGATCGCGGCCGATTACTCCTTGGGCAGGTTCAGCTTGGTGAGGTCAGGCAGGTCCTCCAGGTCCATGCCCGGCGGCAGCGCAGGCATGCCCGGAAAGCCGCCCGGTGGCATGCCAGTGAATCCGGCTGGCGTCCTGGCCTGAGTAGGCCCGCGGCCGCCGCCTTTCTTGCCCTTCTTGCCCTTGCGCTGGTTCTTCGACGACTTGGTGGCCGACCGTTTGCGCATCCCGGGCATCATGCCGCCCATCTGCGCCATCATCTTGCGAGCTTCGAAGAACCGGTCGACGAGCTGGTTGACCTCGTTGACCTTCACGCCTGATCCGGTCGCGATGCGCAGCCGGCGCGACCCGTTGATGATCTTCGGGTTCTCCCGCTCGGCGGGGGTCATCGAGCGGATGATCGCAGCCGTCCGGTCGAGGTCCTTGTCGTCGACCTGGGCGAGCTGCTCCTTGACCTGGCCCATGCCAGGCAGCATCCCGATCAGGTTGCCGATCGGACCCATCTTGCGGATCGCCATCAACTGCTCGAGGAAGTCCTCGAGGGTGAACTGGTTGCCGGCCGCGAGCTTCGCGGCCATCTTCTCGGCCTCGGCCTCGTCGAAGTTCTTCTGCGCGTGCTCGATCAGGGTGAGCACGTCGCCCATGCCGAGGATGCGCGAGGCCATCCGGTCGGGGTGGAAGACGTCGAAGTCCTCGAGCTTCTCGCCGTTGGACGCGAACATGATCGGCTGGCCGGTCACCTCGCGCACGGAGAGCGCCGCGCCACCGCGCGCGTCGCCGTCGAGCTTGGTCAGGACGACCCCGGTGAAGCCGACACCGTCGCGGAAGGCCTCAGCGGTGTTCACGGCGTCCTGTCCGACCATCGCGTCGACGACGAAGAGCACTTCCTGCGGGTCGATCGCGGCGCGGATTTCCGCGGCTTGCTGCATCATCTCGACGTCGATACCCAGCCGACCGGCCGTGTCGACGATGAGCATGTCGTGTTGCGCCCGGCGCGCCACGTCAACCGAATCGCGGGCCACCTTGACCGGATCGCCGACGCCGTTGCCGGGCTCGGGTGCGTACACCGCGACTCCGGCGCGGTCGCCGACCACCTGCAACTGGTTGACCGCGTTGGGCCGCTGCAGGTCGCACGCGACCAGCATCGGGGCGTGCCCCTGCGCGCGCAGCCAGTGCGCAAGCTTGCCGGCCAGCGTCGTCTTACCGGAGCCCTGCAGGCCGGCCAGCATGATCACCGTGGGCGGCTGCTTGGCGAACTGCAGGCGGCGGGTCTCGCCGCCGAGGATCCGGACCATTTCCTCGTTGACGATCTTGATGACCTGTTGCGCCGGGTTCAGCGCCTTGGACACCTCTTCGCCGCGAGCCCGTTCCTTGATCGCCGCGACGAACTCACGCACGACCGGCAGCGCGACATCGGCCTCGAGCAGGGCGATGCGGATCTCGCGAGCGGTCGCGTCGATGTCGGCGTCGGACAGGCGGCCCTTGCCGCGCAGGTTGCTGAAGACCGTCGAGAGGCGATCGGAGAGCGTGTCGAACAAGAGTGGTCCTCACCGGAGACGGAGCGTCCCGTCCCAGCGTAGTCGGCAGTCGGCCTTGCCCCGCCAACGCACGCTGTTTCGCCGCGGCAGCGTGGTTACGCGGGGCAAAGCGGCAGCGGACAGCTCCATCCCGTCGGAGATGATCGGCGGCTTCGCCCCGCGTCTGCAGGCTGGGCGAGCCTGACAGCGTGGCTACGCGGGGCAAAGGGAGCCGTCAGAGCAGGCCGCGGCCGCCGTCGACGTAGATGACCTGGCCGGTGATGTAGCCGGCTTCCTCGCCGGTCAGGAAGGCGACGGTGTTGGCGATGTCCTCGGGCAGCCCACCGCGGCGCACCGGGATCATCGAGGCGGTTGCGTCGCGCATCTGCTCGATCGTGGTGCCGATGCGCTCGGCGGTCGCCTTCGTCATCGCGGTCTCGATGAAGCCCGGCGCGATCGCGTTGGCGGTCACCCCGAACGGGCCCAGCTCGATGGCCAGCGTCTTGGTCAACCCCTGCAATCCGGCCTTGGCCGTGGAGTAGTTCGCCTGGCCGCGGTTGCCAAGCGCCGACGTCGACGACATGCACACGATCCGTCCGTACTTGGCCTCGACCATGTGCTTCTGCGCTATCTGGCTGCACAGGAACGCGCCGCGCAGGTGCACCTCCATGACCAGCGTCCAGTCGTCATCGGTCATCTTGAACAGCAGGTTGTCGCGCAGCACGCCGGCATTGTCGACCAGGATGTGCAGCCCGCCGTATTCGCCGACGAGCCGATCGACGGCCGCCTGCACCTGGTCGCGCTTGGACACGTCGGCACTCAGCCCGATCGCGGTGCCGCCCGCCGAGGTGATCTCGTCGGCCACCTGCCGAGCTGCACCCTCTTGCAGGTCGACCACCCCGACCTTCGCGCCGTCAGCGGCGAGCCGCTTGGCCACTGC
>DASRSG010000008.1:0-7328 GCA_035656595.1 Jatrophihabitantaceae bacterium | reverse complement strand
CGAACAAATGGCCGAGTTCAGCGAGGTTGCCGGCCTCGATCTGGCTCGGCTCGGCACCAGCGCCGACGCGGACGAGATCAAGGACACCGCGGTTACCCAGCCGCTCATCGTGGCCCTCGGTACCCTCGTCGCCGAGCGGCTGGGCCTCGGGTCCGAAACCGAACACGTCGTCGCCGGCCACAGCATCGGCGAGCTGACCGCGGCCGCGGTCGCCGGCGCGCTCTCGGCAGCCGAAGCCGTCGCGTTCGCAGCCCGCCGCGGCGCCGAGATGGCGGCGGCGTGCGCGCTGACCCCGACCGGGATGTCGGCACTGCTCGGTGGCGATCCGGACGAGGTGGCTGCCGGTATCGAGGCAGCCGGGCTGACCCCCGCGAACCGCAACGGAGCGGGCCAGATCGTCGCGGCCGGCTCGGTCGACGCGCTGCAGAAGCTGGCGGCCGAACCGCCGGCCGGCGCGCGCGTCCGTCCACTCCAGGTCGCGGGCGCGTTCCACACCCGCTACATGGCTCCCGCAGAAACCGCCCTGCAGTCCTATGCGAGCGAACTGCGTCCGGCCGACCCGCGGCCGATCCTGCTCTCCAACGCCGACGGCGCTGCGGTGACCACCGGCGCGGATCTGATCGCCCGCCTCGTCCACCAGGTCACGCTGCCGGTGCGCTGGGACCTGTGCCTGCGCACGTGCGCCGACCTAGGCGTCACCGCGGTGATCGAACTCGCGCCGGCCGGCACGCTCACCGGTATCGCCAAGCGCGAGCTGCCCGGCGTCGAGTTGCTCGCGATCAAGTCACCCGATGACCTTGAGAAGGCACGTGCGCTGCTCGCCAGCCGTCCCGAGCACGGCCATGGCGAGACGTCGTGACCCCGGCCGAAGGAGTCTGCACGCGCGCGGACGGCATCGTCGCCTGGGTGCGCGACAATGGTGACATCGTCGCGGCCGGCCTACCCGTCGCCCGCACCAACAGCGGAGGTGAGTACTGATGATCGCCTCCGCGCAGGGGTCCCCAGGGGCTCGCATTCTCGGCATGGGCCACTACCGCCCGGCCAACGTCGTCACCAACCAGGATCTGATCGACCGCGGCGTCGACTCCAACGACGAGTGGATCAGGACGCGGGTCGGCATCGCCGAGCGCCGCTGGGCCGACCCCGACGAAACGATCGTCGACATGGCCGAGGCGGCCGGCAGCAAGGCGCTCGCGAGCAGCGGCGTGCCGGCCAGCGACGTCGACTTCCTGATCGTCGCGACATGCACGATGCCCGAGCCCGTCCCCGCCGCCGCGCCGCAGGTGGCCACCCGGCTGGGAATCGACGCGCCCGGCGCCTACGACATCAGCTCCGGCTGCTCCGGCTTCGTCTACGGCGTCGCCGCAGCCGCCGCGGCCATCCAGTCCGGCCAGGCCCGGCACGTGCTGCTCATCGCGTCCGAGCGGTTCTCGGGGTGGCTCGACCTGGCTGATCGCGGCACCTGCATCATCTTGGGCGATGGTGCCGGCGCGGCAGTGATCGGACCGTCCGAGATCGCGGGTACCGGCCCGATCGTGTGGGGCAGCGACGGCGCGCAGCACGACACCGTCGCCATCGACGCCGAGAGCCGGTTCTTCCGCCAGGAAGGCCAGGCGGTCTACCGCTGGGCGACCTCGCAAATGGCCCCGGTCGCGCTCGAGGCGTGCCGCCGTGCCGGGGTCGATCCCTCGGAGCTGGCCGCCTTCGTGCCGCACCAGGCGAACCTGCGCATCATCGAGGCGATCGCCAAGCGTCTCGGCGCGACGAATGCCGTTATCGCCAAGGACATCGTGACGTCGGGCAACACCTCAGCGGCGAGCATCCCGCTCGCGCTGTCGCGCATGGTCGAGCGTGGCGAGATCCCTTCCGGTGCCCCGGTGCTGCTGCTCGGCTTCGGTTCAGGGCTGGCCTATGCGGCTCAGGTCGTGCTCGCTCCGTAGATTCGACACATCCGCTCCAACCAGCTCCACCAAACGAAAGGAAGAACTCCAGTGGCCAGTGCCGAGGAGATCCGCGAAGGACTCGCCAGCATCCTCGAGGAGGTCGCCGATGTATCACCCGGCGATGTCTCGGACGAGAAGAGCTTCGTCGACGATCTGGATGTCGACTCGCTGTCGATGGTCGAGGTCGCAATGGCCGCCGAGGAGAAGTTCGGCGTGAAGATCCCCGACGACGAGCTGCCCAAGCTCAAGACCGTCGGTGACGCAGTGAAGTACATCGAGTCGAACGCGTAGGTTATGGCTTTGCGTACTGACGACGTCGTCGTCACCGGCCTGGGGGCCACCACCCCGGTCGGTGGCGACGTCAAGTCGTTCTGGACCGGCCTGCTCGAAGGACGCTCCGGCGTCGTGAAGCTCGAGGACGAGTGGGCAGCGCAGCTGAACGTGCGCATCGCAGCGCGGATGGCGGTCGATCCGACCGAGATCCTGTCCCGCGTGCAGGCACGACGGCTCGACCGCGCCGAGCAGGCCGCGCTGGTTGCGTCCCGCGAGGCGTGGGCCGACGCCGGATTCTCCGGCTCGGCGCGCGAGGCCGGCCTCGAGCCGACCCGCGTCGCGGTGGTGATCGGCACCGGGATCGGCGGGGTCACCTCGCTGCTGGCGCAGTACGACCTGATGAAGGAGAAGGGGCCCGGACGGGTCTCCCCGCTGCTCATCCCGATGAACATGCCCAACGGCCCTGCGGCCTATGTCGGTCTCGAGATCGGCGCCCAGGCCGGCGTGCACACGACGGTCAGCGCGTGCGCCTCCGGGTCGGAGGCGGTCGCGTACGGCCTCGACCTGCTCAACCTCGACCGTGCCGACGTCGTGGTGGTTGGTGGCACCGAGGCGTGCATCCATCCGCTCAACATCGCCGGCTTCGCGCAGATGCGTGCCATGTCGACGCGCAACGACGAACCCGAGCGCGCGTCGCGTCCCTGGGACAAGGGACGAGACGGCTTCGTGCTCGGCGAGGGAGCGGGCGTGCTCGTCCTCGAGCGCGCGGCCGATGCCGCGGCGCGTGGCCGCACCCCGTATGCGGTACTGGCCGGAGCTGCGATGACCTCCGACGCCTACGACATCGTGCAGCCCGACAAGAACGGCCAGGTGCGGGCCTTGCAGCTTGCCGTCGAGCGGTCCGGGCTGTCCTACGACGACATCGTCCACGTGAACGCGCACGCGACGTCGACTCCGGCCGGGGACATGGGCGAGGCCAGTGCGATCGCCGAGCTCTTCGGTGAGGACACCGTGGTCACCGCGACGAAGTCGATGACCGGCCACCTGCTCGGCGCGGCCGGCGCGATCGAGTCGGTCGTCACGGCGTTGTCGGTGCACCACGGAGTCGTGCCGCCGACGATCAACCTCGAAGAGCCTGACGACGACCTGCGCGTCGACGTGCCGCGCAATGCACGCGAGATGGCAGTCGAGGTCGCGATCAACGACTCGTTCGGATTCGGGGGCCACAACGCGTCGCTTGTGTTCCGAAAGGCGTAGGCCATGACCGCTCGCCGCCGCTGCCGTCGCGCTCGATCCGCAGCTGCGGCTGGCGAACCTGTTCGACGCGGACTCGCTGCGATCGCTACAGCGGCGTGACGGCAGTGGCGCCTCGGCGGTTGCATCGACTCGCCCTCGGCGGAGAAGGCCGCGCGCTTCGTGCGGATGTGTGATGCGTTCGGCATCCCGCCAGTGGTGCTCGTCGATGTGCCCGGGTACCTGCCCGGTGTCGGTCAGTACTGGGACGGCACCGTCGGTCGCTGCATCGCAAGAAGCCGGCCGCTGCGTCTCTTGGCGAGCCTGCAGCGTTGCACGCGCGGCTGGCCGAACACGAGCGGATCGCCGGCGGCGCCGGCCGAGCCGTGCAGCTCGGCGTGGTCGACGAGCTGGTCGAGCCGTCCAAGACCCGTCGCGCGCTGGTCGAGGCGCTCGCGCGGCACCGTCGGACGCGCGTCAACATCGCGCTGTAGCTACTGGCGCAGCACGAAGTCATACATCAACGAGCCGGCCCACCAGGTGGGCACGAGCACGAGCGCGACGACACCCACGAAGTCGGTCACCCGGCTGGTCACTCGCCACCGCACCGGCGTGCGTTCTGCTCGGAGGCCGAGAATCACGCTGCCGACCACCAGGATGAAGATCGGCACAAGCCAGAGTGTTCGCCACGCGTCCGGGTTGAAGCCGGCATCGTCGAAGCGCCAGTGCGTGAAGAACCGCTGCGCAAAGTTGCTGCCACCGAAGAAGACGCCGCGCAGACCGAAGGCCCACGGCAGGATCAGCCCGGCGATGAGATAGCCCCGCAATAGCCACCAGGCCGGTTCGAGGCGGCGAAGGTATGCCGTGACCGCTGCGACGTTCGGCGCGCGCAGCATTGCCTGCCAGGCCGTCGCTACCTGCTGCTGCTCGACCTTCGAATCGGCCTCCAGCCCAGCGGCCGCCATCAGTTCCGCCGCGTAGCGCCGCGGCGGGCCGAGGCGTGCGACGAGTGCGTCACGGTCGATGTCGTGTCCCAGTTCAGCGACGATCGCGTTGAGGTGCTCGTGCACCTCCTCGAGGAGTTCGTCCCGTTCGCCGGCCCCTACATCGGCCAGTGCGACACCGACGTCGGTCAGATACCCGAGCCCGGCAGGTCCTAGCAGGGTGGTTTCGGTCATCGCAGCCTCCCGATCACGCTTCGACCAAGGTGTTCATTGCCGAGCTGAATTGCAGCCATTCCTCGCGCGCCTGTTTCAAATGTCGTCGACCCGCTGCAGTAAGCCCGTAGTACTTGCGGTGCGGACCGGCGTCCGATGCCAAGACGTAGCTGGTGAGCAGGCCGCTGCGGTAGAGCCGCCGCAATGTGCCGTACACCGACGCCTCGGCGATCTCGCCCAGATCGCTGTCATGCAGCTGCCGCACGACCTCGTACCCGTAGCTGTCCTCGCGAGCGAGCACCGTAAGTACGGCCAGGTCGAGCACGCCCTTGAGCAGTTGAGACTGGTCGACTGCCCGCTCATCCACGCCTGAGATAGTACCATGCAATGCAGAGTAGTGACCACGTCGATCTTGTGCAGGCGCGCCGACCCCCGACGGCGCGCCTGCACAAGATCTGGTTCACCCCACTTGATGCAACAGCGTGACTGGCGCCCCGTCGCCACCTCGCCGGTAGGGTTCGAGCTCGGCGTCCCACGACGAGCCCAGTAACTCTGCAATCCCGTGCGTGTACTCCTCCGCGGTGCGCGCACGCGACAGCAGGCCCCGCAGCCGTTCCTCGCCTACCACCACGTCGCCATTGACCGACACGGTGCTGCGGTGGAATCCCCGGCCGGGGACGTAAGCAAGCCGCTCGCCGTCGCTGACGGACGTGGCGGCCTCGGTGACTTCGAAGACGAGCATGGGCCAGGCGCGCAACGAGGCGGCCAGCCGCGCAGCCATGCCGACCGGAGCGCTCCAGTTGGCCTCAGCCCGCAGGTGCGACGGCGCGGCGGGCTGCGCCGACCATTCGAGACGGACCGGTGAGCCGAGCACGCCCGCCAGCGCCCACTCCACGTGCGGGGCGAGCGCGGACGGGCAGCAGTGCATGAACACCACGCCCGTGGTGTTCGGCGCAGCGGCGGTAGCGCCACTGCCGCGTACAGCAGACATCGCACACCTCCTCGACTCGACGGCGACGCCTTCCCCAGCGATCCGTCGGTGTCCCGAGGTGGTGCGTGTCCATTGTGACGTATGAGGACCGTGTTACGCCAGTTATCAATTCAGAAGATGACAACCGAGCGCAGCACGTCGCCCCGATGCATCGCCGCGAAGGCGTCCTCGACCTGGTCGAGCGAGATCGTCTCGCTGACGAACTTGTCCAGCGGCAGGCGGCCCTGCAGGTGCAGATCGACCAGCATCGGGAAGTCGCGCGAGGGCAGGCAGTCGCCGTACCAGGACGACTTGAGCGCGCCGCCGCGGCCGAAGTAATCGATCAGCGGCAGTTCGAGCTTCATGTCCGGAGTGGGGACGCCGACGAGGACGACCGTCCCGGCCAGGTCGCGAGCGTAAAACGCCTGCTCGTAGGTCTCCGGCCGTCCCACAGCGTCGATCACCACATCGGCGCCGAAGCCGCCGGTTAGGTCCTGGATCGCCTTGACCGGGTCCGCGGACTTCGAGTTGACGGTGTGCGTCGCGCCGAGCGCGCGCGCAGTGGCGAGCTTGCGATCGTCCACGTCGACGGCGATGATCTTGGCCGCACCGGCCAGCCGCGAGCCGGCGATCGCGGCACCGCCGACCCCGCCGCAGCCGATGACGGCCACCGAGTCACCGCGTCCGACGCCGCCGGTGTTGATGGCTGCACCGAGCCCGGCCATCACGCCGCAGCCGAGCAGCCCGGCGATCTCGGGCTTGACCGAGGGGTCGACCTTGGTGCACTGGCCGGCATGCACGAGCGTCTTCTCGGCGAAGGCGCCGCTGCCGAGCGCGGGCGAGAGCTCGGTGCCGTCGGCCAGGGTCATCGGCTGCGAGGCGTTGTGCGTGTTGAAGCAGTACCAGGGCCGTCCGCGGCGGCAGGCGCGGCAGTCACCGCACACGGCGCGCCAGTTCAGGATGATGAAGTCGCCCGGTGCGACGTCGGTGACCCCGTCGCCGACCGCTTCGACGATGCCGGCCGCCTCGTGGCCGAGCAGGAACGGGAAGTTGTCGTTGATGCCACCCTCGCGGTAGTGCAGGTCGGTATGGCAGACGCCGCATGCCTGCACTTGCACGAGTGCCTCGCCCGGCCCGGGATCGGGAACCAGAACGGTCTCGAGACGCACCGGCTCGCCCTTGGCGAGGCTGACTACTCCGCGGACTTCATGTGTCATGCGCCAGATCATGCCGGTAAACCTCGCAGCCGTGCCAGGTGCTCTATACAGACGTGGTGGACGAGCCAGCCGGCTTTCACGCATACGTCGACGCGCACTCGCGTGCGCTGCTCCGTGCGGGCTGGTTGCTGACTGGCGACTGGTCGAGCGCAGAAGACCTCGTGCAGACCGCGCTGGCCGCAGCGTGGCCGCGGTGGGCATCGCTCGCCACGCCCGACGCGTACGTCCGTCGGGTGATGACGACGACGTACCTGCGCTGGCAGCGGCGGCGCTGGACCGGCGAGATCCCGACCGCCGACGCCGGATCTCGCGGCGGACCGTCGGAGAACCAAGCGACCCCAACTTCGGTCGCACCGATCTGTTCCATCTCGTCGCGGCTGGACCGTCCAGATCATCAACGGCGTCCCACAACGGACCCCACCCCCGTGGCTTGACCCGCAACGAAAACCCAGACGAAACACCGCCCACCACCTACCCGACATCAACTTCGACCCCGCCGACACCGGCTAACCACCGCCGCTGATCAACCCAGGCG
>DASRSG010000007.1:0-7085 GCA_035656595.1 Jatrophihabitantaceae bacterium | reverse complement strand
GCCGTGCCTCTCGGCGCGGTCGGATTCGTAGTGGTTGCCTACATCATCATCACCGCGACTTCGAATGCGGTGAACCTGACGGACGGGCTGGACGGGCTGGCCGCGGGTGCCGCCGCCATGGTGTTCGGTGCCTTCACCCTGATCACATTCATCCAGTTCCGCAATCCGTGTGCGCCGGTCTTTCACTCCGGCTGCTACTACGTGCGCGACCCGCTCGACCTGGCGATGGTGGCCGCGTCGGCGATGGCCGCTTGCTTCGGCTTCTTGTGGTGGAATGCCTCACCCGCGCAGATCTTCATGGGCGACACCGGGTCGATGGCCCTCGGCGGGCTGATGGCCGGGCTCGCGATCCTGACCCGCACCGAGCTGCTTCTCATCGTGCTCGGCGGCCTGTTCGCCACCATCACCACCGCGTCGATCATGCAGCTGTTCTGGTTCAAGCTCACCCGAATACGCACCGGCACGGGCAAACGTGTCTTCCGAATGGCGCCGCTGCACCACCACTTCGAACTCGGTGGCTGGCAGGAGGTGACCATCATCGTCCGGTTCTGGATCCTGGCCGGACTGGCGGTCGCGTTCGGGCTGGGCCTGTTCTACGCAGACTTCATCGGCAATGGCTGACGCGCTCGTCGACGCTCGCGTTCTGGTCTGCGGCGTCGGCGTGGCCGGCATCTCGGCGGCGCGCGCCCTGCTCGTCGCCGGCGCCGATGTCGCGCTGACTGCGACCGCCCCGGGTGCATCCGTCCCCGATCTGACCGCCGCCGGCGCGCGCTGGATGGGAACAGTGGACGAGCTGCCCGACGTCGACCTCGTCGTCGTGTCGCCCGGCATCCGACCGACCGATCCGATCGTGGTCTCGGCACTCGAGCGCGGAGTGCCGGTATGGGGTGAGGCCGAACTTGCCTGGCGGCTTCGTCCTGAGCACAGCCCACCTTGGCTCGCGGTAACGGGGACGAACGGCAAGACCACGACGGTGCACATGCTCGAAGCGATGCTGCGCGCCGCCGGCCTGCACGCGCTTGCGGTGGGCAATGTCGGCGTCCCGGTGATCGATGCGGTCATCGCGCCGGAGCCGTATGACGTGCTCGCGGTCGAGCTGTCCAGCCAACAGCTGCATTTCGCGCCGTCCATCCGCCCGGCCGCCGGGGCGCTGCTGAACCTGGCCCCGGACCACCTCGACTGGCACGGATCGTTCGAGAACTACGCCATGGCCAAGTCGGCGATCTGGCACGGCGGCGTCGCGATCGGCAATGCCGACGACCCGCTCGTCACCGAGCTGCTGCAGACGGCACCGGGGGAGCACGTCGCGTTCACCTTGGCCGAACCGGTCGTCGGCCAGCTCGGGGTGGCCAGCGGCCATCTCGTCTCCCGCGCGTTGGGTGACGATCAGCTCGTGCTCGGCGCGGTCGAGGACGTGCGTCCGGCGGGGGTGCACAACGTGGCGAACGCGCTGGCCGCAGCGGCGCTGGTTCGAGCCCTCGGCGTCGGACCGGAGGCCGTCGCTGCCGGGTTGGCCGCTTTCGTCCCCGATCCGCACCGCAACCAGACGGTGCGCACTGCCGGTGGCATCACCTGGGTCGACGACAGCAAGGCGACCAACGCCCACGCCGCCGCGGGCTCGCTGTGTGCCTACGACCCGGTGGTGTGGATCGCGGGGGGACAGCTGAAGGGCGCAGCGGTCGACGACCTCGTCGAGCAGATCGCACCTCGCCTGGCCGGGGCCGTCCTGCTCGGTGTTGATCGTGCGGTGATCGCCGACGCGCTGCGGCGACACGCGCCCGATGTCCCCGTGATCGAGGTCGCGACAAACGACGATGGAGCCATGCTGGAGGTCGTGCGCGCTGCGGCCGGGTTGGCCCGCCCGGGCGACACCGTCCTGCTCGCGCCCGCCGGCGCGTCATACGACATGTTCAGCAATTACGCCGCGCGTGGCGACGCCTTCGCCGCAGCCGTCGCCGAGGTTAGTGCGTGAGCCTGCTAACTTCGCCCGCGCGACTGGTGGGCGGCGTCCGCGACCTGCTTCGGCGCGGCCCGCGCGAGGGCGAGCGTTTCCTCGACCGCCCGTACGCGTCGGTGCAGTTGTTGCTGCTGGCCGCGGCAGGCCTGCTCGGCTTCGGCATCCTGATGGCCGTCTCGACCACGATCGCGGCGTCCAACCAGGCCGACGGCAGCGGCACCGGCGGCATCTGGACGCAGGTGATCAAGGAAGCCGAGTTCGTCGCGATCGGCTTGCCGATCTTCTGGTTCGCAATGCGGATGTCGCCGCGCGCGTACCGGATGCTCGCGTATCCGATCATGGTCATCGGAATCGTCGCGCTCATCGCGGTGTTGATCCCCGGTATCGGCTTCGGCGTCTACGGCGCGCGGCGCTGGATCGACCTCGGTCCGTTGCAGTTGCAGCCGTCCGAGTTCGCCAAGGTCGGGGTGCTGCTGTGGGGCGGCGACCTGCTCGCGCGCAAGCAACAGCTGGGCACGTTGCGCAAGGCACGCCACCTGTTCCTGCCGCTCGTGCCCGGATTCGCCTTCGTGGCAATGCTGGTGATGCTCGAGCCGGACCTCGGCACGACCTGCTGCTACATGCTGATCCTGCTCGGCCTGCTCTGGATGGTCGGCATGCCGCTGCGGTATTTCGCCGCCGTCGTCGGGCTGATCGGCGCTGCGATCACGCTGCTCGCGGTGACCGAGCCGTACCGCCTTGCCCGGCTGACCTCGTTCATCCATCCGTTCAAGGATCCGAGCGGCGCCGACTATCACGCGGTCGAGAGCATCTACGCGCTCGGCTCGGGCGGGCTGTGGGGTGTCGGCCTCGGCGAGGGGACGTCCAAGTACTGGGTGCCCAACGCCAACACCGACTTCGTGTTCTCGATCATCGGCGAGGAACTCGGCCTGCTCGGCGCCGCGGTCGTACTCGCGCTGTTCGCCCTGCTCGCGTTCGCCGGGATCCGGGTCGCGCGCCGCAGCGCCGACCCGTTCGTCCGCCTCGTCGCCGGCGCCGCGACGGTCTGGTTGTGCGGCCAAGCGGTGATCAACATCGGGTATGTGACGGCGCTGGTGCCTGTCACCGGTATCCCGCTGCCGTTCATCTCGGCCGGTGGCACGTCACTGCTCGCCTCGTTCTTCGTGCTCGGCATGCTGGTGTCGTTCGCGCGCCACGAGGCGCCTGCGGTCACGATGGCGCGCCGCGATGAGCGCCGTGGGCAACGGTCTCGGTTGCAACGCTGGCTGCGCGTGCCCGTACCGAAGCCGTATCAGCCGCCCAAGCGACGTGCCCGCGCCCGCCCGGCACCGACGAGGTCGGCGGCGCCGCGTACCCGGCAGCAGCCACCGCCGGTACGTCGCACCGCGACGCCAGCAGGCAAATCCCATCGAGCACCGCTTCGTCCGACCGGCACGGACGGGCAGCGGAGAGCGCGATGACGCTCTCGCCGCCCGCGCGCGTCGTTGTGGCCGGCGGCCACTCCGCGGGACACATCGAGCCGACGATGAACTTCGCCGATGCGCTGCGCCGGCTGGCGCCCGACACGCAGATCACCGCGCTCGGTACCGAGCGCGGTCTGGATACCCAGCTCATCCCGGCGCGCGGCTACCCGCTCGAGCTGATCCCGCCCGTGCCGTTGCCGCGACGGATGAGCCGCGCTCTGCTCGCGGTGCCGGGCAAGCTGCGCGCGTCGGTAGCTGCTGCCAGCGCGGTGCTCGAGCGTACCGGCGCTGAGATCGTGGTGGGCTTCGGCGGCTACGTCGCGATGCCGGCCTATCTGGCTGCGCGCCGGCGCGGCATCCCGTTCGTGATCCACGAGGCGAATGCCCGCGCGGGGGTGGCGAACCGGTTCGCGGCGCGGCTGACCAAGTACGTCTACACCGCGTCGGTGTCGGTCAAGCTGCCGCACGCCACACCGATCGGCATCCCGTTGCGTCCGGCGATCGCGACGCTCGACCGATCCGCCTTGCGCGCCGAGGCACGCACCCGCTTCGGCCTCGATCCGGACGGCCCGGTCGTCCTCGTCACCGGCGGTTCGCAGGGCGCGCAGGCGATCAATGCGGCGGTGGCGGGTGCGGCTGCGGCGTTTCGGGCGGCCGGCATCCAGGTGCTGCACGTCGTCGGTCCGAAGAACACGGTCGAGGTCGAGGCGGGCTCGCCGCCCTACGTGGTCGTCCCGTACGTCGACGGGATGCAATACGCCTACGCGGCCGCCGATTTCGTCATCTGCCGCTCCGGCGCGATGACGTGCGCGGAGCTCACCGCAGTCGGCCTGCCCGCCGCGTACGTGCCGTTGCCGTTGCGCGGAGGCGAGCAGCGGCACAACGCCGAACCGATCGTCGCTGCCGGTGGTGGCGTGCTGGTCGAGAACGAGAACCTGAGCGCGGCGTGGATCGAGCGCGAGGTGATTCCGCGGGTGACCGATCCTGCGGTGCTGGGCGCGATGTCGCGTGCCGCGGCGTCGACCGGTGCGCGCAACGCCGACGCCGTGCTCGCCCGCCACGTCCTCGAGATCATCGAGGAACGCCGATGAGCGACGCTTGCGGAGCGAACAGTGTGATCGCTGCGCCGGAGGCGCGTTCGGGTCGACGACCCGCCTCTTGGGTCGGGGAGGAGATCCGATGAGCAGGCCCACGCGAGACGCTGCCGAGGACCGGCCGCCGGACTGGGAGGCGCCCGGGGCCGCGCTCGTGCGCAGCGCGGCCTCCGACGTGGTGCCCGCGCTCGCTGACCTCGGGCGCGTGCACATCATGGGGATCGCCGGTGCCGGCATGAGCGGCCTGGCCCGGATCCTCATCGAGCGCGGCGTGCCGGTGTCGGGTTGCGAGGCGCGTGAGTCGCTCGGAGCCACTGCGCTGACGGCACTCGGTGCCGACGTGCGGTTCGGCCACTCGGTCGACCATCTCGCCACGGCCGACACGTTCGTGTACACGACGGCGATCAACCCGAACCACTTCGAGTTCGTCGCGGCACGAGAGAGCGGCATGCCGGTGCTGCGACGCGCCGCCGCGCTGGCCGCCGCGCTCGAGGATCGGCGTTGTATCGCGATCTCGGGCACGCACGGCAAGACCACGACCACGTCGTTGCTCACCGTCGGGGCGCAGGCGTGCGGCGTCGATCCGTCCTTCGCGATCGGCGGAAACCTTTATGAGACCGGCAAGAACGCGCATCTCGGCAGCGGCGAACTCGCCATCGTCGAGGCCGATGAGAGTGATGGCTCTTTCCTGCTGACCCGTCCTGCCGCGGCGATCGTGACGAACGTCGAAGCCGATCATCTTGAGAACCACGGTGATCTCGAGGGCATCTTTCGCGCCTTCGAAATGTTCGTCGATCGCATCGACGAGGGTGGCCCGCTGCTCGTCTGCATCGACGACAGCGGTGCCCGTCGGGTCGGCGACTATGCGCGCGCGTCCGGCCGTCGGGTCGTGACCTACGGTGTGGGCGACGACGCCGACGTGCGCGTCTCGGAAGTGCAAGCACTGCCCGACGCGGTTGAATTCGACGTCGACGGTGCAGGCATCGGCCATCAGCATGTGCGGGTCGGTTCGCTGGTCGGCCGGCACATGGCACTGAACGCGACCGCAGCGCTGGCCATCGCAGCTGAGCTGGGGCTCGATGTGAACACCGTCATCGGCGCGTGGGCGAACTTCGGCGGAGTGCATCGCCGCTTCGAGTCGCACGGCGTCGGTGGGGGCGTGCACATCTATGACGATTACGCGCACCACCCGACCGAGGTTGCCGCGTCGCTGGTTGCCGCGAAGGCCGTCGTGGGCGATCGCGGGCGGTTGATCGCTGTCTTCCAGCCCGGCACGTACAGCCGCACCCAGACGTTCGCGCACGAGTTCGCCGAGGCGATGGCGCTGGCCGACATCGCGATCGTGATGGGTATCTTCGCAGCGCGTGAGGAACCGATCCCCGGCGTCAGCGGTGCGACCATCAGTGATCTCATCCCGTTGCCCGCCGAGCAGGTGATCGACGAACCGCGCTATGCGGCGATCCCCGACCGGGTCGCAGCAGTGGCGCGCCCCGGCGATCTCGTGATCACGATGGGCATCGGCAACGTCTACCTGCTCTGCGACGACATCCGAGATGCGTGTGCCGTGCGTCGCGCGGCTGAGGGGGAGTTGGCATGACCACCACGGCTGCATCCACGCCCACGGTCGAGTCCCACGACGACGGCTCGGGCGGCGGCATTCCGCATCGCAAGCTCATCCTCGGGACGATCGCCGTGGTGCTGGTCGGCGCGGTCGCCACCTGGCTGGTCGCGTTCAGTTCGGTGTTCGGCGTGCACACCGTCGACGTGCGGGGCGTGCACGTCCTCACCGCCGACCAGGTGCGCTCGGCGGCGAAGATCGCCAACGGCACGCCGCTCGTCCGCCTCGACACCGACGGCATCCGTTCGCGCGTCGAAGCGCTGCCCGATGTCGCGTCGGCGAAGGTCACCACCTCGTTCCCGTCCACCGTGATCATCACGATCAGCGAGCGCACTGCGATCGGAGTGGTGAAGGGCGGCAGCGGGTACCTGCTGGTCGATCGCACCGGCGAGCAGTTCCGCACGGTAGCCGCGCGGCCGGCCGGCCTGCCGCTGTTCGTCGTGCCGCAGGGCGCGGCGGGACGACCGACGGGCAGCGCGGTGGCGACCGTGGCCGGCGCACTGAATGCCCGACTGCGCGGGCGTATCGATTCGATCCAGGCGATCAGTCCGCAAGCGATCACGTTGCTGTTCAGCAACGGCCGGGTGGTGCGCTGGGGCAACGCTGACCGCAGCGCGGCGAAGGCGCGCATCCTGCCGATCTTGCTGCACCGGCCCGGCACCCAGATCGACGTCACCGACCCCAGCCAGCCCTTCACCCGCTAGGCGCCCGACGTCCCATCTCCCATCGCCCGTCTCCGTCCCCTCCCATTGCGCGAGTGGTGGGTTATCGCGCGGGTGGCGCGATATATCCCGCCACTCGCCGCGCAACCCGCCACCCGCGTGCCGGAACGTGCGACCGCTCTCGTGCCGCCGACGAGAGCTTTGGCTTTCTTGGCGTGTCGTCGGCGTGCCTACCTCGAATCGCAGCGGTGCGCATCTAACTTCGGCTGCAACATCCCAGGTTGACATAAC
>DASRSG010000006.1:0-48831 GCA_035656595.1 Jatrophihabitantaceae bacterium | reverse complement strand
TGGTCGCCAGTTTTTCGCGAGCGCTCACCGAAGGCCTCAGCGCACAACAGACCGACGACGAGTTCACTGAGCGGCTGCGTACGTCCATCGCGCAGATCTACGACGCCTCCGTGACGAAGGACGCAGCAACCGCTCCGTAGTGCTTGGGCTAGCTCGACGGACAGCTCAGCTTCGGGTTCCACATCTGGAACATGCCGGCCGAATTGTGCCGCCACGCCCAGACGTGCAACGAGTAGAACGCCGGCAGTCCAAATCGGTTCGGCGCGGGTGTCAGGTTGAACGTGTGCCCGTACAGCCGTGGCCGGTGCTTGTGCGTTGCGTGCCAGTCCTTCCTGAGCACGACGTACTCAACAGCTGCGAGCTTGAGCGTTCCGTGCGGGCCGGGCGCGTAGACCATCGCTTCCGGGCGCTTGGCGACGATCCCTGGATTCCCGACCAGCTTCGAGTTCGCCCAGTGCACTCCCATGGCGCCGCCGCGCATGCCTGGCATGGCCGGCATGTCGATGCAGGCGATGCCTTTCGCATCGGTCAGCAGGCCGTAGCCATGCTGCTCGGCGACCGCGATGCTGTGGAACTTGCTCGTCGCCGCGCGCAGTGCCGACACCCCGCTCGGCACGTGAGTTGCCGGCACGCGCGCTTCAGGCGCTGGACGATGCGCTGCCGCCGTTCCGCCTAGTAAGGCGAGCACCGCAGTGGCTGATCCGATCAAGACCTTGACGTTCATTTCGCGCTCCTCCGGTTCCCTCGGCACTGTGCCGAGCGCCCCACGCTAGGTATTTCGACACTGCGCGGACATCGGCGGACACCACCCAGATTGGCGCTCCGACCGCCTATCTTGTGGAGCCGAGCACTGAGAGAGGGGTCCTAGACCGTCCGCCGCTGGGGGCTTAACTCCACTGCGAATCCAGCCCGATCGGTTCATGATCGATACATGGTTACGACGATCGACGTGCCGCCCACGGCGCGTACTCTGCCGCCGGCGCATCGGGTCCCGCTTCGCCTGCACTTGCTCGGCCGCTCGGTGGTGATCATGTTCACCTCGCTGACCGGCGCCGCACTCTTCTCGTTCTGGATCACAGCCGCGGCGATATCGCCGCTCACGATCTTTGCCATCGCCGTGCTGCCGGTGACCGCTGCGGTGCGCGGCTACGCGAACATCCATCGCCGCGCGGCGCGGCAATTGACGGGATGGCCCATGCAGGCCGGCTACCGATCACCAGGTGAGGGCAGCGCGATCAAGCGCGCATGGTCGATCGGACGCGATCGGCAGAGCTGGCGCGACGCGTTCTGGTGCGTGCTGCACTCGATCGTGGCCTGCTTCACCTCCAGCCTGACCCTTGGGTTCTTCGCCGGCGGCGTGTTCTACCTCATCTATCCGTTCCTTTACTGGGTAACGCCGCAGGCCGCCTTCGGACATCCGTTCGGCGGGCTCGTCATCCTGCACTCCGTCGCGCAGGCGACGTTGATGATGCCGTTCGCGCTCGTCAGCTTCGGGATCTGGTACGCAATCGCGCTTCCGCTCGCACGGCTCGAGTTGCACCTGACCGGCGCGTTGCTCAGCCCTCGTGCCGCGCAAGGCGCGAGGCTTTGAGCGCTACCGCGGTTGCGCAAGTCTTGTACCTGGCGCCGGGGCGAATGTTGGTAGATCGAGACTAGCTTTTTCCGGTGGCAAAGCGGCCAGTGCTCTTCCGTGCCCTCTCACTGGGGACGGGCGCGCTGGTCGTTTGCCTCCTAGTCACCCCCACATCGGGACATTCGTCGCATCACCCGGCACATATGCACATGGTGCCGGTTCCCGCCGCAGCCAACGTGCCGATAGCACCGGTGCTGCCACGTACCGGATGGACGGCCACCGCGAGCGATCAAGAGACCACCGGCGAGAACGGCGTAGCCGCGAATGTTCTCGACGGCGACCCCAGCACAATCTGGCACAGCAAATGGTCGGGCACGTCCGTCCCGCTGCCGCACTCGATCACCATTGATATGCACGCGGTCACCACTGTCTCCGCGCTCGTCTACCTGCCGCGCCCGCCTGCCTCGCCAAACGGGCGGATCGGACGGTTCAGCATCTCGCTCAGCACCGGCGGCAGCACGTGGGGGTCGCCGGTGGCCACCGGCACGTGGGCCGATGACACGACTGAGAAGACCGGCGCGTTCGCCACCGCGAGTGCGCGGTATGTGCGCCTCACCGCACTCACTGAAGCCGGCAACCGCGGGCCGTGGAGTAGCGCGGCGGAGATCAACCTGCTCGGTGCGCCCACGAGCACCCCGCCGTCCTACTCTGTCGTGCCGCGCACCGGCTGGACGGCAACTAGCAGCGATGAGGAACTCGTCGGTGAGAACGGGTCGGCCAGCAACGCGATAGACGGCGATCTGGCGACGATTTGGCACAGCAAGTGGTCAGGTACGCCGACGTCGTTGCCGCACTCGATCACCATTGACATGAAGACGCCCATTGCCATCAACGGGCTGCACTACCTGCCCCGCCAGACCAATGGCAGCAACGGAACGATCGGCAAGTACCAGGTATCGCTGAGCACCAACGGCACGACCTGGAGCGCGCCCGTCGCCGCCGGCCTGTGGGCCGACAACGCGAGCGAGAAGACCGCCGCGTTCACGGTGACGTCCGCGCGCTACGTGCGTCTGACCGCACTGACCGAAGCGGGCAACCGCGGACCGTGGAGCAGCGCCGCCGAGATCAACGTGTTGCAGCCGGTGAATCCGGCGGTGGCCGGCACGTGGGGTCCGCTGATCAACTTCCCGATCGTGCCGGTGTCCGCCGTCCTGCTGCCGAACAACAAGCTACTGACCTTCTCCGCGTATCAGTCCACGTCCTACGGCATGGACGACGGCTACACGCAGACCGCGATCCTCGACCTCGCTACTGGTGTTGTAAGCCAGCGCCAGGTGTCCAACACCGGACACGAGATGTTCTGCACCGGGCTGGCCCTGCTGCCCGACGGGCGAGTGCTGGTCAACGGCGGAAGCGACAGCGGAAAGACCTCTATCTACAACCCTGCGACCGATGCGTGGACGGCCGGGCCGACGATGAACATCCCACGCGGCTATGAAGGCGACACCACCCTCTCGGACGGCAGCGTGTTCACCCTCGGCGGCTCGTGGAGCGGTGGTGAGGGCAACAAGAATGCCGAGGTGTTCACCCCGAGCGGGTCGTGGCGGCTGGTGAAGAACGTGACCGCCGCGTCGATCCTCACCAGCACGGATCCGCAGGGCGTGTACCGCGAGGACAACCACGGGTGGTTCTTCGCGACGTCGAATGCCGGTGTCTTCCACGCCGGACCGAGCAAGCAGATGAACTGGTTCACGACCGCCGGCGACGGCACGACTCGCAGCGCCGGACTGCGCGCTGACAGCGCCGATACCATGAACGGCAATGCGGTCATGTACGACGTCGGCAAAATTCTCACCGACGGTGGTGCGACCGCGTACCAGGATGTCGACGCGACTCGACGCGCGTACACGATCGACATCAGCAAGGGGCCGAGCAGTCCGGTCACGGTGCAGCGTGTCGGCGACATGGCTGTCCCGCGCGCATTCCAGAACAGCGTGGTGCTGCCGAGCGGCCAAGTGTTCGTCGTCGGTGGCCAGGCGCATCCCGTCCCGTTCACCGATACCGGAGCGGCGATGTCGCCGGAACTGTGGAATCCGGCGACCGGGCAGTTCAGCACGATGGCCAGCCAGGCCGAGCCGCGCAACTATCACAGCGTCGCACTGCTCCTGCCCGACGGACGGGTGTTCTCCGGCGGCGGCGGGTTGTGCGGCACGTGCGCGACGAATCATCCGGACGGGCAGATCTTCACCCCGCCGTACCTGCTCAACGCGGACGGGTCGTTGAAGACGCGTCCGGTCATTTCCTCGGCGCCCGCGTCCGCCCGCCTCGGCAGCACGATCAACGTGACGACGAACACCGCCGTGACGTCGTTCGCTGTGGTGCGGATGGGCGCCGTGACGCATACCGTCGACAGCGATCAGCGGCGTATCCCGCTCACGCCGATCAGCCACACCGGCACGACGTACCAGCTGCGTATCCCGTCTGATCCCGGCATTGCGCTGCCGGGCAACTACCTGCTCTTCGCGCTGGACTCGGCAGGAACGCCGAGCGTCGCCCAGACGGTCGCCATCGCGGTTAGCTAGGCGGACGGGCGAGCCGCAGCCACAACGGCAAGCGGTCACGGCAAACATCGGCCTTAACCCGCACGATGCAGAATTGAGTCATGAAGACCGGGGCGGCGCTGGTTGGTTGCGCGCTGGCTCTGGCGGCTTGCACTTCAGCCCGAAACGGAGGCGGAAGCACTCCGCTGGGTTCCTCGGCGTCGACCGAAGCGCCGGTGAACGCGCCGGGCAGCACCACCACCGGACACGGGCCGCATGGGCCAGTGCCGCGGCGCGACCACGCCGGCACGAGCTGGCTCTGCCGGCCGGGGCTGGCGCACAACCCGTGCACGTCCACTACCGAAGCGACCGTAGTACCGGCGTCGGGTAACCAGCGCCGCGAGCAGCTGGCGCCGGCTGCGCATCCGTCGATCGACTGCTTCTACGTCTACCCGACGGTCAGCAAGCAACAGCGCATCAACGCGAACCGGCATGTGCAGCCGGCCGAGACGCACGCCGCAATCGCGCAGGCCGCACGGTTCTCGCACGTGTGCCGGGTATTCGCGCCGATGTATCCGCAGCTGACCCTGTCGGCGATCGCCACCGGGGGAAATTCGGCCACCATAGCCGGCGCGATCAAGGCATACGAGGGCGTCTTCGCGGCGTGGCGCGACTATCTGCGGAACTTCAATCACGGTCGCGGCGTGGTGTTGATCGGACACTCGCAGGGCGCGTTCCTGCTCACGGCATTGCTGCAGCGCGAGGTCGACCGCGAGCCGGCGGTGCGCAAACGGCTGGTGTCGGCGATCCTGCCCGGCGCCAACGTGACGGTGCCGCGTGGCAAGCGAGTCGGGGGAGCGTTTCAGCGGATTCCGTCGTGCCAATCAGACAACCAGATCGGCTGTGTCATCGCGTACTCGACCTTCGACACCATCCCGTCAGCGGATGCGTTGTTCGGCCGAGCGGGCACCAGCATCGGACGGCAACTCGGGTTGGGCGGACCCTCGAAGCGGGGCATGCAGGTGCTGTGCACCAACCCGGCCGCGCTCGATCGGGGCAGCCATGCTTTGCGCTCCTACTTTCCGCGCGAGATGGGCCAGACGCCGAGTTCGGTCAGCACGAGATGGGTCACCTATCCCGGTGAGTACCGCGCATCCTGTGAACACCAGAGCGGCGCGAGCTGGCTGCAGATCAATCGCGATGCCACAGACTGGCGGCCAGCGGTGTACGCCTCGCTCGGGCAGACCTGGGGGTTGCACGTCTACGACATCAACCTCGCGCTCGGCAACCTCGTCGACATCGTCGGCAAGCAGGCGCGCGCATACGCCCGCTGATCGTCACGATCCCGGCTGCACCGCGAGGCGGACGGCGAGAGCGCCCAGCACGCCGCCCATCAGCACCCGCTGCCCGCGTGCCCACCGCGGCCGGGTGGCAAGGAATCGCGCGATCCGCCCGGCGGCGAGCACGATCATGGCGTTCACCGTGACGGCGATGACGATCTGCGTCGCGCCGAGCACGAAACTCTGGAGCGCGACATCGCCGCGGCCGGGGTCGACGAACTGCGGCAGCAATGAGACGTAGAGCACAGCGATCTTCGGGTTGAGCAGGTTCGTCACGAAGCCCATCGTGAACAGCCGACGCCTGGAGTCGATCGCCAGCGTCTTCGGTTCGAACGGTGTCGCGCCGCCGGGTCGGAGTGCCTGCCAGGCCAGGTACAGCAGGTAGAGCGCGCCGCCGATACGCAGCACGTCGTACGCCGCCGGTACGGCGGTGAAAATCGTGGTCAACCCCGCCGTAGCGGCGGCGAGGTAGACGAGGAATCCGGTCGCCACGCCGACCAGCGAGATCAGACCTGCGCGGCCGCCCTGGGTGATCGAGCGTGACACGAGGTAGATCATGTTCGGGCCCGGCGTAAGGACGAGACCGATCGCCACAGCGGCGATGCCGAGGATGGCACCGGCAGAGACGGGCACGCGTCGACTCTACGTCGATCTGGGAAGGATTATCTGGTGACCGATCGGGCGCTGACCACCGACATGCACGCAACTGTCGCGATCGCCGAGCAGGAGCGGCATCTGCGCAAGAAGCTCGGCTTTTACGGGCTGACTGCGATCGGATTTTCCAACATCGTTGGATCGGGGTGGCTGTTCGCCGCGCTGTATGCGGCGCAGACAGCGGGGCCGGCTGCATTGCTTGCCTGGGTTGCCGCCGGTGTACTCTGCCTGCTCATTGCGCTGGTGATGGTTCAGCTTGGCGCGACTCGGCCGGAAGCGGGTGGGACGGTCCGGTGGCCGCTGCTGAGCAACGGCCGCTTGGTCGCGTCGGTGGTGGGCGTTTCGGTGCTACTGACGGTCGGCGGCACTGCCGCCGAGATTTCGGCGATCCTCGGCTATGCGACGCACTATCTGCCGTGGCTGGAATCGGGCGACAACCTCACCGGCGCGGGGGTCGCGACCGCGGTGGCAATGATCGTCGTGCTCACCGCGCTCAACTGGTACGGCGTGCGCTTGTTCGCCTCGCTCAACAACGCGATCACCGTGGTGAAGCTGGTCGTCCCAGCGATCACGATCGTCGCGCTCTTCATCTCCGGGTTCCATCCAAGCCATCTCACCGACCACGGCGGGTTTGCCCCGTACGGCTACTCGGCCGTGCTCACCTCACTTGCCGTCGGCGGCATCGTCTACTCGGTGAACGGGTTTCAGGCCGCCGCGGATTTCTCCGGTGAGGCCCGCGATCCGCGTCGCGACGTGCCGCGCGCGATCGTGACGGCCATCGGTCTCGCGGTACTGATCTACATCCTGCTGCAGCTAGCGTTTCTCTTCGCAGTCCCCGACTCGATGCTCGCGCACGGTTGGCACGGAGTCAGCTTCGATTCGCCGTTCGGCCAACTTGCGCTGATCCTCAACCTGCATTGGCTTTCCGCAACGCTCTATGCCGACGCGGTAGTCTCGCCCGGAGGGTCGGCGTATGTCGGCGTGGCGATCGATGCCCGGCATAGCTACGCCCTCGCCAAGAACGAAGTGCTGCCGCGCTGGTTCCTCGCAGTCGAGCGACGCTCTGGCATTCCCCGGCGTGCATTGGTGCTGAACCTCGTGGTGATCGTGATCTTCCTGCTGCCCTTCTCCGGCTGGCAGGACATCGTCAGCGTCGTGGGTGATCTGTACCTGCTGACTTACGCAGCTGTGGCGATTTCTGCCATCGTCCTCGCTGAGCCCGATACGCCGCGCCTCGCCCGGTGGATCCCGCCGATGCAGGCGCTTGCGCCGATCAGCTTTGTCGTCGCGACGGAGTTCATCTACTGGTCCGGCTGGAGCCATCTGCGGATCGCGCTGTCCCTTACTTTGATCGGCGTTCCGCTCTTCGTTCTCTCGTGGCGGCGCAGGCATACCGAGCCGTTGGCACGTGAGCTGGTCGCCGGGGCTTGGGTGGTCGGCTACGTCCTCCTGCTCTTGCTGATGTCGTTTCTCGGCAGCTTCGGAGGGCGCGACCACGTGGGCGCGCCGTACGACTCGATCATCGTCGCGGTGATCGGCATCGTCGCCTACCTCGCGGCGGTTCGCTCCGGTAGGCGGCTCAACGGCTAGGGTCGCGAGCCGTGAGCGACGCTTGCGGAGCGAGCGTGGGAGGGGAGATTGCATGGATCGACCGCGTGCCGTGATCGCCGGCGTGTTCTCGCGACTGATGCGTACCCGCTTCGCGCACCGGTTCCTGCTGCCGCTGATCCCGCCGATGCAGATGCGGCTCTACAGCTGGACGGGCGGGCGGTTCCAGCTCAGCGCGCTGCTGATGCCCTCGCTCGTGCTGATCTCGACCGGCGCCAAGAGCGGTCAGCGCCGAGAGACGCCGCTGGCTTGTTGGCCGCAGCAGGATGGCACGTGGCTTATCGCCGGCAGCAACTGGGGCCAGGATCATCATCCTGGTTGGACAGCGAACCTGCGCAGGAATCCTGACGCCGAGATCGTGCTGGCGCGTCGCCACATCAAGGTGAGCGCGACCATGCTCGCCGGTACCGAGCGCGAAGCGGCCTGGCCGATACTCGAGGCACAGTTTCCGGGTTACCGCGACTACGAGCGGCAGGCCGGACGTGAGGTGCGGATCTTCCGGTTGGTCGATACGTCAACGCGTTAGCGCGCCACCACCGGCCAGCCGTGCCGCCAGGCCAGCGGGTTGATCGCCAGTCGAGGCGTACCCGCGTCGCGCTTGTTGTAGTAGTGGTAGACCAGCCAGTCACGTCCTCGATCACGCAGGACGCTCTGCCCACCGGGTCCGATCACGTAGCCATGCGACGCAAGCAGCTGCGTTCCACCGTCCTGCATCAGCGGCGTGCCGGCTTCGTCGACGAACGGGCCGTCCGGCAGTTTTGATCGGCCTACGCGGATGTTGTAGGTGGAGTTGACCCCGCGGCAGCAGTAGTCGTAGGACGCGAACAGGTAGTAATACCCCGCATGGCGGTAGACGTATGCGCCTTCGAGCGCGTCGGGGGAGGGACGCTGCGCCAGTGCGTGCACCTGAGCGTCCGCCGCAGGCTTACCTGTCGTGGGGTCGAGGCGCACCATCTTGATGCCGCTCCAGAACGATCCGTAGCTCAGCCACCAGCGATGGTGCTTGTCGACCAGCAGGCCGGGGTCGATCGCGTTGGCATCATCGCTCGTCGTCGTTGCCAGGACCAGGCCGTGATCGTGCCACGAACCCGGTCGCGCAGTTTTGCTGGTGGCCAGGCCGATGGCCGAATGGTTCGAGCCGAACGAGGACACCGCGTAATACAAGTAGTACCGGCCGCGGTGGAACGAGACGTCCGGCGCCCACAGGTCGGTGGCGTTTCCGTTTTGATAGTCGTCGGCCCACGGTGCGCCCCCGGGCAGCGCCTGGCCGATCGAGCGCCAGTGCACGCGATCGGGCGATGCGTAGACCTCGATGCCGTCATGCGTGGCGAACACCTCGTAACTGCCGTCGGCCAGTCGCACCATCGACGGGTCGTGGGTGGCCGCGAAGCCGCGGATCGGGCGCGGGTTGGGGTACTGCGCCGCACCCGAGGCCGGCCCGATCGTGCCGGCGATGGCCAGCAGTACCACGGTCAGCAAAAACATCATTCGATTGCGCACGTCGTCGCCTCCTACCGTTGGCCGTACACGTTCTGATACCGCTCCCACAGCGCGTCGATGTCGGCTTGCTTGATCGTCAGCGGCTCACCGAGTTGGCGTGCCATGTGCACCGTTCGCGCGACGTCCTCGCACATGACCGCGGTCTTCACCGCTGAGCGAGCGTCGGCGCCGACGGTGAACACCCCGTGGTTCGACATCAGCACCGCGCGCGACCGGTGCTCGGCGAGCGTCTGCGCAATGCCGCGTCCGATCGAGTCGTCGCCGATCAACGCGAACGGACCGATGGGGATCTCGCCGCCGAACTCGTCGGCCATTGCCGTCAGGACACACGGGATCGCTTCGCCGCGCGCCGCCCACGCTGATGCGTACGTGGAGTGCGTGTGCACGACACCGCCTACGTCCGGCATGTTCCGATACACGTGCGCGTGCGCGTCGGTGTCGCTTGACGGGTTGAGGTCACCGTCGACCTTGTTGCCGTCGAGGTCGCAGACGATCATCGCCGCGGCGTTGAGTTCGTCGTAGGAGACGCCGCTGGGCTTGATGACGAACAGGTCGGCGTCGGGAACGCGCTGTGACACGTTGCCCGCCGTCCACACGACCAGTCCATAGCGGACGAGTTCGGCGTGCAGGTCGGCGACCGCGGCGCGCACCTCGCCGATCGCCGCCGGAGTTGCGCTCATCCGGATCGCCTCGCCTTATTGCGGATTCGGCGCAGTTCGTGCAACGCGTCGTTCGCCCGTCCGAAGTAGTCATGCAGCAGGACGTAGTGCTGGTACAACTCGTCGTAGACAGCACTGCTCTTCGCCTCGGGCCGGTACACGTCGTGCTGGACCTTTCCCATCGCCTTCGCCGCGGCGGTCACGTCGGGGTACGCGCCGGCAGCGACCGCCGCGTGGATCGCTGACCCGAGTGCGGGCCCCTGGTCGGATCCGATCACCGAGATCGGGTACCCGGTCACGTCGGCGTAGATCTGCATGAGGCAGGCGTTCTTCGTCAGACCACCCGCAGCCGTGAAGTTGCGTACCGGCACCCCGGCATCACGGAACGCCTCGATGATGCGGCGCGTGCCGAAAGCCGTCGCTTCGAGCAGCGCGCGATAGACGTCCTCAGGCTTGCTGTCCAGTGTCAGTCCGGCAATCACGCCGGACAGTTCGTGATCGACGAGGATGGATCGGTTGCCGCTCATCCAATCAAGGGCGACCAGACCGTGCGCACCCACCGGCTGCTCACTAGCGAGTCGAGTCAACACGTCGTGCGGCGATTCTCCGTCAGCGGCCTGCGCGGCCCGAGATGGCGGGAAGCCGACCCGTGCCCACCACGCAAAGATGTCGCCCACGCCGCTCTGGCCCGCCTCGTAGCCGTAGAGGCCTGGGCTGATGCCTCCCTCGACGACACCGCACATGCCCGGGACGTCTGCGAGCACGTCACCGTTCATCACGTGACAGGTGGAGGTGCCCATGACCGCAACCATCGTGCCCGGCTCGATGGCTTGCGCCGCGGGCACCGTGACGTGCGCGTCGACATTGCCGACTGCAACGGTGATGCCTTCGGGGAGTCCCATCCACTGTGCTGCTTGCGCGGTGAGCGTGCCGGCTGGCGCGGCGAGCTCGGCCAGTTCACGGTCAAGCCGGGTCTCAGCGAAGTCGGCGAAATCCGCGTGCAGCGCCCCGAAGAAGTCGGCACTCGGATACATTCCGTCCTGATAGGCGCCCTTGTAACCGGCGGTACAGCGGTTGCGTGCGTACTCGCCGCACAGCTGCCACACGATCCAGTCGGCGAACTCGACCCAGAGCTCGGTCGCTGCATAGACCTCGGGATCCTCTTCGAACACTTGCAACGCTTTTGCCAGCTCCCACTCCGACGAGAGCCGGCCGCCATAGCGGGGCAGCCAGGGTTCGCCGCGCTCGGCAGCCAGCGCATTGATGCGGTCGGCCTGCTCTTGCGCAGCGTGGTGACGCCACAGCTTCGGCCAGGCATGCGGACGCTCGCGGAACTCGGGCAGAGCGCACAACGGCGTGCCGTCGCGCTTGCACGGCAACACTGTGCAAGCGGTCGTGTCGGTACCGATTCCGATCACCGCGTTGGCGTCGACGCCGGATTCGCGTAGCGCGGCAGGAACCGCGTTGCGTAGCACCTGCACCCAATCGTCGGGATCCTGCAGCGCCCAATCCGGCGGAAGGTCAGTGCCGTGCAGCGATTCGTCGATCACGCCTGACTCATAGACGTGCTCGGCGCTGGCCAGTTCCGCGCCGTCGGATACGCGCACTAGAACAGCCCGGCCGGACAACGTGCCGAAATCGATTCCGATCGTGTATTGCTCCTTGGTCACGGTGCTGCACACCTCCGCACTTTTGAACGCGCCGATACGATCACTGCGTGGTACGGGCTCAACACGACGCGACCGGCCCCATGAAGCGACCCGTTATGCACGACGTCGCCAGGCTCGCGGGCGTCTCGCATCAAACGGTCTCGCGGGTGATCAATGACTCGCCGAACGTCAAGGCGGCGACACGCGATCGAGTGCTCGACGCGATGCGACAGTTGGACTACCGGCCGAACAGCCTGGCGCGCAGTCTGGCTACCAGCCGGACCAATCGCATCGGAGTGATCAGCTTCGACGTACGGTTCTTCGGGCCGGGCTCGACGCTGGTCGCGATCGAGCAGGCTGCCCACGACCAGGGCTACGGCATCGCACTCGCGTCGATGACCGGACTCGTCGGCGACGAGGCGAGTGCCGCGGTGGCAATGCTCGACGCACAACGCGTCGACGGGCTGATTGTGATCGCACCGCACCAGCGCGCCATCGATGCGATGGGCTCGTTGCCGCGCACGGTCCCGGTGGTGGCGCTGGAGGCGGAGTACCGGCCGGACGTGAGCGTGGTGGCCGTCGATCAGCGTTTCGGTGCGCGCCTGGCGACCCAGTACCTGCTCGACCTCGGTCACCGCGCGGTCACCCATGTCGCGGGGCCGGCGGACTGGCACGAGGCGCAACTGCGGGTCGATGGTTGGGCCGAGACGCTGGCCGCGGCCGGCGTGAACGTGCCCCCGCCTACTCGTGGTGATTGGTCGTCGCGATCGGGCTACGAGGTGGGACGCGAGCTGGCCGAGCGCGACGACGTTACCGCCGTCTTCGCGGGCAACGACCAGATGGCGCTGGGGGTGCTGCGCGCGTTCCATGAGCGTGGCATCAACGTGCCCGCCGACCGCAGCGTGGTCGGGTTCGACGACATCCCCGAAGCGGAGTTCCTGGTGCCCGGCCTGACCACGGTGCGGCAGAACTTCGATGCGGTGGGCCGTCGCGGTCTGCAGCGGCTGATCCGGCTGATCGAAGGCGGGTCGCAACGCCGGCACGTGTCGCTGATCAAGCCGGAACTCGTGGTGCGCTCGAGTTCTGCGGCACCGCCGTCGCGCCGGAGCAGTACGCCTGGTCACGGTCGGCGTCCCAAGCCTTCCGCCACCCGGTAGTACGCCTGGTTCCACCGCAACCGATCGGCGAAGTCGTAGCCATCGGTGTTGTTGTCGATAACGGCGAGCTCGGTACGCACCATCGTCGCGAAGTCGCGCAATGTATCCATGCCGACAGCCTGCGTCAGCACGGTGTGGTGCGGCCCGCCGGCCATCAGCCAGGCCTCGGCTGCGGCAGGCAACGACGGCTCGGGAACCCAGACTGCGCGCGCCACGGGCAGGCGGGGCAGCGGCTCATCCGGACGTACGACGCTGATCGCGTTCGCGACGAGGCGGAAGCGATCGCCCAGGTCGCACATCCCGATAACGACGCCCGGTCCCTCGGCAGCATTGAAGACGAGACGCACCGGGTCGTCGCGATTTCCCATCGGCAGCGGGTGAATCTCGCACGATGGTCGGTCCGTTGCAATGGAGGGACACACCTCGAGCATGTGCGCGCCGAGGATCTTCGGCGTGCCCGGACCGAAGTGGTAGCTGTAGTCCTCCATGAACGACGTTCCTTGCGGCCGGCCGGCCCCCATTCGCTTCACCGCCGCCAGCAGGACGGCAGACTTCCAGTCGCCCTCCGCGCCGAAACCGTAACCGCGGCGCATCAGCCGCTGCACGGCGATGCCGGGCAACTGCTTCAGCCCGCCCAGGTCTTCGAAGTTCGTGGTGAACGCGCCGAACCCACCATCGGTGAGGAAGCTGCTGAGGCCGACCTCGAGCTGTGCGGCGTAGCGCAACGAGGCGTGTCGCTCGCCATCACGTTGCAATTCCGACGCGACGGTATACGCCGAGAGGTAGTCCTCGACCATCAACTCGACGGCATCGGCGGGTGCGTCGGCTACGGCGTCGACGAGGTCATTGACTCCGTAGGTGTTCACCGATACACCGAACCGCAGCTGTGCCTCGACCTTGTCGCCTTCGGTGACTGCAACGTCGCGCATGTTGTCGCCGAAGCGAGCCAGGCGCAGCGTGCGCAGATGTGCGAGGCCGGCGGCGGCCCGCGCCCAGTCGTCAATCCGCCGTGCGACGGTCGGGTCCGAAACATGGCCCGCGACGGTCTTTCGGGCTACCCCGAGGCGCGTCTGCACAAAACCGAATTCGCGATCGCCGTGCGCCGCCTGGTTGAGGTTCATGAAGTCCATGTCGATCGAACTCCATGGCAGCTCACGATTGAGCTGGGTGTGCAGGTGCAGTAGCGGCTTGCGCAGTTCATCGAGCCCGACGATCCACATCTTGGCGGGGGAGAACGTGTGCATCCACGCGATGACACCGAGACAACGCGGATCGGCGTTCGCCTCACGTACCGTCTCGACGATCGCGGTTGCGTCGGTGAGCACGGGCCGCCATGCCACCGGCACGGAGACCTGCTCGGCATTGTCGAGCAGCTTGGCGATCTCTTGCGATTGGCTCGCCACCTGATCGAGCACCTCGGGGCCGTACAGGTGCTGGCTGCCGGTGAGGAACCATAGTTCGCTCGTTGGTGCGACTGAAGACATGTGCGCTCCCGTCCGTCCGGCTGGTGCGCTGGCGGTGCGCGATCAGCGCCACCATGTTGGCAGGAAGATGTTAGCGTTAACAGAAATCCTGTCAATTAGGGCATACATGGCGTACGGTCGGCAACATGGGCGTCCGGACCAGCGCACCCGAGCCGACGAATCTCACCCCCTCGAGCGGTGAATCGTCGCAGTTGTCAGCGGATCCGCGCCAAAGCGGTGAGCTGCCGCGATGACCGCCAGGCAGTTGGCGGTCGACCCCGCGCCGGTACGGCCAGGCGAGCAGGGCACAGCCCAAACGCAGCCGCTCGGCCTTGGTGCGGTGCAGCTCGGCGACGGGTTCTGGGCAGCTCGACAGCTGGTCAACCGCGGCGCAATCGCGCAAGGGCACGAGCGGCTCTTTGCTGCGGGCAACCTCGACAACCTCGCAATGGCCGCCGGACGGCGCCCTGCGGGCAAGTACCGGGGCCCGGTCTTCATGGATTCCGACGTCTACAAATGGCTGGAAGCGGTTGCGTGGGAGTGTGCGCGGAAGCCGTCTGACGAGTTGCGCAACCAGTTCGACGAGGTCGCCGGGCTCGTCGCCGACGCACAGCAGACCGACGGCTATCTCAACTCCTTCGTCCAAGTGACCGATGCGCAGCGGTACGCAGATCTCGCATTCGGTCACGAGCTCTACTGCTACGGGCACCTGTTCCAGGCCGCGGTGGCGGCCCGGCGCGCGCTCGGTGAGGAGCGGTTGTGGGCCGTCGCGCTTGCAGCCGCCGACCATGTGGTCGCCACGTTCGATGGCGGAGGGAACAACGGCGTGCCAGGACATCCGCTCGTTGAGATGGCACTGGTCGAACTGGGTCGCGAGAGCGGCGAGCGGGCCTACGCCGAGATGGCCCGAACCTTCGTTGCACGACGTGGGCACAACTCGCTGTCAGGGCACGGCCGCAAGCCGAGCTACTTCTCCGATCGGGTACCGGTTCGCGAAAGCGCCACAGTCGAGGGCCATGCCGTCCGCGCGATGTATCTCGCTGCGGGCGCGACCGATGTCGTCCTCGAAGGCCTTGACGACACAGACGCCGGCTACTTGGCCGCGCTCGGTGCGCAGTGGGGCCACATGGTCGACACGAAGATGTACCTCACCGGCGGTCTGGGTGCGCGGTGGGACGGCGAGGCCTTCGGCGATCCGTACGAGCTGCCGCCCGACGTCGCGTACTGCGAGACGTGCGCCGCGATCGGCAGCGTGCAGTGGAGCTGGCGGATGCTGCTCGCCACCGGCGAGGTGCGGTACGCCGACCTGATCGAACGCACGCTGTACAACGGCATGCTGGCTGGCGTCTCACAGTCCGGCGACAAGTACTTCTACGTCAACGCCTTGCAGCTGCGCGGCGACGCGAGTTCCGACGACCATCGTCATCCGGCACATGGCCGGTTGGGTTGGTTCGATGTCGCTTGCTGCCCGCCAAACATCATGCGGACGATCGCATCGCTCGCGAGCTACGTCGCCACCGAAGACGGCGATGGCCTGCAACTGCACCAGTACGCCGCCGGGACGATCGCAGCACGAGGCGGCGAGATACAGCTGCGGATCGCCACTGAGTATCCGTGGAACGAGACGATCGCGATCGAGGTAGAGCAGGCTGCCGACCTCGAGTGGGAACTCACGCTGCGCATCCCCGAATGGTGCGGCGCGGCGACGGTGGCAGTGAACGGCGAGCCCATGCCGGTCGAACCGGGTTACTGGCGTAGCTCACGGGTGTGGCAGACGGGCGACCAGGTCGTCGTCTCGCTGCCGCTGCCAGTCCGGTTCACCACGGGCCATTCACGAGTCGATGCGGTGCGCGGGTGTGTCGCGATCGAGCGCGGGCCGCTGGTCTACTGCGTCGAGCAGGTCGACCTGGCGGACATGGCGGTCGACGACATCGAACTGCGGGCGGTGCACGAGGCGCAGTGGCGTCCTGACCTGCTCGGCGGCGTGCGGGCGATCGATCTCGAGGTCCCGCTCCCGGCGGTCGCCGTCCCGTATTGCGCGTGGGCCAATCGCGGTACGCAACCGATGCGGGTATGGCTGCCGGCCGAGTCCTTCCTCGCGGAGTCGCGAGGCTGATGCGTACTGCAGCGCGCCCGCTCGTCGCGGCGCTTCTCCTGGCCGTGGCGATGACCATCGGCGGTTGCGGCGGTGCCGGCGTGCTGCCTGCGGTCGACATCCACGGTGCCGGCTTCGGGACGAATGCCAGCGGAACGGTGCGCCTCTGGGCCCGGGCGGGCATGGCGGGGGCGTACCAGTTCCTCACCGACCGGTTCAACGCCACGCATCGGGGCGTACACGTCGAACTCACGATCATCCCCGACACCCAGTACGTGACGAAGTTCGCGACCGCCGTCCGCGGACGCGACGTGCCCGACGTCGTCGGCATCGACGACATCAACTCGACGTTGCTCGCCTATCACGACGCGCTGACGAATATGACACCGTTGCTCGACCAGCTCCCGTTCAAGAAACAGCTCAGCCCCGGTCACCTGAATCTGGCCACGATCAGCGGTCGCGCCTACGCGATACCGGTCGCCGCCGACATCAGCGTGCTGTTCTACAACAAGCGAATCTTCGCTGCCGCCGGCCTCGATCCGAACCGCCCGCCGCGCACGACGGCCGGGGTGCTCTCGGACGCGCGCGCGATCACCGCGAAGGTGCACAACGTCAAGGGCTATTCGATCGCCGGTGACAACCCCGGTATTCTCGGCTTCACCGGGCTACCGATCGTATGGGCAAGCCATACGCATCTGTTCTCGGGGCCACTCGACTCGCAGCACGTGAACGTCGCGCACAACCAGGCGATGCACAAACTGCTGCAGCTGTATCGCACAATGTGGACCGAACAGCTCATGCCGTCGAGCGACCGCACGGACTCCGGCGCCACGTGGGGCAAGGACTTCCTCGCCGGCACCGTGGGGATGTGGCCCGGCAACTGGGCGTCACTGGCGGGCAAGATCCCGGCAAATCTGCGCGGCCAGGTCGGCGCGACCGTGTTCCCCGGCGTCGGTGGCGGGCGCAGCGAGTTCGACGGCGGCGACAACATCTCGATACCTCGTGGCGCGAGCAACCCGTCGGGCGCCTGGGAGTTCATCGAGTTCGCCCTCGAAGCGAAACAGCAGGCCGAGCTGCCCGCTTCCGGCTTCACCCCGGTGCGCTCGGACGTCGATACCGCGCAGTTCCGCAAGAAGTTTCCACTCGATGCCGTCGCACTGGCCAACCTGAAGTCGGGATACGCGGAGAAGACGCTGGCGTACAACCTGGCGATCAATCAGACGAGCAGCCCGTTCACGCAGATGATCACCGATGCGGTGTTCGGCGGGAACGTCGACTCCGTTGTTAACGGAGCGCAGACCGGTTTCGTCCGCGCGCTGCAGGAGGCCGAAGACTGATGTCCGCGACCGCAACCGTTGCCAAGCCGGCGCGCGAGGCGTCGCGTGTCCGCGTCGTGCGCCGCCAGAGTCATGGTCGCTCACCGGTCAACCGACCGATCACCGGCATTGCCCTCGTCACGCCGGCGGTGTGTTTCGTCGTCGCGTTCGTCGTTGTGCCGCTGATCTTCGCGATATACATCTCTTTGACGGACTGGCCTCTGATCGGTCGGTACCACTACGTGGGCTTGCAGAACTACGCCGCGATCGGCAAGGACCAGGCGTTCTGGCACGCCACGGTCTACACGCTCGCCTACACCGCGATAGTCACTGTCCCGATCCTGGTGGTGGGTTACGCGATGGCCGTGTTCGTCCGTGACAATCGCCGTGGTTCGACCTTCTTCCGCACGGTGTTCTTCCTGCCGTACGTGATCGGGCTGAGCACGCTGAGCTTCCTCGCCCTGCTTGAGTTGCAGCCGGGCAGCGGAGCCGTGAATGCCGTGCTGAGGGGCCTGCACATCACCAACGGGCAAACCGCATGGTTGGTGAACACCGTTCCGGCGACGACGGCAATCTGTGTGCTCGTGGTCTGGGCGGTATCCGGTCTGACGATGATGTTGATCATGGCGGGGATGCAGGGCATCTCTGCCGACGTGTACGAGTCGGCCGAACTCGACGGCGCCGGCTGGTGGGACAAGGAGCTGCGCATCACGGTGCCGCTGTTGCGGCGCACGATCGCGATGAGCCTGATCCTGTCGATCATCGGATCGTTCCTCGCGTTCAACCAGTTCTACATCCTGACCCAGGGCGGTCCCGGAACGAGCACGACCACCGTCGTGATGTGGATCTATGACCGCGCCTTCGTCGAGTTGCATCTGGGCGCCGCGACCGCACTGTCGATCGTGCTCGTGGTCGTCGTCGCGATCGTCAGCGCTGCACAGTTCCGGCTGTTGCGGGTGGACAAATGACCGCACCCGCCGAGACGACCGAGACGACCGAGACGACCGAGACGACCGGGACCGTAGCGGCGCCGCCGGTGCGGCCACGTGCCGGATTCTGGTACTGGATCGCCGGCGTCCTTGCTGCGCTGGTCTTTCTTATCCCGCTCGGTTGGGCGCTCATCCGTTCGTTGCTGCCGTCGTCTCTGATCTCGGCCGCACCGAGTTGGTCAGATTTCAGTCATCTGAGCCTCAGCAACTACAGCGGGGTGTTCGGCGCACAGGTGCACTTGTGGCGGTACGTGCTCAACAGCCTCTTCGTGGCCGGGCTGGCCAGTGTGCTGGTCGCGCTGCTGTCGACATTGGCAGGCTACGGTTTCGCGCGGTTCCGGTTCATCGGGTCCGGCTGGGTCTTCGGCCTGATCCTGCTGACGCTGATGGTGCCGTTCCAGGCCGTGCTGACACCCCTGTTCCTCGAACTCAACGCGATGCATCTCACCGACAGCCGTATCGGGCTCGCGCTTTTCTACACGACGTTCAACCTGCCCTTCGGTGTGTTCGTCATGCGCAACACATTCGCGATGGTGCCGCAGTCGTTGGAGGACTCTGCGTACATCGACGGGTGCGGTACTTTCCGCACGCTGGTTTACGTGTTGCGGCCGATGGTGCTTCCTGGCGTGGCAACCACCGTGCTGTACGCGTTCCTCGCGTCGTGGACGGACTTCCTCGGTGCACTGACCTTCATCACCCGCAGTGATCGGCTGACCCTGCCGGTCGAGTTGCTGAACATCGAAGTAGGTACTCAGGGGCAGGTCGACTACGGCCTGCTCACCGCCGGCGCCGTCGTCGCCATGGTGCCGTGCGTCGTGCTCTACATCGCACTACAGCGCTATTACGTCCGCGGCCTCGCGTCAGGAGCAGTCAAGGGATGACCACGCAGCACCCGCTCACGACCATCACGATCGATCCCGAGGATCATCGCGGCGACATTGACGCGCGCCTGTTCGGGTCGTTCGTCGAGCACATGGGCCGGTGCGTGTACACCGGGATCTACGAGCCGGGACATCCCAGCGCTGACGAGGCGGGTTTCCGCGGCGATGTGGCCGACCTCGTTCGCGAGTTGGGCATCACCGTCGTGCGCTATCCGGGCGGCAACTTCGTCTCGGGCTACCAGTGGCAAGACGGCATCGGCCCGCAGGAGCAACGCCCCCGGCGGCTCGACCTCGCCTGGCGTTCGATCGAGACCAATCAGGTCGGCACCGACGAGTTCCTGCGCTGGACCGCACGGCTCGGCCTCGAGCCGATGCTCGCGGTAAATCTCGGGACGGCCGGGATTCTCGACGCAGCGCACCTCGTCGAGTACTGCAACATCGCCGGCGACACGCAGTGGTCGGAGCTGCGCAAGGCCAACGGCTCCGCCGACCCGTACGGCGTCAAGCTGTGGTGCCTCGGTAACGAGATGGACGGCCCGTGGCAGACCGGGCACATGGACGCAGACGAATACGGCAAGCTCGCGCTGCAGGCAGCGAATGCGATGCGGCTGGTCGACCCGTCGATCGAGCTGGTCGCGTGCGGCAGTTCCGGTCACCAGATGCCGACGTTCGGCTATTGGGAATCGACCGTGCTCGAGCACACCTTTGACGTCGTCGACTACGTCTCGATGCATGCCTACTACGAGGAACACGACGGCGATCGGGCGAGTTTCCTCGCGTCCGGCGCGGCGATGGATCGATTCATCGACGACGTGATCGCGACCGCCGATGCGGTAGCCGCACGCAAGCACAGCCGCAAGCGGCTACGCATCTCCTTCGACGAGTGGAACGTGTGGTACCAGGGGCGCTGGGCCGGCTCGGATCGCACCGACATCGACGTCTCCGGACCGCGCATCGAAGACGTCTACAGCGCGACCGACGCCGTCGTCGTCGGCGATCTGCTCATCAGCCTGATCAACCACGCCGATCGCGTCGGCGTCGGCGCTCTGGCTCAGCTGGTGAACGTGATCGCGCCGATCATGACTGAGCCTGGCGGTGCAGCCTGGCGGCAGGCGACGTTTTATCCGATCGCGGAGACGATCCGGTACGGGCGAGACAGCCGCAGCCTGGTGACCCGTGTCGCCGGCGGCGAACTGGCCACCGCGCGGCATGGTGACGTCCCGCTCGTCGCAGCCGCCGCCACCCACCGCACGCAAGCCGGCGAGGTCGCGATGTTCCTCACCAACCGGGGTGACGAACCGGCGCCGGTGGAGATCCGGCACGAGCGCCTCGGCGACTGGGCCGATGCCCGTGCCGTGACGATCGTCGGCGATGACCGCGGACCGCTGCAAGGTGCGAGCGCTGCGGCAACCGCTCGTCCCGTCGAGCACGAGGCGCCGAAGTCGGCCGGCGGCAGCACCCGACTGACGTTGCCGCCGCAGTCGTGGACAGCGGTTACCGCGACGGCCGCGGCCGGCTAGGGATTGGAGCCCGACGTGGAACAGCGAAGCACCTATGACAGGCCTGTCGGTCCGAGTCGGCGCACCATGCTGCTCGGGATGGGTGGGCTGGTGCTCGGCGGGGCCGCGCTGAGCGGCTGCGGCACACCACTGGCCACCGGGCTCACCGGTGCCGCGCCCGCGCACGACCAGTTCACCTACTGGAATCTGTTCGCCGGTGGCGACGGCGACCGGATGGTCGAGATGGAAAACGGGTTCGCCAAGGCGAACCCGAACATCCGGCTCAGCGCAGTGACCCTGGCGTGGGGCAATCCGTATTACACGAAGCTCTCCCTGGCGACACGGGGCGGTCGGCCGCCGGATGTTGCGGTGGCGCACCTGACCCGCATGCAGACTCTCGCCCGCGCGGGATTGCTGCAGCCGTTCGACTCCAGCGACCTGGCCCGCTTCGGGATGACCCCTGACAAGTTCACGCCCAAGGCATGGAACAACGCCCATGTCGACGGCAAGCTCTACGCGATCCCGCTCGACACCCACCCGTACGTCCTCTACTACAACACCAAGGTCTGCAAGCAGGCCGGCCTGCTGAAGTCCGACGGGACGCTGGTCGACATGCACGGTCCGGACGATCTGCTGAATGCGCTACGAGCGATGAAGAAGGTCACCGGCAAGTACGGACTGGTGATGGCGACCATCAACGATCCGTCCTCGTGCTGGCGCATCTTCGCCACCCTCTACTGGCAGCAGGGCGGTGTCCTGCTCGCCGACCAGGGCGCGAAGGTCGTCCTCGACGAGGACAAGGCGGTGAAGGCGCTCGAACTGCTGCACACGATCGCCGTCGAAGAGCACCTCATGCCGCCCGCGGTCGACGACAACGGCACCGTCGTCGCGTTCTCGACCGGGCAGGCCGGGTTCCTGTTCGACGGCGAGTGGGACAACTCGATCTATACCGGCAACAAGACGCCGTACAACATGACCCGGTTCCCGTTCGTCTACGACACCTACACCTGTCAGGGCGACTCGCATACCTTGGTGCTGCCGAAGGACAGTTCCCGTGACAGCGCGCGATTGAACGAGTGCCTGACGTTCATCAAGTCGATGCTCGATCAGAGCTACACGTGGGCAGAGGGCGGCCACATTCCGGCGTGGTTGCCCATGCAGGACAGCGCGAAGTACCACCACCTCAAGCCGCAGTCGAATTACGCCGACGTCGCGAACGCCGTGCACTACGACGACGAGGCGTGGTACTCAGGTTCTGGATCCGACCTGGAGAACGTCGTAGGCGGCACGGTGTCCGCAGTCGCGCTAGGCAGCCTGTCTCCCACGGCCGCGGTCGCGCAAATCCGCTCGCGGCTGCAGGGCTACGCCGACACACCGTCACCGGTCAGCTGAGGGGACGATCGATATGGTTACCGACACCATCGCCGGACCGACCGGCACCGCGCCCGCGCGCACGGCGAGCCGCCGTTCCCGGACCCCCACCGAATCGTTCACCGGTCGGCGGACCGGCCCTTGGATGACCGCGCCGTTCATGGTGCTGTACCTGCTGTTCCTGATCGGCCCGCTCATCTACGGCATCGTGATGAGCTTCTTCAACTCGAGCATCGTGCACTCGGGCCTTGGCAGATTCGCCGGCGTGAGCAACTACCGAGAGGCGCTGACCGATAGCGCCTTTTGGCAGTCGATGTGGCACACGGTGTTGTTCACGATCTTCACGACACCGCCCTTGGTGATTCTGGCGTTCGTGCTGGCGCTGCTGACCGAACGGATTCGCCACGGCCGGTGGTTCTACCGGTTCGCGTTCTTCGCGCCCTACGTCGTGCCCTCCGCCGCTGTGGTGCTGATCTGGCTGTGGATCTACACCCCGGCCGTCGGGCTGGCCACGAAGTGGCTGAGCGCATTCGGGATCACCGCACCGAACTGGCTGGGCTCAGCTGACTGGGGCATGATCTCGGTCTCGCTGCTCACCATCTGGTGGACGATCGGGTTCAACTTCATCCTGTACCTGGCCGCGCTGCAGGAGATCCCGCGCGAGATCTACGACGCGGCATCGGTCGACGGCGCTAGCGGGTTCGCAACGATGTGGCGCATCACCTTGCCGCTCGTCGGCCGGACGACCGCGCTGGTGATCGCGCTGCAGATCATCGCCTCGCTCAAGGTGTTCGACCAGATCTACCTTCTGCTGTCCGGCGGCCCGAACCTGTCGACCCGTCCTGCTCTGGAGTACGTCTACGACGTCGGCTTCACCGACTACCGCGCCGGCTATGCCGCCGCGGCTTCGATGATCTACTTCCTGGCCATCCTGCTCGCGTCCATCGTCTGGTTGATCTTCAGCCGGGTCCGTGTCAAGGAGGAGGCCGCATGAGTGCAGTAACGCTCGACCGGGCGCAACCGGCGGGAGGGGTTTCTTCGCGCCGCGTCGGTGCGTCGTCACGGACCCGATTCTTCAACGCGCTGTGCGGCACCGTGGTAGTGCTGTTCGCGCTCATCTGGCTCGTGCCGCTTGCCTGGGCGCTCGTCACATCGCTGCGGCCTGAAGGCGAGATCACGACGAACCCGACGTCGTGGTGGACTTCGCACTGGACGCTGTCCGGATACCGCCAGGTAATCGACTCGAGCGACCTCCTCGTGTGGTACATGAACAGTTTCATCACCTCAGCCGTGAGTGCGGCCCTGTCGGTGCTGACCTGCTCGATGGCCGGTTTCGCGCTGGCGCGCACCCGGTTCAAGGGCCGGCGCTTCATGCTTGGCCTCTTGCTCGCCGGCCTGGTGATCCCGCCGCAGGTGCTGATCATCCCGATGTTCCAGGAGTTCACCGCGCTGCACCTGACCAACACGTACTGGTCGCTGATCCTGCCGACCGCGCCGAACGTCGTCGCGGTGTTCGTGTTCATGACGTTCTTCCGCGGCATCCCGACCAGTCTCGGTGATGCTGCGCGTGTCGATGGCGCCGGGTGGTTCCGCCTCTACCGAACCGTGTACATGCCGCTGTCCCGTCCGGCGATCTCGGCGGTCGCGATCCTGACCTTCGTGTGGACGTGGAACAACTTCCTATGGCCGTTGCTCGTTCTGAGCTCGACGAAGACGATGACAATCCCGGTCGGACTGGCCAGCGTCGCGTCCGGGTATGGCGCGCACTACGCCGAAGTGATGGCCTCCGCAGTGCTTGGCGCGCTACCGCTGTTCGCAGTGTTCGTCCTGTTCCAGCGGCAGATCATCGAGGGTGTGACCAGTACCGGACTGAAGGGGTAATGATCGAGGCATGAGAATCCTCGTCACCGGTGCGTCGGGCAAGGCTGGAAAGTGGGTGGTTCGCGATCTGGTCGAGGTCGGCCATGACGTCGTTGCCACCGATATCGTGCCTGCTTTGCCGGACTGCCCGGCTCCTTTCATCCGCGCTGATCTGACCGACTACGGCCAGGCGGTCGCCGTCCTCGACGGCTTCGAGGCCGTGGCGCACCTGGCCAATATCCCGGCGCCCGAGCTGTTCACCCCTGTGCACACGTTGAACACGAACAACGCGATGAACAGCAACGTCTTCCTCGCCGCGGCCGACCGCCGACTGCAGCGCGTGGTGTGGGCGTCGAGCGAGACCACGCTCGGCCTGCCGTTCGACGAGCCGCCGCGGTATGCGCCTGTTGACGAGGAGCACTTCCCGGTGCCGACCACCACCTATGCGCTCTCGAAGGTGGTGGCCGAGACGATGGCCGTGCAGGTGTCGGCGTGGTCGGGGATCCCGTTTGCCGCGCTGCGCCTGTCAAACGTGATCGACCCGTCCGACTACGACCAGTTCCCGACGTACTGGCCGCACGCGCAACTGCGCAGGTGGAACCTGTGGGGCTACATCGACGCGCGCGACGCGGCGTCGGCGTTTCGGCACGCGCTGCAGGCCACGACTGAGGGCGCGGTCAGCGCGATCGTGGCCAATGACGAGACCGTGATGGATCGTCCCTCGGTGGACCTGGTGCGCGAGGTGTTCCCGGGCGTGGAGTTGACTCACGAGATAAGCAGTCACCAGACCCTGCTCGCGAACGACCGCGCGAAGAACTTGTTCGGGTGGTCACCCACGCATTCGTGGCATGACGAGCTGGGGCGTCCCTGATGCGCGTGCTCGTGGTTGGCGCCACCGGGCACGTCGGCAGTTATCTCGTCCCGTCCCTAGTTCGGTCCGGACATGACGTCGTGGCGATGAGCCGGGGTGAGCAAGAGCCGTATCGCACCGACGACGCCTGGGCCCGCGTCGAGCGCCGGCAGGTCGATCGCGCGGCCGCGGATGCGGCTGGCAAGTTCGTCGATACCGTGCTCGCCACCGCCCCGGATGTGGTGATCGACATGGTGTGCTTCGAGCCGTCCTCGGCACGGGCGCTCGTGGCTGGTCTCGCCGGTCGGATCGAGCGGTTGCTGATGTGCGGGACGATCTGGGTGCACGGACCGACGATGGCGGCGCCGACCCGCGAATCCGACCCGCGGTCGCCGTGCGGCGACTACGGGGTGCAGAAGGCCGAGATCGAGCAGCTCGTGCTGGCCGCAAGCGGCCGACTGCCCGCCGTCGTGCTGCATCCTGGCCATATCAGCGGACCGGGCTGGCCGGTGATCAACCCGGTCGGCAATCTCGATGCGTCGGTATGGCGCAAGCTGGCGACGGGCGAACCGTTGCTGGTGCCCGGCGACGGCGTCGGGATGCTGCACCACGTGCACGCCGAAGACGTCGCTCAGGCTTTCCTGCTGGCCGTGACGAGCGAAGCTGCGGTCGGGGAGTCGTTCCACGTAGTGTCCGAGCAAGCCGTCTCGACGCGCGGCCTGGCGTCCGCGGCAGCCGGCTGGTTCGGTCAGGAGGCCGTCCTGCGTCCGGTGCCGTGGAACGAGTTCGACGAGTCGACGACGCCCGAGCACGCCGCCGCCAGCCGCGAGCACCTGCAGCGCAGTCACGTGATGAGCATCGAGAAGGCGCGCAACGTGCTCGGCTACGAGCCGCGACACTCGAGCTTCGACGCCGTGCACGAGGCGGTCGACTGGCTGACCGCCCATGACCAGCTCCCCGGAGTTCCCGCACCCCGCTGACCCCAGCGCCGCGGTTTTCCCCGCGCGCGTCCGGTTCGCTGCCCGCACACCGGATGCCAGCGGGGAAAACCAATCCGTGGAAGCGGTGCGCTTAAACGAGAGCGGTGCTCTTGACAACGGACCGAAGGCGGGTAACCTGGTCGATAACAGAGAGCACTGCTCTCCGAACGCATTAGGAGCCTGACATGACCGACACCCGATACCTGCAGCCCGGCTGGTTCACCCGGCACATCTTCAACGGCACCGTGCGCGGTCTGACCCGCGTCGGCATCAGCGTCGCCGGCTCACGCGAACTGCGCGTGCGCGGGCGCAAGAGCGGCGAGTGGCGCGCCACGCCGGTGAACCTGCTGACCGTCGACGGCGACCGCTACCTGGTGGCACCGCGCGGGCAGACGCAGTGGGTGCGCAACATCCGCGTCGTGGGCACCGGCGAGCTGCGCGTCGGCCGGCGCACCGAGGCGTTCCGCGCCGCCGAGCTCGGCGACGCCGACAAGACGCCCGTCCTGCGTGCGTACCTGCGCAAGTGGGGCTGGGAGGTCGGGCAGTTCTTCGAGGGCCTCGACAAGAACGCGACGGATAAGGATCTGGCTGACGTGGCGCCCGGCTTCCCGGTGTTCCGCGTCACGCCAATTGCCAGCTAGCGATCCGTAGCCTTGATGGCGTGACTCCGCGACTCGTGCCCTGGCCGCGGGTTGCGTTCGCGCTCATCGCGGCAAGTATCGCGGTGGTCGCGTTTCTCGGCGCACTCGTCCACGACGACACCCACGGCAACTGGTTCGACAACGGTGTGCTGCGGGTCGTCCGCGACGTGTTCCCGGACTGGACCCAACGCACTGCCATGCACCTCACTGATCCGCCGCTAGTGCTGGGCCTGCTCGTGTCGATCGCCCTCGTGGGGTTGCTGGTACGGCGGTGGGACGTCACCGCGCTCGCGATACTGGCCCCGGCGGTCGCCGTGCTGCTGACCGAGGAGGTGCTCAAGCCGCTCGTGCATCGCAGCAATACCGTGGTCACGCACGGGCTCGGGCAGTCCGAAGCGCTCGCCTATCCCAGCGGACACGAGACCGGCCTGGCGAGCCTGACCTGCGTGCTCGGTGTCATCCTGCTGTCCTCAGCGGTACGCAACAGCCGCAAGTTGCTCTGGACGGCGGTGCTCGCGCTGGCAACGGTCGCTGCAGCGATCGGGTTGGTCGGGCAGTTCTACCACTACGCCACCGACACCGTCGGCGCAGTCGGCGTGGCGCTCGCGGTGACGCTCGGTACCGGACTGCTGATCGATCGCACCACCGCGCGGATCAGGTCGATGCGGCGCGAGCTGGCCAACGACCGAAACTGAGGTCGCGGCGCTGCGCTCTACCCGCCTGCTGAGTCGTCGGCATCATCGACGATGTGCGGACGCGGTCGGGCGGACGTCGACGAATGCGGTGCCGCTTTGGATTCTTCTTCGTCGAGACCGATCCGGGTGCGGTGGTCGACATCGTCCTCGAGCGAGGAGTCGCCGGGCAGGTGCGCACGCACCTGGCTCATCGCGGCGCTGTCGACGCCGATCAGCGGGACGAGCGCGTCGGCGCCGGCGGTGGTCGCGTGGCTGCGAGCGCGTCGACTGGTCTGCAGGATGGCACGCGCGAGCTCGGGCAGCGCCATCGTGTCGGCGGACGGACCGAAAGAGAGTTCCTCGAGGGCGCCCTGCACGTTCACCGACACGGTCACCGCGCCATCGGCGCTCGTAGCGTTACCGCGAACGCTGGCGATCTGCGCCCGTGCCGCCTGCGCGCGTTCGGCGATGCCGGCGACACGCGCGTGGTAGTCCGCGAGCAGCTTCTCCGGCTCCACCCGATATCTCCAAATAATGCGGTATGTGTAGTTCGCGGTTAGACCGACCATAGTCGTTCTTCCCGCAAAACTCTTCCGCAGAACGGAGCGGGGGCACTCAGTTCACCTGGCGGTCGTGGCCGGCCCAGAATGGCTCGCGAAGCTTGAACTTCTGCAGCTTCCCGGTGGCCGTGCGGGGCAGCGTGTCGACGAACTCGATCCGCTTCGGGCACTTGTACCCGGCCAGCGATTCGCGGCAGTGCTTGACGAGGTCCTCGGCGCTCACCGCGGAGCCGTCAGTGACCACCAGGCCGGTCACCAGCTCGCCCCACTTCTCGTCCGGGATGCCGATGACGGCGACCTCGCGCACCGCGGGATGCGAGGTCAGCACGTCCTCCACCTCGATCGAGGACACGTTCTCGCCACCGGAGATGATCACGTCCTTCTTGCGGTCGGAGATGACGAGGTAGCCGTCATCGTCGATCAGCCCGCCGTCGCCGGTGTGGAACCAGTTGCCGGCTTGCGCCTCGGCGGTCGAGTCGGGCTGTTCCCAGTAGCCCTCGAGGTTGTGATTGGACGCAGTGAGCACCTCGCCGTCGCTGTCGACGGCGACGCGAACGCCGAGAGCCGGCGCACCCGCGCGCCCGAGCCGGCGGGCCCGCTCGTGGGTGTCGAACTCGTCCCATTCGGCGCGCTGCCGATTGATCGTGACCAGCGGCGAGGTCTCGGTCAGCCCGTAGATCTGGATGAACTCCCAGCCGAGTTCGTCCAACACGCGCTCGATCGTCCGGGTCGGTGGTGGCGCGCCGGCGGCCACGATCCGCACCCGGCCGCGTCCGGGAATCTCGCCGTCCCATGTCGTGGCGGCGTCGAGCGCGGCGTTGATCACGGCCGGCGCCGCGCACATGAGCGTGACCCCGTGCATTTCGACGCGGTGCAGGATCTCGGTGCCGTCGACCTGGCGCAGCACAATGTGGCGACCGCCCACACCCGTGACCGCGAACGGCATGCCCCAGCCGTTCGCGTGGAACATCGGCAGGGTGTGCAGCAGGACGTCACGGTCACTCACCGTCGTGTGCAGGCCGAACACCGTGGCGTTGAGCCAGTTGTTGCGGTGGGTGAGCTGCACCCCTTTGGGACGGGCCGTGGTGCCCGAGGTGTAGTTGATGGTTGCAGTCGCGCCCTCGTCCGGGTCGTCCCACGGGCGTGGTTCGACGTCATAGCTGTAGAGCGCGTCGTCATCGCCGAGCACGAACTTGTGCTCGACATCGAGCGCGTCGAGGGTGTCCTTCAGCGCCGGGTCGGCGTAGACCACCTGCGCGCCGCAATGCCCGACGATGTATTCGATCTCGGCTCGGCTGAGCCGGAAGTTGATCGGGACGAGGATCCGTCCCCATCCGGAGATTCCGAAGAATGACGTGAGCAGCCGGGCCGAGTTCTGCGAGATGATCGCGACGCGGCCGCCCACCGCAATCCCGAGCTGATCGAGACGGGCCGCCTGCGCGCGTGCGTTTGTGGCGAGCTCCCGGTAGGTCAGATCGCCCAGGCTGGGGGCGGGCTGATCCGGCTCGTCCACGACGGCGGATCGGTCGGGATAGACCCGCTCCGCCCGGTCGAGAAAGTCTTGGACGGTCAGCGGGTAGTACACAGTCCACCTCCGGGGCAACCGCCAGCGAGCGAGTCCTCTCGCTAGTTTGGCAGCCGCTAGTTCGGCGGTCGCTAGCTGGGCAGCAGGCCCTCGGCGCCCTTACGCGCCCGTTTCGCCACCCGCTTGGCCGACTTGCGCGCGGCCTTCGCCTCGGCCTTGACGGTGGCTTTCGCTTCGGCCCGGCTGTTCTCGCCGGTGATCTTCGACTCGGTGAGCGCGGCGTCGATGAGCAGGCCGGTGCCGATACCGAGCATCCACACGTCCTTGGCCACCGCCGTGCCCTGCTGGGTCGGGCGTGGGTTGCCCTCGGCGTGCATACCGGGCGTGCGCCACCAGAAGCCGAGCAGGCCACCGCTGAACCCGGTGAGGGCGATGCCGGCCAGGCCGGCCGGGACGATCGGCAGCAGCAACGCGGCACCGAGTGCCGCCTCACCGGCTGCGAGGGTCTTGAAGAACGGCTTCGCAGGCACCTTCTCCAGCACGGGGAACGCCCTGGCCGCCATGCCGTGCACGGCCTTGGCCTGTTCGTCGTCGCCGCCGAGCTTGGTGATGCCGGTATTGAGGATGAAGGCGCCGGTCGCGATCCGAAGCGGGGCACGGCGCATTTTTGCGGCAAGGCTCATGTAGCGCTCATACCCACGACGGCAGCCACATATGCGCGTGCCAGACGTTGTAGCTCAGTAACCCGCCGGTCAGCACCGGCCACATCCACGCGAAGTCGATGGCGACCAGGGCCAGGTAGGTGCTCACGCCGGCGATGCCCCACCGGCGCCGCGTGCTGGCACGCAGGTCGGACCTGCGGCGCAACGCCGGGCCGAGCAGCACGCCCAGCCCCAGGGTCAGCCCCAAGATCAGGAACGGGACGAGGGGGGCCATGTAGAACAGGAACATCGTCCGCTTCAGGTCCTGGAACCAGACCAGCCAGCCCGCGCCGAACGCGCCCCAGATCGCGGCGGCCCGCCAGTCGCGGGTGGTGATGTAGTGCCACCCCAGCCACAGCAGCATCGGGACGAAGGCCCACCACAGCAGCGGCGTCCCGATCAGCAGCACCTCCTTGGAGCAGGACGCCGAACCGCAGCTCTTGGAGTCGCCGTTGTAGTAGAAGTCGACCGGCCGGCCGAGCACCAGCCAGCTCCATGGCCCGGAGCCGTAGGAGTGTGGCGAGAACAACGTTTCGTGGAAGCGGTACGCGCCGAAGGTGTACGCGCCCAGCGACCGGATCGGGCCGGGCACCCAGGCCCACGTCCAGGGAATCGACATGCCCAGCAGCCGGATGTGCGCCGACGGGCCGTGCGAGTCGGCCCAGTGCCGTCCCCACGCGTTCTCGCCGACGAACCAGCCGAGGTAGCAGAACAAGTAGGTGATGAGCGGAACGGCGAGCAGTGAACCCAACGCCGGGACCAGCGAGCGCTTCGCGGTCACGCGGGTGCGGCGCTTGACGCCGGCGACCTTGTAGGCGCCGCGGTCCCACAGCAGGGTGAGCAGCACGAACAGCACGAAGAACGACAGCGCCGTCCACTTGACCGCGCAGGCCAGCCCGATCAGCACGCCGGCGAGCAGCCGCCAAGGTCGCGGCCCGAGCGAGGGCACCCCGTCAGTGAGGTCGGCCCCGTCGGCGAGCAGCGCACCGAGCCGTGCGCGCATCTGGTCACGGTCGAGCACCAGCGCGCCGAACGCGGCGAAGACGAAGAACTGCAGGAAGCAGTCGAGGATCGCCGTGCGCGCGAGTACGAGAGACAGTCCGTCCATCGCGATCAACGCACCGGCGATGGCGCCGAACAGGTTCGACCGGAACAGCCGGCGAGCCACGCGGGTCACCAGCACCACCGTCAGGCAGCCGAAGATTGCCGGTGCCACCCGCCAGCCGAACGCGTCCTGCAGGCCATTGCCGAACAGCTCCGTCGACCACCCGATCAGCCACTTTCCGAGCGGCGGATGGACGATGAACAGGTAACCGCGGTTGTCCTCGTAGCCGAACCGCAAAAGCTCTTGTGCCTCGACCGGGTAGTACGCCTCGTCGAAGACCTTCGAGTTGGGGTAACCCAGCCCCCAGAACCGGGTGAAGGCGGCGAAGGTCAGCAGGACGCTCGTCACCACCCAGCCGATCCACGGCTTCGGATCGCGCCAGGCGACCAGCGCGGGCGGGATGCGACGGCGTGGACGATCCAGATCGGCAGGCTGGTCGTAGGCCTCCGGGAACGGAATCCAGTCCGGGAGGGTGGCCGTCACGCGCCCGATGCTACTTGCGCGGCCGGTGCGCGCGCCTGAGTACGGTCCGTCCCATGGTTGCGGGTCGTGTTGTGCTCGCCGGCGCGCCGCTGGGACAGCCCGGCGATGGGTCGGCACGCTTGCGTGCGGCGCTGGCCGAAACGCCGGTCATCGCCGCCGAGGACACCCGCCGGCTGCACCGGCTGTGCGCCGACCTCGACATCACCCCGACGGGCCGCATCGTTTCGTTCTTCGACGCGAACGAGGCTGCGCGGGTGCCGATGTTGCTCGAGCTGTTGCAGGGCGGGCAGGACGTGCTCGTGGTGACCGATGCCGGCATGCCCTCGATCTCGGATCCGGGCTACCGCCTGGTCGCCGCCGCCATCGCGGCCGGTCTCGCAGTGACCGCGCTGCCCGGGCCCTCCGCGGTCACCACCGCGCTGGCGGTATCGGGGCTGCCGGTCGACCGGTTCTGTTTCGAGGGCTTCCTGCCGCGCCGTGCGGGCGAGCGGCGTCGGGTGTTGAGCGCGTTGGCCGGCGAGGGGCGCACCCTGGTCTTCTTCGAAGCGCCGCACCGGTTGGCCGACTCGATGCGCGACCTGGCGGCGGCCTTCGGCGACGACCGTTGTGCCGCGGTCTGCCGCGAACTCACCAAGACCTATGAAGAAGTGCGCCGCGGCACACTCGCCGAGCTGGCGCAGTGGGCCGAGGGCGACGTGCGTGGCGAGATCACGCTGGTGATCGCCGGCGCGGCCCCTGCGGTCGAGCCGGTCGACGCGGTGATTCTGGCCGGTGAGGTGGCGGCGGGGGAAGCCGCCGGCGAGACCCGCAAGGATGCGATTGCCGCCGTGGCGCGCGAGCGAGCACTGCCCAAGCGCACAGTGTTCGACGCCGTAGTTGCCGCGAAACAGCGCTGAAAGGACTCGATGCCGGGACGGACGGGGGATCCGCCCCGGCACCAAGCGGTCTCGAAGCTTACTTCAGCGCGGTGTTGAGCGCGTTGAGGTCGAAGCTGCCCAGACCCGTCGTGTAATCCCAGCCCGGCGTAGCCACGTACGCGCCGTTCCCGCCGACGACGATGTCGTGGAAGCCGGGGACGGCCGACGGCGGCAGCGGCGAACCGTCCTGCGCCTTGGCGTAGAGGGCGTACAGCTTCGGCGGCGCGAACCCGAGGTGACGCTTGTTGCTCGACTGCAGCCGGGTCCACATCCCGAGAGCCATCGGCGACGAGAGGCTGGTGCCACCGATCTGCTCGACCGCGCCGTCGACGTAGATCAGGGCACCGGTGTCGGGGTCGGCGTCGAGCGCGATGTCGGGCACGCCGCGAACGCCGGCGGCCGAGGTCGGGACGGCGCCGCTCTGCCAGGCGCCGCCGTTCTCGACCGGTGACGCGCCGCCGCCGCCGGCGTTCCAGGCGATCTCGGTGCCGTAGTTGTCGGCGTCGTCGGTGTCGAGTGTCGTGCCGCCGACCGCAAGCGTGTACGGCGAGGACGCCGGGTACTCGGTGTCGGGTGCTCCGCTGCCCGGAACCCCGTTCGTTCCAGCCACGGCGCACGAGCTGCCGGTGTCACCGGTCGAGGCCATGAAGGTCTGCCCCTGTGCCGCGGCCTCGGCAAGAGCCATGTCGTCGAGCAGCATCGACCCGTCCAGGAACGGCAGTGCGTCGCACTCACCAAGCGAGGCCGACGCAGCCTGCGCGCTGTCCTGGGTGACCCAGGTGTTGATGGCGCGGGCGAGATCGGCGTTGGTCAGCGAGGAGGCAACGTAGATGAGCAGCCGCGCCACGTTGGGGGCGACTCCGGTAGAGGTCTGCGTGTCGAGGTTCCATTCGTCGACGCCGGACGTGTCGGTGCTCTTCGGGCCGGTGTAGACGACGCTGACCGGCACGGTGCGCAGGTGCTGCTTGGACTCGGCCAGGCGCAGGTCCTTGATCGTCTGCGTGACGTCGCCCTCGGCGATCACGGCCATCTTGGTCTTGGTGCCGGCCTTGGTCGTGCCGGCGTCGTAAACCTTGTTGAACTCGGCCGGGTAGTACCCGGTCAGCTTGGGCACGGTCGGCGTGTCGGCGGTGAAGCCCAGCGTGGACAGGCCGAGCACCGCGTTGACCTTGCCGCGCAGCGCTGACGGCACCATGGCCGGCGCGGTGTTCGCGAGCACGCGGCGGCCGTGCCGGCGGTAGGCGGCGATGTTGGTGTGGAAGGCCTTCTCGGCCTGCGCGACCGTCGCGGTGGCGGTGATCTGCAGCCGGTTACCTGCGAGGCGCAGGTTCCGCATGCCCTGGCTGCGCAAGTAGGTGCGCACCGCGTTGGCCGACGACTTCGTCGCTGCGTAGCGCGCCGTGAACTGCGCGGGCGTGAGGTACTTTCCGTACACGCCACTGCCACGGGTGTCCTGCCGGCTGATCAGCTTCTGCAGCCCGGCGCGATCGCGCGGAGCGAGCCCGACCGTGAGCCTCAGTTGGCGCGAGTTCGATGCGTGCTTGGTCAGCAGCGTGGCGTGGGTCAGTTCGAGCGCCTTGGTCGAGGTCGCCGACCAGGACTTCGCGGCAGCATCCGCCGGGTAGGCGGCGAGCACCAGTCCGGACGCGACGAGCGCGGCGGCCACGGCAGCTGCCGCGATTCGACGCACCCGTGCGGTGAACAGATTGGGCATTCCGGGGTATCCCTCCGAGCGACGCGACGCGCGGGCCACTCGCCGCGCGATCGCTGTATACCCACCTAGAACGAAGCCCGCGCCCTTCGGTGACGACGAAACCTCCGTTTCCTGCTCACTACGCTGAGAGCTGTGAACGAAACCATCTTGACCGCAGTGGCCTGGCCGTATGCCAACGGACCGCGCCACATCGGCCACGTCGCAGGATTCGGCGTCCCGTCCGACATCTTCTCGCGCTACCAGCGGATGGCCGGCAACAAGGTGCTGATGGTCAGCGGCACGGACGAGCACGGCACGCCGATCCAGGTGCAGGCTGACAAGGAGGGCGTGTCGCCGCGCGAACTCGCCGATCGCAACGCGCTGATCATCGCCAAGGATCTGCAGCAACTCGGGCTGTCCTACGACCTGTTCACCCGCACGACGACGAAGAACCACTATGCGATCTCGCAAGAGATCTTCCTCGGCCTGCTGAAGAACGGCTATGTGTTCCCGCAGAAGCAACTGGGTGCGATCAGCCTGTCGACCGGGCGGACGCTGCCCGATCGCTACATCGAGGGTACCTGTCCGATCTGCGGCTACCCGAGTGCGCGTGGCGACCAGTGCGACAACTGCGGCAACCAGCTCGATCCCATTGACCTGATCGAACCGCGGTCGCGGATCAACGGCGAGACGCCGCAGTTCGTGGAGGTCGAGCAGATGATGCTCGACCTGCCGGCATTCGGCGACGTCCTTGCTGAGTGGTTGCGCAAGCAGACGCACTGGCGCACCAACGTGCAGAAGTTCGCGCTGAACCTGCTCGATGATCTGAAGCCGCGGTCCTACACGCGCGATCTCGAGTGGGGCATCCCGGTGCCGCTCGACGGCTGGCGCGACCGCACCGACAAGTCGATCTACGTGTGGTTCGACGCCGTCGTCGGGTATCTGTCTGCCTCGATCGAGTGGGCGGCGCGGACGGGCGATCCCGAGGCCTGGCGCGCGTGGTGGCAGAGCGAGGAAGCCCGCGCGTACTACTTCATGGGCAAGGACAACATCGTCTTCCACGCCGAGATCTGGCCGGCGATGCTCTTCGGCTACTCCGGCATCGGCGCGCGCGGTGGCACGCCGGGTTCGCTCGGCACGCTCAATCGTCCCTATGAAGTGGTGTCGAGTGAGTTCCTGACGATGGAGGGACGCAAGTTCTCGTCCTCGCGCAATGTCGTCATCTACGTCGGCGACATGCTCTCGCGCTACGACGCGGACTCGCTGCGCTACTACCTCGCGGTGGCCGGCCCGGAGAACCAGGACACCGACTTCACCTGGTCGGAGTTCCTGCGCCGCAACAACGACGAGCTCGTCGGGACGTGGGGAAACCTGGTGAACCGCACCATTTCCATGACGGCGCGGAACCTCGGCTCGATCCCCGCGTCCGGCGCGCTGGCCGATGCCGACCAGGCGCTGCTCGCACAGTCACGCGACGCGTTCGGGACGGTCGGTGATCTGCTCGCGCGATCGCGCCAGAAGGCGGCGATCGCCGAGGCGATGGACGTTGCCGGAGCAGCGAACAGATACCTCTCCGACATGGAGCCGTGGAAGCTGCGCACCACCGACTCGGAGCGGATGGCCTCGGTGCTGCACGTCGCGCTGCAGGTTGTCGATGACGTGAAGACGCTGCTCACCCCGTTCCTGCCGTCGTCATCGGCACGGATTCACGCGGCGCTGGGCGGGTCCGGAGATTGGGCACGGATGCCTGACCTCGTCGAGGTGGATGAGGAGACGGCGCCCGGCTCACCGAGCTATCACGTGCTCACCGGTGACTACGAGACCGACGCGAAATGGGAGTCGACGCCGATCGAGGTCGGCCGGCCGATGGCGGCGCCGACGCCGATCTTCACCAAGCTCGATCCGTCCATCGTCGACGACGAACTTCGGCGATTGGAAGGGTGATCGGCACGCGATGAGCGCTCGCGCGAAGAGCGATCTTCCAATCGCAGTGTTCGACGCGCACACGCATCTGGACGCGATGGCGTCGCGATCGGGTGTGGACGCATCGCGCGAGTTTGTCGCCGGCGTGATGGGCGAAGCGCGCGACGTGGGCGTGACTGCCGCAGTGACCGTTGGCGACACCGTTGCGTCATCGCGCTGGTGCGTCGCCGCGGCCAACGCGCATCCCGATGTCTATGCCGCGGTGGCCGTGCACCCGACCGAGATCGCGGGGTTGGCCGATGACGGCTACGCCGAACTCGGAGCCCTCGCCCGCGATCCGCGGGTGGTCGCGGTCGGCGAGACCGGCCTGGACTACTACTGGGACCGCACCGAACCCGCTGACCAGCAGGTGCACTTCCGGCGGCACATCGAACTGGCGAAGGCGGTCGGCAAGCCGCTCATGATCCACGATCGAGAGGCGCACGCTGATGTGCTGCGCATCCTGCGCGAGGAGGGCGCGCCGGACCGGGTTGTGCTGCACGCGTTCTCCGGCGATGCGGACATGGCACGCGAGTGCGTCGCCGCGGGCTACCTGCTGTCCTTTCCGGGCGTCATCACGTTCAAGAACGCGCCGGCGCTGCGCGCGGCGGCCGCTGTGGCGCCGATGGATCACGTGCTCGTCGAGACCGACGCGCCGTTCCTGACACCGCACCCGTTCCGCGGGCGCCCGAACGCACCACGGCTGCTGCCGCTGACCGTGCACGCGCTGGCCGAGGCAGGCGGCCACGACCTGGACGAGCTCTGCGCAGCGATCGCGGCCACCGGGATGCGTGTCTTCGGGCTGCCTGGCTGAGCAACGTGGTGGCATTCACACAATGTCTTGTCCACTTGTAGGAATTGCGTTTCGCGTGGTCGGTTCGGCGGCCTGGCAGCCAATGGCCAAGTCACCGTGTCCCCGGTATATGGGGCATTGATATGGGTATCGGACATGGCATTCGTTCGGCGTTCGCGTTCCGCATCGGCCTCCCCGCAGGTATTGCGCTGGTGAAGATGGGTGCCCGAACCGGATAAATCGGACTAAACGATAATCGCAAGTTGGCCCTCACGCCGTTCCACGGTTACCGTTCCGTGACCGAACTCGTACGTGCGACTCTCCACGAGGGGGACAACCAAGTGCGTCGCAGCGTCAAGTACGGCCTTTATGGTGCTGTACTCGCCGGTGTCACGATGGCCACCACCGCGGCCTTCGCAACCTCTGGCCCTACCAGTCGCTCGATCACGCTCGTGGTCGACGGCAAGACCTCGCAACTGTCGACGACGGCGCCGAACGTCGCCGGTGCGCTGCAAGCGGCCGGCTATCAAGTGGCCGCACACGACCTGGTCGCACCGGCCGGCACGGCGCCGCTGACCAACGGCGAGACCATCGTCCTGCGGCGCGGCCGGCTACTGCACCTGTCCGTCGACGGTGTGCAGCAGGCGGTCTGGACCACCGCACCGACCGTTGCGCAGGCACTGTCCGCGCTCGGGTACCCCGCGGCCGACTACGTGTCGGTGTCGCGCTCGCAGCGCCTGCCGCTGGGCACGACCGATCTGCAGCTGCGCGCCCCCAAGCACGTTCGCGTCATCCACGACGGCACGAAGCAGCGGCTCGTCACGACCGACGCCACCGTCGCTGGCCTCCTGCGGGACATGAACGTGCACGTCGGCCGGCGCGACCGGCTCTCGCCGGGTATGCGCGCGGCCATCAAGCCGGGGCTGGCCATCGTGCTCAAGCGGGTGGTGATCACGCACGTCACCAAGCACCGCACCATCGACTTCACGACCCTGCACCACAACGACCCGTCGATGTACAAGGGCAACACGTCGGTGGTGACGTCCGGCCACGAAGGCTCGCGCGCGCTGACCTACCGAGTCGTCTATGTCGATGGCAAGCGCGTTGCCAGGACGCTGGTAGCCCAGCGCGTGGTGGCCCGGCCGAAGGCCGAGGTCGAGCAGGTCGGCACGAAGTCGCGGCCGGCACCGCCAGCGCCGCCGGCATCCTCGGGCAACGCGCCGCCGGTGTCGTCGGGCGGTGGGCTGAACTGGGACGGCGTGGCCAACTGCGAGTCCGGCGGCAACTGGTCGATCAATACCGGCAACGGCTACTACGGCGGGCTGCAGTTCAGCTCGAGCACGTGGTTGGCCAATGGCGGTGGGGCCTACGCGCCACGCGCCGACCTGGCCAGCCGCGACCAGCAGATCTCGATCGCGATGAAGCTGTACCGCCAATCCGGATCGGCCTCGTGGCCGGTGTGCGGGCAGTACCTGTAGCGAACCGCCAATGCCAACCGTGATGCCACCTGTGACAAGATCCCGGAGCGGTCCGTAAGCGGTTTCACCCGGCCTCGGTTGTACCCGGTCGATACCGATCCGTTACGCTCCCGTGACCGTCCAAGTAATTGCCCCCGAAATTACCAGGAGTTTTTGTCTTGCTACGCAGCGTCAAGTACGGCCTCTGCGGGGCCTTACTCGCCGGACTCGTGGGTGGGACGGTCGCCTGGACCAGTACCGACACCAAGACCGTCCATTTGCTCGTTGACGGCCGGCCGGAAACGGTGCACACCACCGCGGCGAGCGTCGGCCAGGTGCTCAAGTCGGCCGGATTCCACCCAGGTGCCCATGACCTCGTCGCCCCCGGCCTGTCCTCGGCAGTACCGGACAACGGCACCGTCGTTTTCAAGCGCGGCCGGTTGCTCAAGCTCGACATCGACGGCTCGCAGCGCTTCGTCTGGACGACCGCGCCCACCGTGGCGCAGGCGCTCGGCGCGCTTGGTTACTCGACCAACGACTTCAGCTCGGTGTCCCGGTCGCGGCGGCTGCCGCTCGGCGCCACCGATATCGCGCTGCGCACGCCGAAGCGGATCACGGTCACCCACGACGGCATCCGCACCCGGGTGACCACCACTGATGCGACGGTCAGCCAGCTGCTCAAGGACATGAACCTGGGCGTCGGGCCGGACGACCGGCTCTCGACCGCGTCGAACGCAGCACTGGCGTCCGGCCAGCACATCCGGCTCACCCGCGTGGCGCAGCACACCCGGATCGTCAACAAGACGATTCCGTTCGACACGAAGAAGAAGCTCGACCCGTCGCTGTCCGCCGGCACGACGAAGGTGGTGACAACGGGACGCAAGGGCCTGCGGTCGAGCACCTGGTCATTGGTCTTCGTCGACGGCTCGCTGGTCGGCAAGGTGAAGATGAACTCGACCGTGGTGCGGCAACCCGTCGATCAGGTCGAACGGATCGGCGCCATGGACGAGCAACCGTCCAGCTCGACCCCGAACGCGCCGCAGGCACCGTTGCCGACGCCAGGGTCTGCCCAGGCGATCGCGCGCAAGATGCTGCCCAGCTTCGGGTGGACATCCGACCAGTTCAACTGCCTCGTGCAGATGTGGAACCGGGAAAGCGGCTGGCGGGTCAATGCCTACAACCCGAGCGGCGCATACGGCATCCCGCAGGCGCTGCCGGGCTCGAAGATGGCCTCGGTCGGGCCGAACTGGCAGACCGACGCAACCACCCAGATCAAGTGGGGCCTCGGCTATATCAAGGCGCGCTACAACAGCCCGTGCGAGGCCTGGTCGCTCTGGCAGCAGCAGGGCTGGTACTAGGCTCCCCGGTGTTCGCGGCCGTCGCCTTCGATCACGTCGGCGCACGAGACGGATGCGCACCCACGGCGCCGCGCCTGGTCATCAGCGCAGGAAAGCTCACCACATGGTCTTCGACGACCACGTCGGGACGGACGGCGTCGATGATCGCGCGCAATTGCGGGCGCCCTCGATCGGGGCTGCGTAGGTGGGCCGGATGAACGTGTCGAGTTGCGCGATGGTCGGCTTGCAAAATTCGGGCGCGGTCTCGGCGACGAAGTCGATCCAGAACCGACCCGCGTCGGCAGCCCCACCCGCCGCCGGCGGCGCGAGATCGACGAGACGCTCTTCGAAGCCGAACGGTTCGAGCCGACCCGACCATGCCGACTCCGCGGCGAAGACGATGCGCTGGCCGCGCGCGGCCAGGATGGTGCCCAGCCCGATGCACTGGTTCGTCGGGTCGTACGCCGACTCGGGCATGAACACGACGGTCAGCTGATCGGACACCGGCTCCGCCTTCGGTTGCCCATTGTGGCGGGTGCGGCCCGACTGCGGGCCGGTAGCGTCGTCATCGGTTCGTCCATCCCGACGAGAGGTCCGAGAAATGACGGTCATCGAAGCGGCAGCCAGCGGGACGTCGCATGACATCCCCACCGTCGTGCGGCGGCTGCGCGCGACCTACCGCACCGGGCGGACCCGTCCGATCGAATGGCGGCTCGCGCAGCTCGAGGCGATCGAGGCGATGCTGAGCGAGCGCGAGAAGGACTTCGTCGCGGCGCTGGTGACCGATCTCGGCCGCAACCCGGTCGACTCGTGGTTGGCCGACATCGCGCCCGTCACCGCCGAATCGAAGTACGCGCGCAAGCACCTGCGTGCGTGGCTGCGCCCCGAGCGCGCGCCGCTGCCGCTCAGCGTGCGGCCCGGCAAGGCCTGGGTGCAACGCGAATCGCTCGGCGTCGTCGGGATCATCGGTCCGTGGAACTACCCGATCTTCTTGTTGCTGTCACCGCTGGTGGGGGCGATCGCGGCAGGCAACTGCGCGGTGATCAAGCCGTCCGAGCACACGCCGACGGTGTCGGCGCTGCTGGCCCGGCTGCTGCCGACGTATCTGGACGCAGACACGGTGGCCGTTGTCGAGGGCGCGGCGGCCCAGACCCAAGAGCTGCTCGACCAGGCGCTTGACCACGCGTTCTTCACCGGCGGACCCGAGATCGCGAAGGCGATCATGACCGGTGCGGCAAAGCACCTGACTCCGGTCACCCTCGAGCTGGGCGGCAAGAGCCCGGTCATCGTCGCCGACGACGCGGCGGTGAAGGTGGCCGCGCGGCGGGTCGCCTGGGCGAAGTCGCTCAACTCGGGGCAGACGTGCATCGCGCCCGACTACGTGCTCGTCGATCGGCGGGTGCGCGACCAGTTCGTCACGGAGCTGGGAACGGCGATGACAGCCTTCGGCTCCGCTGATCAGCTGCCGCTGGTACACGAGCGTCGTGCGGGACGGATCCGCGAGTTGATCGCCGGCGCCGGCGGCCGGCTGGTGCGTGGTGGCACCGTGTCGGGGAAGAGCGCGGCGATGACGGTGATCGTCGATCCCGACCCGTCCTCCGAGCTGATGCGCGAGGAGATCTTCGGTCCGGTCCTGCCTATCGTCACCGTCGACTCGTTCGACGCCGCGATCATGCACGTGAACGAGGGCGAGAAACCATTGGCGGTGTACCTGTTCAGTTCCAGCCGCGAGAAGGAGAAGCGCGTGCTGGACGAGATCAGCAACGGCGGCACGGTCATCAACCACCTGATGTACCACGTGCTCGCACCCGGACTGCCCTTCGGCGGGGTCGGCACCAGCGGAACGGGCGCGTACCACGGCAAGTGGGGCTTCGAGACGTTCAGCCACCGCAAGGCCGTGCTGCGCAAGCCCGCGCACCCCGATCCGTCCTTCGTCTATCCCCCGTACAACAAGCTCAAGGAGCGCGTGCTGCGAGTGCTGTTCTGAGCACGCTGCTCGGTCCGGCCGAGATCCGCACGCTGGCCGCGCGGCTGGGCGTGCGGCCTACCAAGACGCTCGGCCAGAACTTCTTGCACGACGCGAACACGATCAGGCGAATCGTGCGCACCGCTGGGCTCGAGCCGGCCGACACCGTCCTGGAGGTCGGGCCAGGGCTCGGCTCGCTGACCCTCGGGCTGCTCGATGCCGGTCACGCGGTGACCGCTGTCGAGATCGATCCGGTGCTGGCCGAGGCGCTTTCGACGACGGTGGCTGCACGGTTGCCGTCGGCCCCGCTGTTGGTGGTGTGCGGTGACGCGTTGCAGATCGCAGTGCCGGGCACCCCTGACGCGCTGGTAGCCAACCTGCCGTACAACGTGGCCGTTCCGGTCGTCCTGCACCTGCTCGGGAGCGTTTCGTCGCTCCAGCGCGGCCTGGTGCTCGTGCAGGCCGAGGTGGCCGAGCGGCTGGCGGCCCCGCCGGGCTCGAGGGTGTACGGGGTGCCGAGCGTCAAAGTGGCGTGGTACGCCGCCGCGACCCGGGCCGGGGCGGTGGGGCGAAGCGTGTTCTGGCCCGCACCGAACGTCGACTCGGGACTGGTGCGGCTGGTGCGCCGCCCGCCGCCGGCGACAACCGCGTCGCGTGCCGAGGTGTTCGCGGTGATCGACGCGGCGTTCGCGCAGCGGCGCAAAATGCTCCGCTCGGCGCTGGCCCGCTGGGCCGGGTCGGCTGCGGCGGCGCAGGACGCGCTGCGGGCGGCTGGGATCGACCCAACGGCGCGCGGCGAGACGCTCGACGTGGCGGCCTTCGCCCGGCTGGCCGAGCACCGCCCGTCCTGACCCGCCGCGCCCTTGCTGTACCTGCTTTGCCCCGGGTGTGCGGGCTGTGCGGTGCTGGCAGCGTGGCTACGCGGGGCGAAGCGCGAAGGTCGGTCGTCCGGAGCGGTGGCGTTGGCCGGCTTTGCCCCGCCAATTCGCGCTGTGCGGTGCTGGCAGCGTGGCTACGCGGGGCAAAGCGCGATCCGCTCTCGGCGGATGGGTCGGTCAACTGCGGCCGGCGAAGAGGCTGGTGACCGAGCCGTCCTCGAAGACCTCCTTGATGGCCTGGGCCAGCAAGGGCGCGATCGAGAGGACGGTGAGCTTGTCGAACTCCTGATCGGGACGGATCGGCAGCGTGTTGGTGACGATCACCTCGCTGATCCGCGAGTTCTTCAGCCGGTCGACGGCCGGGGTCGAAAATACGCCGTGCGTCGCCGCAACGACCACGTCGGTGGCGCCGTTGTCGAAGAGCAGGTCGGCGGCCTTCACGATCGAGTTGCCGGTGTCGATCATGTCGTCGATCAGCAGGCAACGCCGTCCGGCGATCTCACCGACCACTCGGTTCGCGACGATCTCGTTGGCCGCGTCGATGTCACGCGACTTGTGCACGAACGCGATGTCGAGCCCGCCCAGCGCATCGGCCCACTGCTCGGCCATGCGCACGCGACCAGTGTCGGGCGAGACCACGAGCAGGTCCTCGTTGCCGTACCGATGCAGGACGTGTCGCGAGAGCAGCGGCATCGCGAACAGGTGGTCGACCGGACCATCGAAGAAGCCCTGGATCTGCGCAGTGTGCAGGTCGACGGCCATCAGCCGATCGGCGCCAGCGGTCTTGAACAAGTCGGCGATCAGCCGAGCCGAGATCGGCTCGCGGCCACGATGCTTCTTGTCCTGCCGGCCGTACGGGTAGAACGGCGCCACCACGGTGATGCGCTTGGCCGAGGCACGCTTGAGGGCGTCGACCAGGATCAGGGTTTCCATCACCCACTGGTTGATCGGCGTCGTATACGACTGAATGACGAACGCATCGGTGCCGCGCACAGAATCATTGGGACGGATGAACAGCTCACCGTTGGCGAACTCGCGCCGGGTGGTCTCGGTGACCGTGACCTTGATGTAGGCGGCGATCTCGTCGGCGAGCTCGGGATAGGCGCCGCCGGAGAGCAGGACGAGGCTCTTGCGGCCAGCAACCTGAAGTGTGCTCATGAATCGAGTTCCTCGTTCGCGTCGGCCAGAGCCCGTTCCGCCGCCTCGGCAGCCGGTGTGCCTGGGCGCTTCCTCGCCACCCAGCCTGCCACGTTCCGCTGCTTCGCGCGGGCCACCCCCATTGCACCAGGCGGGACGTCCTCGGTAATCACCGAGCCTGCCGCCGTGTATGCCCCGTCACCCACCTCCACCGGCGCGACGAACATGTTGTCGGCGCCCGTGCGGGCATGGCTGCCGATCACCGTGCGGTGCTTGGCGATGCCGTCGTAGTTCACGAAGACCGACGCCGCGCCGATGTTGGTGTGCTCGCCGATCGTCGCGTCGCCCACGTAGGTCAGGTGCGGCACCTTCGTCTGCGTGCCCACGTCGGCGTTCTTCAGCTCGACATACGTGCCGATGTGCACACCGTCGTGCAGGACTGTTCCGGGTCGCAGGTACGCGTACGGGCCGATCGTCACGTCGGCGCCGATCTCAGCCTTGACCGCGACGGTCCGCGTGATCATGGCTCGCGGTCCCACCGCCGTATCGGTCAGCGAGGTCTGCGGGCCGATGGTCGCCGCTGCCGAGACGTGCGTGCTGCCGTGCAGGTCGGTGGACGGCAACAACGTGACGTCTGGCGCCAGGGTGACGCCGGCGTCGACCCATGTCGTGGCCGGGTCGACCACGGTGACGCCGGCGCGCATGTGTGCCTCGAGCAGGCGGGCGTTGTAGACCCGGTGCGCTGCGGCCAGCTGCACCCGGTCGTTCACCCCCGCGGTCTCGTCGGCCGGTGCAACATAGGCGGGAACGGCATGGCCCGCGCCGACCAGGATGCCGATGACGTCGGTCAAATACTCCTCACCCTGGGCGTTGTCGCGGGAGAGCTGCTCGACGGCCGACCGCAGCAGGCGGTGATCGAAGGCGTACACCGATGTGCCGATCTCGGTCACGGCCAGCTCGGCCTCAGACGCGTCCTTCTGCTCGACGATGCGTTGCACACCACCGTCGGCGCCGCGAATCACCCGTCCATACCCGGTCGGGTCGGCCACCTGGCTGGAGAGCACGGTGGCCGCGGCGTCGCGGTTCGCGGCCACGAGTGCCCGCAGTGACAGCGTCGTGAGCAGCGGCGCGTCGCCGGGCACGACCAGCACCGTCCCGACCGCATCGGACCGAACCGCCGACAGACCGACGCGGACGGCATGGCCCGTGCCGTGCTGCTCGTCCTGCACCACCGCGACCGCCGACGGCGCGATCTCGGCGAGATGGCCGATGACCTCGTCGCGCCGGTGGCCGACCACGACGACCGTATGCACGGCCTCGAGCGGCGCCGTGGCGGCCAGGACGTGACCGAGCAGCGATCGTCCGGCGAACCCGTGCAGCACCTTCGGCGTGCTCGGCGAGCGCATTCGGGTGCCTTCGCCAGCTGCCAGGACGATCACTGCCAGCGGGCTGTCAGGCATCTGCACCCTTTCGGTTAGGGCTTTTCGGTTAGGGCTATCGGTAAACATTGTGCTGCGGGACTGGGACTCGAACCCAGACTGCACGGCTCCAAAGGCCGGCGGGCTGCCAATTACCCCATCCCGCATCAACGCCCGGTCAGCTTACCGGCGCGTCGCACGCGACCCGTCCAGGTTTGGCACCTACGCAGCCGTAAGTTACGGTTGCGTAACCACTCACGAGCGATGAAGAGGCCCGGATGACCCTGCTCGACGAACGCTCCGTCCCGACCGGCCCGAAGCCGGTGTTCGAAGGGACGAAACGGCGCGGCGAACAGTTCGCCCTCTACACCTTCGTGATCGTGCCGTTCCTGGCGTTTCTCGCCGCCGTCCCGGTCGCCTGGGGCTGGGGGATGGGCTGGACGGACGCCGTGCTGTTCGTCGTCTTCTATTACTTCACCGGCCTGGGCATCACGGTGGGCTACCACCGGCTGTTCACGCACGGCTCGTTCAAGGCGAACCGGCCATTGCGGGTCGCGCTCGCGATCGCGGGATCGATGGCGATCGAAGGGCCGGTCATCCGCTGGGTCGCCGACCACCGCCGCCACCACGCTTACAGCGACCGCGACGGCGACCCGCATTCACCGTGGCGCTTCGGTGACACGCTCGGCGCGCTGACCAAGGGCTTCTGGTTCGCGCACCTGGGCTGGATGTTCGACATCGAGCACACCAACCGCGAGAAGTACACGCCCGACCTCATGCGTGACCGCGACATCCGCCTCGTCGACAAGCTGTTCCCGCTGTGGCTGACGATCTCGTTGGTACTGCCCGCGGTGCTCGGCGGTCTTATCACGATGTCGTGGGCCGGCGCCTTCAGCGCGTTCTTCTGGGCCTCGCTGGTGCGGGTCTTCCTGCTGCACCACGTCACCTGGTCGATCAACTCGGTGTGCCACATGATCGGCGAGCGGCCGTTCGCGGCGCGGGACAAGAGCGCCAACTTTTGGCCGCTTGCCGTGCTGAGCTTCGGCGAGAGTTGGCACAACATGCATCACGCCGACCCGACGGCTGCACGGCACGGCGTGCTGCGCGGTCAGCTCGACACGTCCGCGCGTGTCATCTGGACCTTCGAGAAGCTGGGCTGGGCCACCGACGTCCGCTGGCCCAAGCCCGAGCGGCTGGCCAAGCTGCGGGTCGACTCGGCGGAATCGACCGCCTGACCGTCCCCGCATTTGCACGGTTCGCCACAATCAACCGCATGCCCGGTGCAGTCAGCGCGATCGCAGACCAGCTGTTAGCCGAACTGGCTCCGCTGGACCGGCGCGCTGCCGAGGCGCTTGGCCGCCGGCCGGTGAGCCTCATGCCGCAGCTGGCGCCATCCGACTTCGGCGCGCGGCATCAGGCCATGGTGCGCGCGCTGGCCCGGCTGGACGCGGCTGCGGTGCATCCGTCCGAGGACGTGCTGGCCGCGGCGCTGCGTGAGCGATTGACCAGCGACATCGCGCTGGACGACATCGGCTTCACCACCTCGTTGCTCGCTCCGCTGGGCACGCCCGTGCACGCCGTGCGCGAGGCCTTCGACCTGCTGCGGCCCAACGACTGGGACGCGATCGGCGCGCACCTGCGCCAGGTGCCGGGTGCGCTGCACGACTACGCGAACACGTTGCGCAGCGCGCCGCGGGTCGCGGCGGCCAGGCAGGTGCGAGGCGCGGCCGAGCAGTGCGCGAAGTGGGTGGATCCCGAGCGCGACGACTTCTATCGCCGCCTCGTCGACGGGCAGCCGCAGCTGCAGGACGCCGCCGACGGAGCAACCGAGGCAACCGAACACTTTGTCTCGTTCTTGCGCGAAGAATTGCTGCCCCGTGCGCCCGAACGCGACGGCGTCGGACGCGAGACCTATGCGGTGACGGCGCGCGCGTTCCTCGGCGACGAGGTCGATCTCGAAGAGACGTACCTCTTCGGCTGGCAAGAGATCATGACCCTGACCGCGGAAATGACCAAGACCGCCAAGTCGCTCGGTGCGGACTCTGCCGAAGAAGCGGCGGCGGTGCTCGACCGCGATCCGACCCGGCGGCTCGGGTCGTCGGATCTCGTGCCGTGGCTGCGCGACCGGGTCGAGGACGCCGTGCTCACCGTCGACGGCGACCATCTCGACCTGCCCGACCAATCGTGGCTGCCCGAGTGCGCGTTCTCGCCTACCGCGACCGACGTGATGTCCTACCAACCACCCGACCCGACGTTCACCCGGCCGGCCCGGATCTGGTGGGCGCCGCCGGCCACCGGCGTGACCTCGAGCTGGCGCGAGGTCAGCACGGTGCATCACGAGGGCGTGCCCGGTCACCACACTCAGACCGTGATCGCCATGGTGGAACCGGACCTGCATCCATGGCAGCGCTCGATGGCCCACGTGCACGGCCACGCCGAGGGCTGGGCGCACTACGCCGAGCGGCTGGCCGACGAGTTCGGTCTGCTGCGCGACGCGGGGGAACGGCTCGGCATGCTGTACGGGCAGCGCTGGCGGGCGGCCCGGATCGTGGTCGACATGGGGCTGCATCTCGGCTTTCCGATTCCGGCCGGAAACGGCATCACCACCGAGACCGAATGGACGGCCGACGTCGGCACCGCGGTGCTGCGGTTCGCCGGCGCTCTGGAGGAGGCGACGGCCCGGTTCGAGGTCGACCGCTACCTGGGCTGGCCGGGCCAGGCGCTCGCGTTCCGCGTGGGCGCGCGTGTGTGGGAACAGCTGCGCGCGGCAGCGTCGGCACGTCCGGACTTCAACTTGAAGCAGTTCCACATGCGCGCGCTGCGGATGGGCCCGATGGGGCTGGGACCGTTGCGCGCGGCTCTGTCCTGATCAGGTGACGGTGTTGCGCCGCGTGTAGGCGGGATCCTCATAAGCGCGCGTGTCGAGGACGTCGCGCAGGATCTCGAGGGCGTCCCACACCTGCGCGAAGCTCAGGTACAGCGGCGCAAAACCGAGTCGCACCATGTCCGGCGCCCGGAAGTCGCCGACGACGCCGCGCGCGATCAGCGCCTGGGTGACGGCGTAGGCGTCCGGCAGGCGCAGCGCGACCTGGCCGCCGCGGCGCGTGTCGTCGCGTGGGGTGAGCACTGTCGCGTCGGGCAGGAACGCGTCGGCGTAATCGATCACCATCCGGGTCAGCGCGAGCGACTTCGCACGCACGTCAGCGAGATCGAGATCGTCGAACACGTCGAGCGCCGCTTCGAGGGCGAGCATCGACAGCACGTGCGGGGTGCCGATGCGAGCGCGTTCGATGCCCTCGGCCGGCGTGAAGGCCGAGTCGAGGGCGAATGGGGCGGCATGGCCGTGCCAGCCGGTGAGCGGGAAGTCGGCGGCGTCCTGATGGCGGGTCGGCAGGTAGATCCACGCGGGTGCGCCCGGGCCGCCGTTGAGGTACTTGTACGAGCAGCCGACCGCGGCATCGGCGCCAATGCCGTCGAGGTCGTACGGGACGACGCCGGCGGCGTGCGCGAGATCCCACAGGACGAGCGCGCCCGCGCGATGCACGGTGTCGGTGAGCTCCTTGGCGTCCCAGAGTTCGCCGGTGCGGTAGTCGACCGCGC
>DASRSG010000005.1:0-18011 GCA_035656595.1 Jatrophihabitantaceae bacterium | reverse complement strand
CACCACTTTTCGGAGCGGCGCATGGACAACCCGGTCGTGCTCGGTGTGGATTTCGGCGGCAGCAAGGTGGCCGTCGCCGCAGCCGACGGTGCCGGCACGCGCCTCGGGTCAGCGACCATCGCGGTCCGTCCCGACGACTCCGCGCAGCGCACGTTCGATCGTGGCATCGCCGCCGCCCACGACCTGCTCAACGAGGTCGCCACTGGACGGACGCTCGTCGCCGTGGGCGCGTGCACGTTCGGCATCCCGCGGATGGACGGCATCGATCTCGCCCCGAACATCGCCGGCTGGGACCGCCTCGCCTTCGGTGATCGCCTGCGACTGGCCTTTCCCGGTGCCGACATCCGGATGGCCACTGACGTCAAGGCTGCCGCGCGCGCCGAGGCCGAGCACGGTGCGCTCGCCGGTTACGACCCCGGCCTGTACGTGAACCTCGGGACGGGACTGGCGGTCGCGATCGTCAGCCATGGCGAGGTGCTGACCGGACACCACGGCGCTGCCGGCGAGATCGCGTACAACCTGCGCGAGCGTGGCGACGACTTCGGCGCTCCGCGCCTGGAGGAAGCGGTCAGTGGAAAGGCTCTCGCCGCCGCGGCTGCAGAACTGCTCGATGGTGGCGACGTGGCCGCGCTGTTCGAGCAGGGCGAGTCCGACGCGCATGCCGCGCGGATCTGCGCGGAGTTCCTTGCCGAACTCGCCTACCACCTGGTCAACCTCACCATCGCGATCGATCCGGCCCGGGTCGTTGTCGGCGGCGGGATGGTGCGGTCGTGGAACCGGCTCCGCCCGACCCTCGCGGCAGCGCTCGCCGGAGCCGTGCCGTTCCCGCCAGAACTCGTGCTCGCCGCGTACCCCTTCGACGCGCCCCTCATCGGCGCGCTCGACCTTGCCACCGACGCCTACCAATTGTCGCGAACCGTCCGCCCGATCGCCCATAGTGAAGGAGCACCAGCATGAATCGACTGTGCCGCACCGGCGCCGCCGCCACCGCAGCCCTCGTCCTGCTCCTCGGTGTGGCGGCCTGCTCGGGATCGGCGAAGAAGAAGCCGTCCGCGACGAGTGGCGCGGTCACGACCACCGCGCCGCCGAGTGGCGGCAGCCCGAGTGGCTCCGGCAGTACCAGCGCCGCGACCACGACGCACAAGCAGGGTGGCGAGGTTACGATCGCAAACGTCGGGGGCGAAACGTGGACCTGCCAGTTCAATCCGTTCAACCCTGCAGTGAACGCTGAGTCGCTGGGCTTCGTCTACGAGCCACTGGTATACGTCAACATCCTGCGCAACGCCGAAGAGACGCCGATGCTCGCCTCCAGTTACAAGTGGGGTCCCGGCAAGAAGTCGATCGTCTTCAACGTTCGCAGCGACGTGCAGTGGAACGACGGCCAAGCGTTCACGGCGAAGGACGTCGCGTTCACGTTCAACCTCATGAAGAAATTCCCGCCCACCGACCTCTACTCGCTCTGGACCGGCGCCGGCCTGCAGAGCGTCACTTCCTCGGGCGACCAGGTCACCATGAAGTTCAGCCAGTCCGCAGAGCCGTACTTCTTCTACTTCGCCGACGAGGTCGGCATCGTTCCGCAACACATCTGGGGCAGCGGCGACGCAGCGGCAAATCCGGCTACCTGGGCGGACAAGGCGCCGGTCGGGACCGGCCCGTTCATGGTCAACCCGTGTTCGGCCAACAACATCGAGTACACGGCGAACCCAAAGTACTGGCAGCCGGGCAAGCCCTACATCCAGAAGGTTTCCTACCCTGCGTACCTCGACAATGGGCCTGCCAACCTTGACCTTGCCAACGGCAAGGCGCAGTGGGGCAGCCAGTTCATCCCGAACATCCAGAACTTCTATCTGGCCAAGTCGCCGAATAATCTGACCTGGTCGCCACCGGTGACGAATGTGACGCTGTACGCGAACAACGCATCGTCGCACCCCACCGGCAAGCTCGGCGTGCGGCAGGCCATCGCGTACGCACTGGATCGAGCGCAGGTCGCCAAGATCGGCGAGGGCGGCCAGCAGCCAGCTGCGAATCAGACCGGCATCGTCACGCCGACCTTCAACAAGTACTTCGACTCGTCGGCACTGACCGCGGCCGGATACGCGTCACCGAACGCCGACAAGGCGAAGCAGGCACTCAGCTCCGCGGGTTACTCATCGTCGAAGCCGCTCAACCTGTCGGTGATCACGGTGACGGGCTACACCGACTGGGATGCATCGCTTGCCGTGATCAAGCAGCAGCTTGCCCCGATCGGCATCAACCTGACCGTCCAAGACCTCGCGCAGCAGACCTACGACAACAAGCTGTACACCGGCGACTTCGATCTCGCTTACTACGGCGAGTCCGGTGGACCGACGCCGTACTACGAGCTGCGCAAGTGGCTGTACTCGCACAACTCGGCACCGCTCGGCAAGAACGCCAGCAGCAACTTCGAGCGGTACAACAACCCGGCTGTCGACGCGCTGCTCAACCAGTATCCAACGGCCGATGATGCCGGGCAGGTCGCCATCGTCAAGAAGGTCGAGCAGGCGATGCTGAAGGACGTTCCGGTCATCCCGGTCACCGAGTCGGTCGACTGGTTCCAGTACAACACCGCCCACATCGGCGGCTGGCCGACCCAGCAGGATCCGTACGCCCAGCCAGCCGCGTTCAACGTCCCGGACGTGGAGCAGGTACTGCTGCACATCTACTCGACGTCGTCCTAGTCGGCCGGGTGGGCGCGGTTCGGGGCAGAATCGGTGGGCATGAGTAGGACGGGGCGGCGATGAGGTTCGTTGTTCGCCGCCTCGGGTTCTTCGTGCTCACGCTCTGGGCCGCGCTCACCTTGAATTTCTTCATCCCGCGGTTCATGCCCGGCAGCCCGGTGCAGGCGTTGCGCGTGCGCACGCGCAACCAGCTCTCGCCAGAGAAGCTGCAGCAACTGCTCACGGCCTTCGGCTTCAAGCCGCACCAAAACGTGTTCTTCCAGTACTTCGACTACCTCGGCAACATGGTCACCGGGCACTGGGGCATTTCGATCGGTGCCACCCTGGGCGAACCGGTACGGACCTTGATCGCGCAGGCCCTGCCGTGGACGATCGGCCTGGTCGGCATCGCGACGATCATCGGGTTCGTGCTCGGCTCGCTTGTCGGCGTCGTAGCGGGCTGGAAGCGCGGTGGCAAGATCGACTCGTTGCTGCCTCCGGTGTTCGTCGTGACCTCGGCACTGCCGTACTTCTGGGTCGGCCTGCTGCTCATCCTGGTGTTTTCGGTGTGGACGAACGGGTGGCTGCCGAGCGACTTCAACTACGACCCAGATCTGCTGCCCGAGTTCTCCGGGCCATTCGTAGCAAATGTCGTCAGGCACGGCATCCTGCCCGCGGCGACGATCGTCATCACCTCGGTCGGCGGATGGGTGCTCACCATGCGCAACAACATGATCACCACCTTGGCCGAGGACTACGTGCGCATGGGCCGGGCCAAGGGACTCTCGAACCGCCGCATCATGGTCGACTACGCCGCTCGCAACGCCATGCTGCCGAATCTATCGGGCTTCGCGATGTCGCTCGGCTTCGTAATCTCTGGCTCGATCCTGGTTGAGTACGTCTTCAACTACCCGGGTCTGGGCTACCTGCTCTACAACGCGGTGCAAAACACCGACTACCCGCTGATGCAGGCGCTGTTCATGCTCTTCACCGTCGCGGTGCTGGTCGCGCTGTTGATCTGCGACTTCGCTATTGCCTGGCTCGATCCTCGTTCGCGGGCAAAGGCGTAGCACCGATGACTGCCCTGCTCGTTGACACCTCGACCGCCGCGACCGCGCAGCCAGACGCGGTGCGCCGCCGTGGCGGTGGCCTGCTGCGCGCGGTGCTCTCGAGCAAGAAGGCCGTCGTCGGGCTCGTGCTGTTCCTGGTCTTCTGCGTGTTCGCCATAGACCCGGGACTGTTCACCACGGTCGACCGGCCGAACGAGCTCGCGTTCGATCCGTCGCTCGCGCCGTCGTCGCAGCACTTGCTGGGGACGACCGCGCTGGGTCAGGACATCTGGGCGCAACTGGTCTTCAGCACCCGCCAGTCGCTGGTTATCGCGCTGGTGGCCGGTTTCTTCGCCACGGTGCTGTCTGTGCTCGTCGGGGTCACCGCTGCGTACTTGGGCGGCATCACCGACGACGTGCTGTCGCTGATCACGAACGTCTTCCTCGTGCTGCCCACCTTCCCGCTGATCATCATCCTGGCCACCTACGCAGGCAAGGGCACGTTGCTCGTCGTGCTCATCGTCCTCGTCGTGACGGGCTGGTCCTACGGCGCGAACCAGATGCGCGCGCAAACATTGTCCCTGCGCAATCGAGACTTCCTCGAATCGGCGCGGGTACGCGGCGAGCGGCGCTCGTACATCATCGTGGTCGAGGTGCTGCCGACGATGACCTCGCTCATCGTCGCTAACTTCCTCGGCGCCGCGCTGTACTCCGTGCTGACCGCTGCCGGCCTGCAGTTCCTCGGCCTCGGCGACCCGAACTCGTCAAGTTGGGGCACGATGCTTTACTGGTCGCAGAACCAGCAGGCGCTGCAGACCGGTATGCCACTGTGGTCTATCGCCCCCGGGCTGTGTGTCGCCCTGCTCGGCGTGTCGTTCGCCCTCATCAACTACGCGTTCGACGAGATCAGTAACCCTGCCCTGCGACCGGTGAGGAGGCGACGTGCCAAGCGATCGCGTGCTTGACGTCCGCGGTCTCACCGTCGAATACGGAACCGACGCGGGTGCTGTCGTCGCCGTGGACAACGTCGACCTCCACGTCGGCCCCGGCGAGTTCGTTGGTGTGGTCGGCGAGTCCGGGTGCGGCAAGTCGACGCTCCTGTTCGCCATCGCCCGGTTGTTGAGCCCGCCGGCAGCTATCACTGCGGGCACGGTTGACTTCCGCGGCGACAACCTCGCTGCGATGTCGGAGAAGGAACTCAACGTGCTGCGGTGGCGCGACCTCTCGGTCGTCATGCAGAGCGCGATGAACGCGCTCAACCCGGTGAAGTCGATCGGCGCGCAGTTCCGCGACACGCTCGTTGCGCACGGCAACGCCAAGGCCGAGATCGCGAATCGTTCGGTCGAGGTGCTGAAGCTGGTCGGCATAGATCCGATCCACCTGCGCAGCTACCCTCATCAGCTCAGCGGCGGCATGCGGCAGCGCGCGATGATCGCGATGGCGCTGCTGTTCACGCCTGAGCTGGTCATCATGGATGAGCCGACGTCCGCTCTCGATGTCGTCGCGCAACGCTCGCTCATGGTGCAGATCAAAGAGCTGCAGGAACGGCTGGGATTCGCGGTGCTCTTCGTAACCCACGACATGTCATTGGTGAGCCACTTCTCTGATCGGCTCGTAGTGATGTACGCAGGCCAGGTCGTCGAATCCGGACCGACGCGCACGGTCTTCGACCAACCGGCGCACCCGTACAGCCGGGGGTTGCTCGACGCGTTCCCGTCCATCCGCGGCCCGCGGCTGCACTTGACCGGGATCCCGGGACGGCCGCCGGAGCTGCGCAACCCGCCCTCAGGATGCCGGTTCCATCCGCGCTGCCCGGTCGAGATGGGTCACTGCAAGGCGATCGCGCCCGACCTCTACCCGGTCGGAACCTCGCACGCACGTTGCCTGCAGCACGTGCCGGCTGCCGATACGGCCGCGGTGATGCCATGACCTCGCCACTGTTCGAAGCGCGCGGGCTCACCAAACACTTCAAGGTGGGCGGCAACCTTTCGCGCAAGTCCTTGCACGCCGTCGATGACGTCAGCCTCGTCATCAATCCGCGCGAGATCGTCGCCCTGGTCGGCGAGAGCGGCAGCGGCAAGAGCACGATTGCGCGGTTGCTCGCCCGGGTTTACGAGCCGACCAGCGGCGAGATCAGGTACCAGGGCAAGTCGCTGCGGTCCATGCGCACCCGCCGGCAGACGATGGCGTACCGCAGCGACGTCCCGATGGTGTTCCAGGATCCGTTCAGCTCGCTGAACCCGGCGTTCCGCGTCTCGCACGGCATCATGCGCGGCCTGAAACTGCATCGGCCAGACCTCGGGCGAGCCGAGCGCCGCGCCGAGGCGCTTCGGGTCGTGGAAGCGGTCGGCCTCTCCCCCGCCGCCGAGATCCTCGATCGCTACCCCTACGAGCTCAGCGGCGGCCAGCGCCAGCGCATCGGCTTCGCCCAGGCACTCGCCTACCGGCCCAAGGTGATCCTGGCCGACGAGCCGGTGTCGATGCTCGATGTGTCCATCCGGGTCGGCCTGCTCAACCTGATGACTGCGCTGCGCGCCGATGAAGGGGTGTCCTTCCTCTACATCACGCACGATCTGGCCAGCGCGCGCTACGTGTCCGACCGGCTGCTGGTCATGTACGCCGGCCACATCGTGGAATCCGGACCGACCGAGAGCGTGCTCGCCGATCCCAAGCATCCCTACACACAGTTGCTGCTGTCGGCGGCACCGGATCCGCGCACACCGCTCGAGGTCAGCGGCTCCGACATCGGCGAGCCGCCGCGCGTGATCGATCCATCGCCTGGCTGCCGGTTCCGCTGGCGCTGCCCGCTGGCGATCGACCGGTGCGCGATCGAGGACCCGTTGCTACGCGAACTCGGGCCGCAGCACAGCGCGGCATGCCACGTTGCCTCGGCGGTCGCGGATGCGGTGAGTGCGGAATGAAGCTGGCGGTCATCGGCGGGGGCAGTACCTACACCCCCGAACTGATCGAGGGATTCGCGCGCCGTGCCGAGGTCTTGCCGTGGGACGAGTTGGTGCTGCACGACATCGCGCCCGAACGGCTGGAGATCGTTGCCGGTCTGGCGCGCCGCATCCTCGCTCGCGACGGGCTCGCCGATCGGCTGCGCACGACCACTTCGCTCGAGGACGCCGTCGATGGAGCAGCCGCGGTTCTCATCCAATTGCGGATCGGTGGCCAGCAGGCGCGCCTGCGCGACGAGACGCTGCCGGGCAAGTTCGGGCTGCTCGGCCAAGAGACCACGGGTCCGGGTGGCTTCGCCAAGGCACTGCGCACAGTGCCGGTGGTGCTCGACATCGCCGCGACCGTCGTGGCACGCGCCCAAGCGGACGCGTGGATCGTCGATTTCACCAACCCGGTCGGCATCGTGACGCGCGCACTGCTCGACGAGGGACATCGCGCACTCGGCCTGTGCAACGTGGCTATCGGTTTCCAGCGTCGCATCTCCGCCCAGCTGGGCGTCGACGCCGGTCGGGTACGCCTCGACCACGCCGGGCTCAACCACCTGTCGTGGATCCGGCGCGTCCTGGTCGACGGCACCGACCGCCTGCCTGAGCTGCTCGGCTCCCCTACCGAGGCGCAAGCCCTCGCCGACGCGATCGACGTGCCGGTCGCGATGCTGCAGACCATTCGCGCGATCCCGTCCTACTATCTGCACTACTTCTACTGCACCGACCACGCGGTGCACGAGCAGGCGACCGGATCACACCGCGCGGCCGAGGTGCTCGAGATCGAGCGGACCCTGCTCGAGATGTATGCCGATCCCGCGCTCGACCACAAACCGGACCTTCTCGAGAAGCGTGGCGGCGCCTACTACAGCGAGGCGGCGGCCGCGCTGGTCACCTCGCTGCTGACCGGCGACGGAGCACATCACTACGTCGACGTGCGCAACAACGCGACCATCGCGGGGCTGCCCGACGAAGCGGTCGTCGAGGTTCCTGCTCATGTCGACCGCGACGGAGCGCATCCCGTTCCGGTCGCGCCGCTGGCGACGGAAGCCCTTGGCCTGGTGCAGGCGGTGACTTCCTACGAAGTCCTCGCGATCGAAGCGGCGCGCACCGGCAGCCGAGACGTGGCGCTGCGTGCCCTTATGGCGAATCCGCTGGTGCGCCAGTGGGATCTCGCGGTCTCCGTGCTGGACGAGCTGCTCGCCGCGAATCGTGATTACCTGCCCGCGTTCGCCGACTAGCTGAACGAAGCGAACACTTGACACCGTAGTCGCTGCTACTTCACCTGGTAGCCGTACGGGAGCGAGATCAGGTCGCTGGTCGTGCCGCCGAGCGGATCGAGCGCCTGGATGCTCAGGTGCCCGCGCACCTTCGCACCGTGGGCGGCCGCCGGGGTGATCGTGAACGTGATCGTGCACGACTGGCCTGGATCGAGTATCACCGGACCGCTGCCGCAGCCTGGCACCGTCTTGGCACTTGTGGTGGCCACCGGTGTCGTCCTTGCCTGGCGACGCAGCTCGTTCAGGTACCTGCCGTGCGAGCCGAGCGCGGACGGACCGGTCGCATTCGCGGTGGGCGATCCCGCCGCCGGGATGAGCGAGGTGAACCAGAAGTCTCCGGTCGAGCTGTCCGCGTCGAAGTCGAAGGCCGACGTTGTGGCCACCACGTTCTCGGCGAAGTGTCCGCTGGGCGCGCGCGTGATGAACGGGCCCACCTCGCTCACGTCACCCTCCCAGTCGCCGTTCGGCACCGCAGGTGATGCGGCGACCTGCACGGAGGTGGAATTCCCGTTCGATGCTCCGAACGTATCCGGGGAACCAAAGATGAATCCGGGTGCCCAGTAGAAGTCCAGGTCGACAGGCAGCGACGCATTGACGTACGCGTCCATTGCGGTCGTCTCGGTTGGAACCAGCCACACCGGCCCGGCGTTGGGGACGGGCAGCGGCACGTTCTGCAAGTCGTTGCCCGGCGCCTGCGAGGCCAGGTCGTAGTGGGTCTTCTTGTTCAACCGGGGGTCGGCGAAATACACCTGCTGAATCGTGTTGGTGTTCTTGATGGCGACCTTGTACTTGTAGGTCGTGCCACGGGTCAGCTTGGTGCTGTTGTGCGGCAGCGACGTCACGGGCGCGATCGACTGCGTCTGGTAGTGCACCTTGCCGGTGAACGGTTGGTTGATGACCTGCCCGCCCGTCGGCGTGGATGCCATGAGGACGTAGTGCCATAGTCCCGGCTGCGGCGCACGGACAAAGGTGAGCATCTTCCTACCCACATCGAGGTTGCCGTGCTTGTTGACAATGATGTTGGTGCGCGTGCTCTGCGTGTTCCCGTTCGGATCGACCAAGAGAGCCTCGGTGAGCTCGTTCGGGTTGCCCTTGCGGGTTAATATCGTGCTGACGGTGAGCGCCGGCTCGCCGTTCGGGACGCGCAGGTAATAGGTCTGCGACAGCGCGTCGCTACCTCGTCCGTTTCCGCCGGTGATCACGCCGCTGAACGAGCTGTTCGGCTTGTTCGGGATCAAGGTACGCAGCGAGACGGCCATGCTCGCGTCCTCGCCGCGCTGGGTCTTCATGACGACTGCAGCCGACATGTCGCCGGCACGCGTGCTGGCGGGGAAGTTAGCGGTGACCGATGCCTTGGCGCCAGGTGCAAGCGTCAGCGTCGACGGATGCACCGTGCCGTAGGTGGCGTACCTCGATGTCGTGAACTGGTACCTGATCTTGCCGGTGAAGCCAGGGCTCGCCCAGACCATCACTTGCCAGGTGCCCGGCGCGGGATAGCGCGCGTCCATGTGCGCGAAGTTCGAGGGGCCCTGCAGATCGCTGTACGCCTCGAAGTTGCCGAACGGGTCGACGAGCGCGGCGAACACGCTGAACTGCTGCGTGTCGAACACGAACGATGCGTCCAATCGATCGGCACCTGCCGGAACCGGAACGTCGACTATCTTGTACGGGCGCGGCGCGCCTTGCACGTTCGGGAACGTCTGGTTCGGATCCAAGGTGAGGCTGCCGGACTGCGTCGACAGCTTCTTGGTGAGCGAACGCGTGCTCAGCGACACGGTCTGCGTGCCGACCGAGGCGTTCTGCACCGTGAACTTCCCCGACGTGGTCGAGCCCGAGTTCCGCGTCAGGTCGAGTTGGTCGAGGCCGGGCGTGCTCGTGCTGGTCACCAATTGCGCACCGGTGGCGGTGGCCGGCTCGGTGTGGCTGCCCGGTGCGGGGATGGACAGCGCCGCTCTTACCGCGGCGAGTGCATTCACCTCACCGGCGCCTTGCTCGAACGCGGGGTGGCCCAAATCGTGGGCGGTTCCGACGATGATCGACTTCACGAGCGCGGGCGATGGGCTCGCGCCGTGGTGCGCCTGCCGGTAGGCCTCGATCACCAATGCTGCAGTACCCGCCGTGAGCGGCGACGACTCGCTCGTACCGCCGAAGTCTTCGATCGGTGCGCCAGAGGTGCCGTCCAGGTTCGTGCACTCCTCATACGTCGTGGTGTCGGTTGAGCACAGTGCCCACCCGCTGTTTCCGGGCGCGACGACGTCCGGAACCTTTCCGCTCTGCGCGTAGCCACCCGACGAGAAGGCCGGGATGTTGCCGTTGACCCAGCCGTTGACGTTCAACGCGGGATTGGTCAACCCGTCGAGGCGCAGTTCGGCAGTGGTCCGGAAGGTGTCCGTCGCGCCAACCGCAATGACCTTCGGCAGCGTGCTCGGCGAGCCGATGGTGCCATTCGTGCCGCTGTCGCCGGTGCTCGCGACCACGGTCACGCCGGCGGCGATAGCGGCCTTATCAGCCAGCGCCAGCGGGTCATCCATCCCGTCCGGGTACGGGTCGTTGCCGAGAGACTCGTTGAGCACGTCGACGCCGTCGGTATCGACCGCATAGTCGACGGCCTGCACGAAGCCCGACGTCGATGCTGTGTCGCCGGTGCCGAACACGTTGAGACCAACCATGTTCGCGCCCGGTGCGACGCCGCGGATCCGGATGAAGCATCCTCCCGGCTGCTGATTTGCCGCAGCCGCAAAAAGGTTCGTGTTGTAGGTGTGCAGACCCTGGGCCGCGATCGAACTGGCGTCGCCGAAGGCCTCGCCGGCCGGCGAGGGCGCGTTCAGGCCGTCGCCGCTGAAGTCCTTGTAATCGGTAAAGACGTGATCGCCGTTGGCCCGGATGAAGTCGGGATTGTTGATGTCTATGCCGTCCGCCAGCCAGCCAACAGTCACCCCGCTGCCGTCCGCGAGTTGAGACGCACTGGGCGTGGTCGGATCGTCGTACGCCACATGCATCGCCTGCAGGCCTTCCGGCTCGAGGCGCGGCGATGCAGAGTTCGTATTGCAATACGACGACTGCGGGATGCTGTCTCCGCCGGCTGCCCGTGGGGTTGTGCTTGCGCCGCCGGTCTCGCTTGGCATGTCCGCGCGCCGGATGGGCAGGTCGGGCACGATGGCGCGGACCGCTGGGTCGCGACTCAGGGCAGCCAGCTTGTCCGAGCTGATCGTCGCCGAAACGGCGTTGATCAGGCTGAACTGGTGCAGGTGGGTCGCCCCCAGCTGGTGCGCGATATTCACTACCGGCACCTGATCGGCGGCGAGAGCGTGTGCGCGCTGCGTCGAGCGCCCCGCGCCCCGCTTCGGAGCCAAGCCGAGGTGCTGGTCCTTGAGCAGCACGATGACCTTGCGGTTGGAGACCTTGGCCGGTGCGGCCTGATCTGTGCCGGTCGACTGCGCGAGCGCGGTGGGGGCCGCGGCGAGGGCCGCGACTACAAGTCCGGCGCTCGCCGAGGCAAGCAGTCGTCGGGAATTCGAGATGCGCATTCTGGTCCTCTCGGGGGCACAGCGCGATGGGCACCGGCCGAATAGGTCAAACGTGCAACCACCCGGCGGGGCTGAGGGTAGAGGTTTCGGCGGCGTTTAGGTATAGCTCGACGGGATATCGCCCGAATTGATCTTGTGCTACGCCGTGCAGTCAGAACAGCTGGGTCAGCGTGTAGATGAGCAGGCCGGCGAGGGAGCCCACCACAGTGCCGTTGATCCGGATGAACTGCAGGTCGCGCCCGACCTGCAGTTCCAGCCGGCGGCTGGTCTCGTCGGTGTCCCACCGTTCGATCGTCGATGAGATCACTGCGGTGAGATCGGTGCCGTAGTGCGACACGACGTGCCCGGTGATGCGTTGCAGTGCTTGCTCCACGCGGGCGGCCACGTCCGGGTCATCGCGCAACACCTCGCCAGCGCGCACTACGAGCCGCTCGACACCGCGGCGCAGCTCTGACGACGGGTCTGCCGCGCCGTTCACGACCAGGCTCTTGCCGCGCATCCAGAGGGTGCTGAGCCACTCGCGCACTTGCGGATGGTCGAGCAGCTCGCCCTTGGCTCGTTCGACCTGGCCGATCTTCTCGGGGTCCGTGCGCAACCGCTCCGCGAGCGTGCGCAGCTGCGTGTCGAAGGCGCCGCGCAGATCGTGCCCGGAGTCGAGCGTGACGTCGGCGAGGAACGATTGCAGCGCGGTGAATCCCTTGTTGAACACCCGATCGTCGACCCAGTCCGGCACCCACTCGGGCGATTCCTCCGCGAGGCGCTTGCGGAGGGTGGCGCGGTTCTCGTCCAGAAACTTCATGACGCCGCGCAGCGTCGTCGTGAGAACCTTCTGGTGTTGGCCCGAGTCGCATACCGCGTCGAGCACGCGTGCCAGGAGCGGCGCGGCGTCGAGCTCGCGCAACCGCTTGTCGGCAAATGTGGCAACGGCGTCACGCAACTCGTTGTCGTGCAGGGTCGCCGCTAGGCCGCCGATCGCGTTGCTCAGCGCTTCGGCGACCCGCGTGGCGTGCGCGGGGTCAGCAAGCCAGTCGCCCACCCGCTGCGGCACCTGCGCGGCAGCGACCCGTTCCGCGACGATCTCGCTGGTGAGGAAGTACTCCTGCACGAAGCCGGCCAGCCCGGCACCGATCTGGTCCTTCTTGTTCGGAATGATCGCCGTGTGCGGGATGCGCAGCCCAAGCGGGTAGCGGAACAAGGCCGTGACGGCGAACCAGTCGGCCAGACCGCCGACCATCGATGCCTCGGCAGCCGCCTCGAGGTAGCCCCAGGCGCCGCGTCCGTGACCGGCGACGCGACACACGACGTAGACGACTGCGGCGAGCACGAGCAGGCCGCCCGCGATCATCTTCATCCGGCGCAGGGCCTGCAGCCGCTCAGCGCTCGGTGGGCTCCCTGGAACGCTCATGCGGCCTCCTTCGTCGGCCGCCTGGCAAGTGCTGTGCCAAATGATGACCTCGCGGGCTCGGTCATGCGGCCCGCCGGGCGATTGCGTCGGCGAAGCGGTCGGCGGCACCGGCGCGGTAGGACAGGAACAGCGAGGGCTCGGTGAGTTCGACCTCGACGACGACGGGGCCGGACGGGCCGGGCAGCAGGTCGATGCGCGCGTACAGCGGGTCGTCGCCGAACCGAGCACGCAGGAACTGCACCGTGCGTTCACCGACCGCCAGTTCGGCTGCCGATGGGTCGCGTGCGGAGATGTTCTCGTCGATGAACAGGCCAGACCGCTCGTCGATGTCATGCGCGGTGTCCGCGGCGAGCATCGGCCCTTTGCGGATCGCGTGGCTGAGCGTGCCGCTGAAATAGATCAGCGCGGTCTCGCCGGCCTCGTCCACGCCACTCAGGTAGGGCTGCACGAGGACAGTTCGGCCTGCGGCATGCAGCGCCGCGGCATGCGCTGCGGCCTGCGGAGCAGCTGCCGCGACGAAACGGCCGGCGCCACGCGAACCGGCGCCGACAGACGGCTTGACCACGAACTCGACGTCGTCGGGGAACTGCGGCCTGTCGCCCGGTGGGACCACCTGGGTCGGTGTGACCGGCACGCCAGCGTCCTCGAGCTCATGCAGGTACACCTTGTCGGAGTTCCAGAGCACGACATCGGCGCGATTGTGCAGTTGCGCGACGGTGGCGGCCCACTCGAGGAACTCGGTACGCCGCAATGTGTAGTCCCAGGTCGAGCGCAGCACGCTGAGCGCGCCGGACCAATCGACCGACGGATCGTTCCAGACCGCGAACCGGGCCGCGATCCCCCGCGCGTCGAGCGCCGTGAGTAGCGCCGGTGCGTCCTCGTCGCCGTCGGGAAATGCGGCACACGTCGCCAGCAGGACGGGTCGCATCGCAGCGCTGGTCAGTGGACGAAGGTGTCGATCGCGACCGCGACGAACACGAATGCGAGGTAACTGTTCGACAGATGGAAGAAGTGCATCGGCTTGGCGGCGCCACCGCGCCGGGTCTGGGTCAGCAGCCGGTGCGCGCTGACAACAAGAACTGCGCCGGCTATGGCTGCGAGAATGCCGTACACCCAACCAGTAGCCAACGGCCACAGCGCGAGCGAGGCGGTGACGGTGAGCCATGAGTAGATGACGATCTCGACGGCGACCCGCGTCGGCGGGGCGACGACGGGCAGCATCGGGACGCCGGCACGCGCGTAGTCGTCGCGGTACCGGGTCGCGAGGGCCCAGGTGTGCGGCGGGGTCCAGAAGAACACGACAGCGAACAGGGCGAACGGTGCCGCCGCGAGCGAACCGGTGACGGCCGCCCAGCCGATCAGCACGGGCATGCACCCCGCGACGCCACCCCACACGATGTTCTGTGGCGTGCGGCGCTTCAGCAACATCGTGTACACGACGATGTAGAAGGCAATCGCGGCGAGCGTGAGGCCGCCGGCGAGCCAGTTGGTCGCGAGCCCGATGGCCAGGACCGATACCGCACCGAGAACCAACCCGAAGATCAGAGCGCCGGTCGGCGAAACCTCGTGCCGCGCCAGCGGGCGCCGGCCGGTGCGGCGCATGATCGCATCGATGTCACGGTCGAGGTAGCAGTTGAGCGCGTTGGCACTGCCAGCGGCCAGGGTGCCGCCCAGCATCGTGACCACCGCCACCCACCACTGCGGCAGGCCGCCGGCAGCGAGCACCATCGATGGGAGGGTCGTTACCAGCAGCAGCTCGATGATCCGAGGCTTGGTGAGCGCGACGTACGCACCGATCCGGCTGCGGTGGGGGCTAGGGCGTGCACCGATCCCGTGCGCTTGCTGAGACCGCCGGCGGGTCGATTTGGGGTGCACTTCGGACGTCTCGTGGGCACCCGTCGGCACGGGCGCCACCGGCGTCTGCGTCACCACATCAGGGTAACCGTCGCCGCTGTGCTGATCGCACGCAGTCCAAGGCGCGGGCACCAACAGTGCCCGTTCTGTGGTGACTACGCTGAAGTGGGGTAAGCCTTTACAGCATCACCAGTGTCAACCAGCGCTAACCAGTGCCAACACTGCCAACACTGCCAACCAGTGCCACTAGCAGAACACCCACCCGAGCAGCCAGCGAAGGGACCCTGAACACCGTGTCCGACACCCGTCCCGCGAAGACCGACGAAGGCGTTGTGAGCAGCCACCCGAAGTGGTGGGCCGACCTCGACTCCAAGGCCGTGGATACCGCGCGATTGCTCGCCGCGGACGCGGTCCAGAAGGCCGGCAGCGGGCATCCCGGCACCGCGATGAGCCTCGCACCGCTCGCCTACCTGCTCTACCAGCGGGTGATGCGGCACGATCCCACCGACCCGGAGTGGGTGGGCCGCGACCGGTTCATCCTGTCCAACGGGCATTCCTCGTTGACCCAGTACTGCCAGCTGTTCCTGTCCGGGTACGGACTCGAGCTCAGCGATCTCGAGTCGCTGCGCACCTGGGGTTCTCGCACACCCGGCCACCCGGAGTACCACCACACGGCCGGGATCGAAATCACCACCGGCCCGCTCGGGCAGGGCGTGGCCAACGGGGTCGGCATGGCCATGGCATCGCGACGTGAACGCGGCCTGTTCGACCCGGATGCTGCCCCTGGCACGTCGCCGTTCGATCACTTCATCTACGTGGTCGCAGGCGATGGCTGCATGGAGGAGGGCATTTCGAGCGAAGCGTCGTCGCTGGCCGGACACCAGCAGCTCGGAAACCTGATCATGTTCTACGACGACAACCACATCTCGATCGAGGACGACACCAACGTCGCGTTCAGCGAGGACGTCCTCGCGCGGTACAAGGCCTATGGCTGGCACGTCCAGCGGGTCGATTCGGGCGAGGATGTCGACGCGCTCGAGAAGGCGATCGCCGCGGCCAAACGGGCCACCGACAGGCCGTCGATCATCGCAGTACGCACCATCATCGGCTGGCCCGCCCCGACCCTGCAGAACACCGGCAAGGCGCATGGCTCGGCGCTGGGCGAGGACGAGATCCGCAAGACCAAGAAGATCCTCGGCTTCGACCCGGAGGTCCACTTCGCCGTCCGCGACGAGGTGCTGGCACACGCCCGCGAAGTCGTCGACCGGGGACGCGACGCGCACGCGGAGTGGCAGAAGGACTACGACGCGTGGGCCAAATCGAACCCGGAGCAGTTCGAGCTGCATGGGCGGCTCAAGGACCGCACGTTGCCCGATGGCTGGACGTCAGCCCTGCCGACCTGGCCGACCGAAAAGGACGGCAAGGCGAACTCGATCTCGACGCGCAAGGCCTCCGGTGAAGTGCTGACCAAGCTGGCGCCGGTCCTGCCGGAGCTGTGGGGCGGCTCGGCCGACCTGGCCGAGAGCAACAACACCACGATGGAGGGTGAGCCGAGCTTCATCCCGACCGAGCACCAAACGAAGATGTGGCCGGGCGGCCCGTACGGGCGCACGCTGCACTTCGGCATTCGCGAGCACGCCATGGGCGCGATCCTCAACGGCATCAACGTGCACGGCGGCACCCGCGCCTATGGCGGCACGTTCCTGGTGTTCAGCGATTACATGCGCCCTCCGGTGCGCCTGGCAGCGCTCATGCGTCTGCCGTCGATCTTCGTGTGGACGCACGACTCGATCGGGCTCGGCGGCGACGGGCCGACGCACCAGCCGATCGAGCATCTCGCGGCGCTTCGAGCGATCCCCGGACTCGACGTGGTACGCCCGGCCGACGCGAATGAGGCTGTGGTCTGCTGGCGGGTCATCCTCGAGAAGACAGACGGGCCGGTCGGCATTGCGCTGTCGCGGCAGAACCTGCCGGTGCTCGACCCGGTCAGGACGGCCGAGGCAGGCAAGGGCGGGTACATCCTGGAAGAGGCGGGCTCCGGGCGAGCGAAGGTGATCATCATTGCCACCGGCTCGGAGGTTGGACTCGCGCTCAAGGCTCGCGAGGCGCTCGAAGCGGAGGGCACCCCGACACGTGTGGTGTCGATGCCCTGCGTCGAATGGTTCGAGGCGCAGCCGGCGTCCTACCGGCAAGAGATCCTGCCGCCCGAGATCAAGGCGCGGGTCAGCGTCGAAGCCGCAGTCAAGCAAGGCTGGCGCGAGTTCGTCGGAGAAGCCGGCGAGACCGTGTCGATCGAGCACTATGGCGCCAGCGCCGAGGGCGACGTGCTGTTCGAGCAGTTCGGTTTCACTCCCGACCGGGTGGTCGCCGCCGCGCATTCCGCCCTGCAGCACGCAGGCGCCTGACAGCCGTTCGACACAGACGTATCGACTAAGGAGACAGTGCTATGTCCGATCCACTTGCCGACCTCTCGGCCCAAGATGTCTCGATCTGGCTCGACGACATCAGCCGCGAGCGGCTGCGCACCGGCAATCTGCAGGAACTCGCCGACACCAAGGACGTTGTCGGCGTCACCAGCAACCCGACGATCTTCCAGAAGGCGCTCGAGAAGGGCGACGCGTACGACGAGCAAGTACGCGAACTGAAGAAGCGCGGGATCGCTGTTGACGGCGCGATCCGCTACCTGATGGCCTATGACATTCGTTGGGCGTGCGACGTGCTGCGTCCGATCTTCGACCGGACTGACGGCAAGGACGGCCGGGTGTCCATCGAGGTCGACCCGCGGATCGCCCACGACACGGACTGGACCACTGCTGAGGCGAAGGGGCTTTGGTGGCTCGTCGACCGCCCCAACGTGATGATCAAGATCCCGGCGACCATGGAAGGTCTGGCTGCCATCACCGCGGCCACCGCCGAAGGCATCAATGTCAATGTGACGCTGATCTTCGGCCTGGACCGTTACGACGGGGTCATGGACGCCTATCTGTCCGGGCTCGAGGCCGCCAAGGCGAAGGGCATCGATCTGTCGACGATCCGCTCGGTCGCGTCATTCTTCGTCTCCCGGGTCGACACCGAGATCGACAAGCGCCTGGACAAGCTGGGCAGCGACGAGGCCAAGGCGCTGCGCGGCAAGGCGGGCATCGCCAACGCACGCCTCGCCTACGAGCGCTACGAGAAGGTCATCGCGTCCGACCGCTGGAAGGCGCTCGAAGAAGCGGGCGCGCACGTGCAGCGACCGCTGTGGGCCTCGACCGGGGTCAAGGACCCGGCCTA
>DASRSG010000004.1:0-11730 GCA_035656595.1 Jatrophihabitantaceae bacterium | reverse complement strand
CAGCGCGTTCGGCTCGGAGCAGAACGGGCAGGCCAGCGAGGCCAAAGTCGCCCGCCCGACCGTGCCGGGCAGGCGGCGCAACGACTCGTCGGTGACCGACGACGGATCGCGCATGACCTTCGACGGTGTCCAGAACAGCGGGTAGTCGCAGGTGCGGCAGAAGTCGACCGAGTCACGGCGGTTCAGCGTGACCGAGGCGGTGGTGCCGCATTCGGGACAGGTGATGAACTCCGTCGCCGGCGGCGGCATTGTCGCGGCAGTCGTGGTGGCCAGCACCGGCGCGGCAATGGTCGTGGCCACCTGCGCCTCACCTTCGAGTACCGGTGCAGCCGCAAGCGACGGCGCGAGCGGCGCAGCCGACGGTGCCGCAGCGACCGGGGCGGTTGCCACAGCTACCGAAACGGGCTCCGGCGCAGCGAGCGTCGGCTTGCTGATCGAAACAGGTTGCGCCGAGGTGGTGGGCGGCGTGGCGGGGGGAGCGGTCGGCTCGTGCTTGACCAGGAGCGGGCTGTCGGCGGCAAGCGGCGGGGTCGATACCTCGATCATCGCGTCGGCGATCGTCTGCGGCGGCGGCAGGGGCGCGCCGGTTCCGGTCGTTGCGGACGGCGGCGCGGACGGCGCCGGTGCCGGCTGCTGCGCGTACGGGGGTAGCGGCGCGTTCACCCGCCGGATGAGTCCGGTGGACTCGGTGTCGGCCGCGGTCGCGTCGCCGCGACGTTCGACGGTCATGTCGGTTCATCCTCCCCAGCGGCGGGCCACACGAGGCGCTCACCGATGTACAACTCCGCTCGGACGTGCGCGGGCACCTCGTCACGGACCAATGCGATGAAGTCATCCTCGGGCATCCAGCCGGTGGAGTCGACCTTCATCCGTACCCACGCAGTATCCGCCGGTGCCTCGCCCTCGCGCCAGACCCCGCCACCTTCCTCGATCTGCGCCGGGCCGCCGGTGATGAGTTCGAGAAAGCGGGTCAGGCCGGTCACGGTGCCACGCCAGGTCAACGTCGTTGCCGCACCGGCCACGATGCGCCGTTGCACCTGGTCATCGAGGGACGAGTCGATGATCTCGGTACCGATCCAGGACGCGAGCCAGCGCACCATCGCATCCGGGGCGACCGAGACGTCGGGCAGGTACTCGATGTTGTCGGCGTTCTCGAGCAGGGTGCCGCCCAGCTCCTGGAAGATCGAGACGAAGCGGACGAAGAAGTCGCCATCGAGCATGCCGACGGGCAGCTGGTTCAACAGCCACTGCGGGCTGCGCCGCGACTTCACCACCCGAGCCGGCAGCGCCTGCGAGCGAGGGACCAGCGACGTCATCTGACGACGACCTGGTGCGGGGCGGAGAGGAACAGCGAGTGCTCGTCGAGACGGATGATGTCCTTGCCGCTGCCGATGCGCCGGCTGGTGCGCAGGTCGTATTCGAAGAGCACCGCCTCCTCGACCCGCTCGACGCCATCGACCGTCTCGAGCAACTGCGCGATCGATGCGGCGTTGATGTCGGCATCGAAGGGCCAGCCATCGCCTTCTGGACCGCCGGTGAGCGGGTTGATGTTGCGAGTCAGCGCTTCGATCGCGCGCTGCCGGACGAGACCCGCGGGCCGGCCAGGTCCGGCATGGATCAGGGCCGCGACCGACACGCCTTGGTAGTACGGGGTGCTGACCTCGACCGCGGTACCGACGACCCGGTGCGCGTCCAGGTGGTCGTTGATGCGCCGCATCAGCGGTTGGGCTATCGCGTAGTCGTCGAGCTTGTGGCGGGTCGCATCGCCACGCACGCGCGGGACGACGAGCAGGCGTACCGATCCGTTGCTGCGTGATGCAGGCAGGCATCTCGCGCGCGCCACTTCGATCGACGACTCGAGCGTGAGCCGTTCGTAGTCGCCGGCCGTCACCGCGCGCTGGCCGGTGCGCAGCGTCATCGGGCCGCGCACCTTTGCCTCCGCGACGGTCTCCGCATCGACCCCACCGGTCGCGTTGTCGAGATTGATCACACCGCTGACGAACGGGACCGAGCTGCGCATCACGGTAAGCGTGCGCGAACCGACGTTGCCTCGGCCACCACCACCGTGCCGGTAGCCGGTGACCGCGATCGATGCGCCGTCACGGGGGATGAGGCCGTGCTGGCGGATCGAGCCGTCCGGATACCGCACGCGCGGGCCGAACTGGAGCACACCGCTGCCGCTGTCCCAGACGTAGTGCCGGTCGTGCGGGCCGGAGGTGGTGAAGTCGTCGACTTCCTTCCAGTCGACCGTGCCGTCGCCGTCGGTGACTTGGACGAACTCGCCTTCGCGGCGGGGCAGCACCGGGCTGCGCGAGACTGCGAAGCGCTGTCCGGCCGAGCCATCGCTTCGTCCGATCGCCTCACTCGGCAGCGTCTCGCAGTGCTCGGCACCGACCGTGCCGCCGAGCGCGTTCGCAGTGACCGAGCGGACTCGCGGCGAAGCTTGATAGGTGGGCTGGCCCGGCATCGGTGCGAGCAGTCGCGCGCGCAGCCAGTACGCCGACTCGTTGCCGACCGCGAGCAACTCGTGCTCGATCGGGATGAGCAGCACGATCTGCCCGGCGCGGTTCAGGCCGCCGGTCGTGTCCTGGTAGACGTGCGCAGTGATCCAGCCCTCGCCGTTCCACACCTCCCAGGCGATCGGCGGGGTGCGCGGGTCGACGCCGATGCCCTCGGCGTGGGCTTCGAGCGTCAATTGCAGCACGACACCGGCCAGGCTCTCGGTGAAGCCGAGCAAGAATGCGTCGCCGGGTGTCAGTTGCGAGGACTGGAACGTCTGGACGCCGTTCTGATCGAAGCGCAGGTCTTCCCACACGTCGATGACGCGGTCGTCAGATTGGGTGGCTGCCTTGGCCGCCTTGAGCTGCGGCGGGGCGATGGTGAGGTCCTTGACGGTGCTGAAGATGATCGTGTCGGTGCCGCCGCTCGATGCGCCGGCGGTGGTCATGACCTCGGTGTTGCCCGGCACGATCACCGGCGTCTCGAGCACAGCCGAGAGCCAGAACGTCAGATCGACACGGGCCACCGACGGCGGGAACGGCTCGATACCCACCATGTTCAAGAAGTGCACGTAGAGCCGCTCGGGCACCTGATTGACCCGGTACAGCACCATCTCGCTCATCCAGGCGAACAGCTCGATCAGCGCGACGCCCGGATCGGAGACGTTGTGGTTGGTCCACTCCGGGCAGAACCGCGGGATGAGCCGCTTGGCTTCGTCGACGATGTCCTGGAACTTGCGGTCGTCGAGCTCAGGTGCTGGTAATGGCATGGTGTGCTCGCTATTCCGAATCGTGCGGGATGACGTAGAACGGGTAGACCAGGTTGCGCCGGTCGTTCGTCGCTCTCACTCGATAAACGATGTTGATGCGCACTAGCGCGTCGTCGTTGTCGTCGGCCATCGGTACGACCTGTTCGACCACGACGCGCGGCTCCCACTGCGCTACGGCATCGCGAACCGCTTCGGCGATCAGCCCCAGCAAGTTGGGCGTGACCGGCTCGAAGAGCAGGTCCCAGATCCGGCAGCCGAACAGTGGTCGCATCACCCGCTCGCCGGGCGCGGTGAGCAGGACGAGACGGATCGAGCGGTCGAGATCCTCCGGCCCGTCGGTCAGCGCGATCGAGCCGGAGTGGTTGACGCCCATCGGCCAGTTGAACCCTCGTCCGATGAACGAGGCGTCATAGCGGACGGTCTCGTCCGAACGCGGCGGCAGTGACTCGGTCATCAGTTGATCATCACCGGCGCCCCCTTGACCGTCGTCGGCCCGGTCGACGCCTCGAGGTTCGCCGTTGCCTTCGCCTTCAAGTCGAGCGTCGCGCCCTCGACCGAGACGCTGGCGGTCCCCTTGGCTTTGAAGTCCGTGGTCGCCTCGATGCCGATGGCGCCCTTGGTCGCCTTGAGGCTGATACTCGTGCCTTCGATGGTGATGTTGCCCGAAGCATCGATCTCGAACTTCGCGTCGCCCGCCTTGATCGACAGCGGCTTGCCCTGCGCGATCTCGATTGCGAAGGCGTCGGCACCGAGCCGCAACTTATGCGCGGCGTTGCCCAGCTTGAGCAGGACGTGCTGCTTGTCGGCGGACGTGCCGTCGGACAGCTCGACCACGTGGCCCAGCCGCGACGTGATGCGCCGGTAGGCGATCCCGTTGTTGTCACGCACGTCGCTGTCCGCCGCCATCTTGATCTTTTCGCTGAACAGTCCACCGAGCACGACCGGGTGACGCGAGTCGCCACGCTCGAATCCGACGAGCACCTCGTCCTTGACTTCCGGGATGAACACGCTGCCCCGTCCTGACCCGCCGCCGAGGGACAGCACGCGGGCCCAATTGCTCACCAAGGCGCCACCCGCACCAGCGTAGGTAACCTTCACCCGGCCCATCTTCTGGTCGTCGTTCGTGTCCGACACGGTCGCGGTAATCAGGTTCGACATCAGAAATCCGGTGTCGGGCACGGCGGCACCAAGGGTGTCTACGAGCTTTGCCGAGCGAACCGGGCCGGCGACGAACTTGGTGAAGAACCCGGTGCGGTTGTAGACGTGCTCGACCGCGCTGACGACGTACGTGCCGCTCGACGGCCCGGCATTGGCGACCTCAATCTTCGTGGCCGGGCCGATCGCCGAGTTGACGATTGCGGTGCCGCGCGCGACAACCGCGGCGGAGTGCCACGTCGTGGCCAACGAACTGGCGATCGCTTGCGCCTCGGCGCTGTCGTTGGGGTTTCCGTCACCGGCGGTCTGCGTGCCGTTGACGCCCATACCGCCCTTGCTGCCGGTGTAGACGTCGGCGAAGGTCGACGTTGCGGTGACCGGCGGCGGGTCGCCTGCGCTCGTGATGTCGGTCTGGGCCTTGGGGTCCCACCCGTTCACCGTGACCTTCGTGGGTCGCAGGCCGGAGGCGCGCACCGAGAATTCGCGCAGGCCAGTGCCGAGCGAAAGCTTCGTGGCCGGGGCGGCGGCGTCTGCCGGTTTCGCGATGTTGAGGGTGTCGTCATCGACCCACCACACCGAGTTCGTGCGACGCACGATCGTGTCGAGAAAGGCGAGGTCGGTACTGCTCTGCAGCAGGTACTCATGCATCGTTGCGCCCAGCGCAGAGTTCGCGATCGAAACGCTCAGCGGCGCGTTCACCATCGAGGTGATGATGTCGGCGTAGGACTTGTTCGTGTGCGCAACCACGTTGGTGCTCAAGCCGAGCTTGCAGGCCGGATCGTCGACGGTGATCACGAGTTCCGGGTGCTCGCCGACCACCTGCTCGAGGTTCGCGCCCGTCACGATCCCCTTGAAGATTTTGCCGCCCTGGAAGACGGAGATCTGCACCGTCGCGCCCAGAGCGAAGATGTTGGACGCCGACAGCTGGTAGCCGGTGTCGGCGAAGCGGAGCACTGCGCGGCCGACCACGTTCAACTCGCGGTCGATGCGCATGCTGAGCAGCGCCGACCACCACGTAGCGGCCAGCTGCACCCCGTTCACTTCGAACTCGGGCGCGATCTGGTTGATCTGTACGCCGGTCACTTAGCCACTCTTCCGCGGGATGCTCAGTAAGGTTCCCGGCCGGACGGCGAGCGGATCTTCGATGCCGTTGGTGTTGGCCAACTCGCGCCACCGGGTGGAGTCGCCGTAGTACCGCGCGGAGATGCGATCGAGTGTCTCGCCGGGCTGCACGCGATGCACGCGGTGCGGGCTGGGCGTGCCGGAGGTGGGGTTCTGCGGCCCGAAGGCGTCGGACTTGTCGTACTGCTGCAACAGCAGTTGCGCGGTGGCGCGCAACGGTACGCCGGTGGACGAGAAGTAGGTGAAGCTCAGCACGACGTTGGCTACGACGGCCGGAAAGGAGTGCAGGTCGCCCCAGTGGAACGTCACCGTGCGGGGGCGCCCGTTACGCGTAGCCTCGTCGGCACCGGGCAGGGTGTAGTCGACCTCCATCAGCTTCATCACCTTGCCGGTGTAGCTGCTGACTGCGGTTCCGTCCGCGGTTGTGTCGAAGGTGAGATCCAGGCTCAGCGTGCCGGAGTTCGAGCCGAGGAATCGCAACTGGCCGACGTCGCTGCCCGGCATCGGGTTCGAGCTCCAGTTGTTGCTGCGCGCGACCGTGATCGACGACGGGTTGAACAGGCAAGCGATCCGCTCGCCGCCCTCGATCTCGAGGAAGGCCTTCTCCAGTGCGGTGGGCATCAGAACACTCCCGGGTTGAAGCGGCGGCCACGGCGTTCCAGCTCGTCGACGACGCGCTGTTCGATCTTGTCGATGACCCGCTCGACGATCTCGTCGAGCTGGTGCGGGCGCAGTTCGGCTGACGGTGCCTGCCCGGCGACCGGCGCGGCCTGGTGGGGCGGCGCGTTCAGGACGGCAGGGCTGACGGCGCTGCCTGCATGAACTGGCAGGTGGTCCGGGGGATCTTGCACGTTGGTACCTCCAGCGCTTCCGGCAGCAAGTCGACGGATGGGCGCATCGGCGACTCGCGCGGAACGGAACAGGTCGGCGGTCGCGTCTGCGAGCGCCGAGCGGGGCGTCGCGCTGCCGGCGGGGTCTCGGCGGCCGGTCGTCGCGAGATCGGTCGAGCGGCGCACAGCCGCAGGCGTCTGGTCGGGCAGGGGGCCGCGCGCTGCGGCCGGCACCGGCGCTCCGGAAAGGGGTGCGGGCCGGATGCTGATCGGCGGCGGGGCCGGCAGGTAGCTGCGATGGATGGTCGCCGGCGATTGGCCATGCCCGGCAAGTGGGCGGGTCGCGGCACTCGTCGCTGCGGCGCGCGGATGGGCGGCCACCGCAACACTGCGACGCACGGTGGGTCGAGGTGGCACGGGTCCGGAGCCGCCTATCGCCGCGGGTGACGAGGTGCTCATGGTCGACCCGGCCGCAACGATTGCGGCGCTCGGGCCGAACCCGCTGGCCAGTCCCGGCCGGCTCGTTGATCCGGCAGCGGGCCGACGGGCAGTGCTGATGAGGTCAGGCATCGAGACCGATGCCAGCCGGCGCACCGCGGCGCCGGTCGAGGGCGCAGCCGCGCAGCCGGGAGCGCAGCTCAGCGTGTGCGCGTGCTGGTCGGATGCGGACGCACCCGCAGGTGCCCGCAGCGGCGACGCAGCCGCGGTTGCCGGCGCGCTGTTCGCCGAGGCGGCTGTCGCCGAACCGCGTGCCGAGGCCCCGGCACGCGTGCCGCTCTGCGATGCTGCCTGCGCCGCGGCGCCGGTTGTCGCCGTGCCGGACGCGGTGCCGGACGCGGTGCCGGCTGTCGCGGTGCCGGACGCCGCGACCGCGGCGCTAGCTCGACTCGCCGCAGCGGCGCCCGGTGCCCGCCTGATCTCGGCGGCGGCGCCCGCAGCCGGCAGCGAGGGCAGCGCCGGTGCGCGGCTGGCACCGGTGGCAGCCAACCGGTGGATGGCGAGCGCCGGCCGGATCTCGTCGCCGCTGCCGCGGCGCCGGTGGCCGAATGGCCGCACGCTGGCCAGCGCCACGCCCCGGGCCGGCCCGGGTGTCCAGCGCGATGAGGCAGCCGCGGCAGCGGGACGCGCTGCTGCGACCGCGAGGTCGGCTCCGGCGCGCTGGGCCTGCGGTTGATCGGCAGCGGGCGGACTGCGCCGTAGCACCGTGCCGGTCGTGGTGGCTCCGGTCGCGGCGGCAGGTGTCGACGCCGGCTGGCTGCCCGGCTGCGTCTGCTCGGCCGGTACCGAGCCGATCACTGCAGGCGGTGCGTCGTCGGCCGCCGATGACGCACCGGCGCTCGCCGGTCGCGCCGTGCTGGCAGGTGCCTTCGCAGCCGCCGGGTAGGACCGCGTGCTCACGACGTCGGGCGAGCGGCGCAGCGGGGTTACCGTCGCGCCGGACTCGGCCTGACCGGCGGACGCGGCTGGGGTGGCGACCGGCAGCGCTGCCGGGCGGGTGGCAGCAGTGCCGGTGCGGGCCGCCGGGCGCAGCGCATGCGCGGGACCCAACATCCGGCGCAGCGGGCGGACCGGCGCGGGCGCAAGAGCCGGCCGCAGTGCGCCGGACGCCGGCACGATGCCGAGCGGTGCGTGGCCGGTGGTGGCGGTGATTGCGGTGGTGGTGCGCCGCAACGGGCCCGGCGCGGCCGGTTCGGTGGGGGCAGCGCTCGCCGCAGCGGGCGATGGTTCGCCGGCACGTGGCGAGGTCGCTGCGGTTGGTGCGGCGAGCGCAGCCGGCCCGTACGGAGCTTCGTCGGCTACCGGCCCGGACGCTGGCTGCCCGCCGGGGCCGGCTGCGGATCGGGTCGCCGCTCGGCGGGTGCTGGGCGACGCGGCCATCGGCCGGCCCGGTGCCGGTTCCGAACCAACTGCCGCCGGTGCCGGTGCCGCGACCGCGCGCGGTGTGCCAGCAGCCGCGGTCGTCGCGGCGGGCGGCGCGAGTGTGCGCCGGACCGCCGCGAGGAAGCGGGAGATGGCGGCGGACGGACGGCCCGGCACGGCTGGCGACGCGAGCAGAGCGGACGGGCTCGGCGTCGGTTGCGCATTCCCAGAGGCGGTCGGCGCGGAGGTCGTCGCGCCGGGCCCGGTGCCACCTCCGGAGGGCTGCCCCGTTGGCGGGGCGCCGCTGCGCGCGACCGCTGCCGCGCGCTTGGACGGGGCGAGCCGGGCTCGGTCGTGGGCCATCAGCATCGGGCCGGCCGCGGTCGTCGCGTCCATCCGCCGCACGTTGGCGACCTCGGCGTGCAGGCCCGCGACGATGCCGCCGGGCGTCCAGGTCTGCTGGTCGGGCACCCGCCGCACGGCGCGTGGAAGCCCGCGCGCCGGCAACTCGGCCGGGGTGAACGAGCGGCGGGTTGCCACCTCCCGCGGCGCCTCTGCTTCCGGTGTCCACCATCGCGGCGGCGCTACCCCCGCGTTGCGGTACGAGCGCACCGGCACGACGTCAGGCCCGGCCAGCGCACGGCGCACGGCGATGGGACGGGCGGTGCCGGCAGCGAACCGTGCGCTGCTCGAGGCGATGCTGCCGATGCGCGACGGGCGCGAACGCGCGCGTGGCGGGCCGGGCAGCCGCAGCCGCGCGGCTGCCTCCCGGCCCAGCCGGGTGGCGTCGACAGCGTCGACCTCGGACGGCGCGGTCATGCGCCCTCAACCTCGGTCATGCGCCGGCCGCCTGGGTCTTGGCGCGGAAGCCGTGATGGGCGACCTCGAGTTCCTCTTCGAGCGGGTTGAGGTTGCCGGTGATGAAGTCCGGGCCCTTCCAACGCACCGGGAAGACGTCGATGAACTCCCAGGCACGCAGGCGGGAGCCTTGCGCGTCGAGCGCGGTCACCGCTCCGGTGGAGCGGGTCAGCTTGTTGCTGTTGCCGGCGAAGCCCTCGCCCGAGGATTTCTGCAGCCAGTCGAACAACGCGTCGCTCTGCGTCAGCCCGCGCTTGAAGGTCACGTTCGGCCAGGTCATGCGCGAGGGCAGCTTGTGCGTGAACGCGTTCTGGCCGCCTTCGGCAACCTCGACCACGTGCACGGTCACCTGCAGGCCGAGGACCTCGCGGAACACGCCGATTTCGACACCGTCGACTTCAAAGAGAAATCGGTCGGCCATCGGCAGGTCGCCGCCGAGCGGATCGGTGTCAGTGGGCATATTCGCGCACCGCCTGCCAGGCCCGCTCGTTCAGCGAGGCGACGGCGCGCACCATCCGCACCCGGTCCATGTGCTCGAGGTCGAGCAGCTCCTCGAGATCCCAGTGCAGGTGGTAGGCCAGGTAGGCCATCTCCTGCCACAGGGCGTCAGTGGGGTAGCGCATCATCGCCGGTCACCTACAACTGCGCTACAGCGCTCGGCGTGGCAGCTCCTCGACGGCGGTCCGCAGCGGAGGACGCGAGGATTGCTCATTCGACCTCTCCTCCCCTGCAGGCTCGGCCGGCGCGGATTCGCCCGAGGCTCCCGATGGCTGCGCAGCGGGCCCGGCAGCAGGCGAGTCGCCCAGCAGCGGAGTGCTCTGCTGGGCGTTCACCAGTGCGTCGTACTCGTCCTGGCTACCGAAGTTGATGACGCCGTAGAAGTCCTGCAGATACGCCAGATCTACCGCGAACAGCCCTTCGATGTCGTGCGAGGTGACCAGCTCGAGATCGCCGAGCTTCTCGACCACCCGGGTCAACACCAAGATCGTCAACCGCGGGTCGTCCGGGCCGGTCACCGTGGGGTCGCGCAGCGGCGCGAGTTCGTCTCGCGCCGTCGCGAGCCGCATCGTCCCCGTCTTGTGCAACCGGCCGGAATCGTCGAGATACCCGCGGGGGAGGGTGAACTCGTAGCTGGTTTTCAATGCCATGGCGAGGACTACCTACTTACTGCTGAATCGTTCGGCCGGCCTACTTCACCCGGTCGAGACGCTCGCAGACGATCGTGATCGTCTCCTTGACCGGGTCGCTCGAGTCGGTGCTCATTGCATCGGTCGAGATCTTGCTCGGCCAGCCGTTGAAGAAGTTGAACCGGCCAACCTCCTTCATCGAGGTGTCGTAGAGCACGATCGAACCGTTCTTGCGGTTGGTGGTGCGCGTCGCGCCGACGAAGCCGGTGTCGCGGATCTGGTGGAACCACTTCCAGATCGGGTCCGAACTGGCGTCGAGCGGAGCCATCCGGGTTACCGAGAGATCCGGAACCTTCAGCACGTTGCCGCGGGTCTTGATCATCTGGGCCTTGCCGTCCTTGCCCACCTGCTGGATCTCCGAGACCTGGAACTCGAGGTCAAGGCCGGAGACGCCGGAGAGCACGATGTTCTCGCCGGAGATCTCGAGGTAGAAGTTCTGGGCAACGATCGGGTCGGTCGAGAGAAGGTCGTTGGGCATTTGTCACTCCTGCTTTCTCGTTGCGCCGGATCAGCCGGACGTCTGCTTCTGCTGACTGATGCGGAACACCACGAACTCGGCTGGCTTCACCGGGGCAATGCCCACTTCGACCACGAGCTTGCCTTCGTCGATCGACTCCGGCGGGTTGGTTTCTTCGTCGCACTTGACGTAGAACGCCTGGTCGGCGGTCGTGCCGAACAGCGCACCGGCACTCCACAAGCCGCGCAGGAAGCCGTTCAGGGTGCGCTTGACACCTTCCCAGAGGGTCATGTCGTTCGGCTCGAACACCGCGTACTGGGTGCCCTCGAGGATCGTCGCCTCGATCATGTTGAACAGCCGGCGGACGTTGATGTAACGCCAGTCGGTGTCCGAGGACAGGGTGCGCGCGCCCCAGATGCGGATGCCGCGAGTGCCGAACGGACGGATGCAGTTGATGCCGATCGGGTTGAGCAGGCCCTGCTCGTTCTGCGTGATCGTGCGCTCGATGTCGAGGACGCCGCGCATGGTGTCGTTGGCCGGAGCCTTCCACACGCCACGCGTCTCGTCGGTGCGGGCCCAGACGCCGGCCACGTGGCCCGACGGCGGGATGAACACCTCGGCGTTGCCATTCACGCCGATCGGGTTCTCGACCTTGATCCAGGGGTAGTACAGCGCGGCATAGGCCGAGTCGTACATCGCGACGTCGCTGCGCCATTCCTTGATCTGCTGGGGGTTCATGCCGGGCGGCGCGTCGAGGACAGCCATCCGGTTGCCGTTCTGCTCGCAGTGCGAGATGAGCGAGGTCTGCACGGCCTTCCAGAGGTTCAGGTCGAGCGATCCGTCGTCCTTGGTGCACGCGGTGATCAGGTCAGGCACGATCACCATCGTGACGTCCTCGGCCACGGCCAGACCATTGATGCCGTTACGCGCCGATTCGGAGCCGGCGAACTTGCGTCCGTTGACCGGAACCGGCACGGGCGCGGCCTTCTCCAG
>DASRSG010000003.1:0-21675 GCA_035656595.1 Jatrophihabitantaceae bacterium | reverse complement strand
GACGTTGAACGGCGACACGATCACGAGCACGCTCGTGGCCGGCGCCATCATCGTGCTCCTGGGCGTGCTGCTGCGCCGCTCGATCAACATGCGCAAGCCGGGGCGCCTGCAACTGTTCTTCGAGACCGTCACCAAGCAGGTCGAGGATCAGGTCGAGTCGACCCTCGGCATCCAGACCGCGCCGTTCGTCGTTCCGCTCGCGATGACGCTGTTCTTGTTCATCCTCATCGCCAACTGGCTGGCACTGGTCCCCAGTCCGGGCGACCCCGAGTACCTGCCGCCGCCCGCGTCGGACGTGAACCTGACCTACGCGCTCGCGCTGTTCGTCATCGTGACGATGCACGTGGTCGGCGTGCGCAAGCGCGGCTTCCGCGGCTACTACCACCACCTGTTCACGCCATCCTGGATCATGTTCCCGATCAACCTGATCGAGGAGATTGCCAAGCCGCTCACGCTCGCGCTCCGGTTGTTCGGCAACATCTTCTCCGGCGTCATCATGGTCTCGCTGATCGCGCTCTTCCCGGCCTACATCCTGTGGGCCCCGGAAATTCTCTGGAAGCTCTTCGATGCCTTCATCGGGCTCATCCAGGCCTTCATCTTCGGACTGCTGACCGTGCTCTACCTCAGCTCGGTCAAACCCGCCGAGGAGGGCGCGCACTGAACCGCTCTTGGTCCACCCACTCACCACGTTCGTACGCACGTCCAGGAATTGAGAATTGAGGAGAAATGGCAAACTCACCAACACAGGGCTTCGAACTCATGGGCGGCCTCATCGGCGGCGGCCTGGCGCTCGGCGGCGGCGCCATCGGCGCGGCAGTCGGTGACGGCCTGGCCGGTAGCTCGCTGATCTCGGGCGTGGCCCGTCAGCCCGAGGCGCAGAGCCGGCTGCAGACACTGTTCTTCCTCACCGTCGGCCTGGTCGAGGCGATGTACTTCATCAACCTCGCCTTCGCGGTGCTGTTCGTCTTCGTTCTCTCCAGCAAGTAAGGGTCAGCGCCACCATGGCCAAGCACGTAGTCGCTTCGGGCAACTTCCTTGTACCGAACGCGACGTTCATCGCGGAACTCATCGCGTTCCTGTTGATCCTCGCGATCATCTGGCGCTACATCCTGCCCTACGTCCAGACGGCGATGCGGGATCGGCAAGAGATGATCCGGCAGCAGGTCGAGGACGCCGACACGGCCAGGGCGAAGCTCGCCGAGGCTGAGGAGGCGTACAAGAACGCCCTCACCAAGGCGCGTCTGGAGGCGGCCAAGATCCGCGAGCGCGCCAGCGCCGAGGGGCAGCGCATCGTCGCCGACCTGCGGCAGGCCGCGCAAGAGGAGTCCGAGCGGATCGTCGCGCGTGGTGAGGAGCAGCTGGCACGCCAGCGCACCGCGATCGTGCGCGAACTGCGTGCCGAGCTGGGCACGATGGCCGTCGAGCTGTCGGAGAAGATCATCGACCAGCGGCTCACTGACGACGACCAGGTGAGTGCGACCGTCGATGCCTTCATCGCCGGTCTCGAAGCGCGCGATGACGCAGCCTCCGGGTCTTCGGCAGGTAGCAAGTCGTGATCCAGGCTGCGAGCCGCCAGGCGTTGGCGAGTGTTCGGGTCCAGGTCGAGTCCGTCCTGGGCCGGTTCTCGTCGACCGACGGGTTGGCTGGACTCGCCGATGAGCTGTACTCGATCGGCGGCTTGCTCACCAAGCAGCCGAGGCTGCGGCGCCGGATGGCCGACCCGGCATCCTCGGCAGAGGCACGTAAGGCTCTCGCCGAGCACCTGCTGCAGGGCAGGGTGAGTGCGAGCGCGTTGAGCGTCGCCGGTGAAGCGGTGTCCCAGCGTTGGTCGACGGCATGGGATCTCGTCGACGCCCTCGAGGCCAGCGGCGACGACGTGTTGCTCGCGGCAGCTGAGAAGGCCGGAGTCATCGACGAGGTCGAGGACGAGCTGTTCCGGTTCGAGCGCATCATCGACGCCGAGTCGGGCTTGGCAACACTGCTCGATGAGGTAACCGCCTCGACCGAGCGCCGCGTCGGACTGCTCGAGCAGGTGCTCGGCGGCAAGGTGCACGCGTTGACGCTCGCGCTCGTCCGGCACGCGGTCGTCGCGCAGCGCAAGCGCAGCGTCCGGTTGGCGCTCGACGACCTCATCGAGGCGGCCGGGGTGCGTCGCGAGCGGTACGTCGCGCGTGTCATCAGTGCCGTCCCGATGACCGACCACCAGCAGGGCGCGCTGGCCGATCAACTCTCGCAGCTGTACGGCCGCCGCATCGAGGTGCGCTACGCGATCGATCCGTCGATTCGTGGCGGACTGGTGGTGCGCGTCGGTGACGAAATCATTGACGGCAGCGTGGCCGCCCGACTTGCCCAGATCCGCAACGCGTTCGCCAGCTGACGCGGTACCGACCACCGACGACCCGACTAAGTACAGACCCACTGATACAGAGGATTCATTGATGGCAGAGCTGACGATCTCGGCAGACGAAATCCGTAGTGCGATCGAGAGCTACGTCGACTCCTACTCGCCCGATGCATCGCGCGAAGAGGTCGGCGTCGTCTCGGAGACCGGCGACGGCATCGCCCGTGTCGAGGGCCTGCCGAGCGCAATGACCAACGAGCTGCTCGAGTTCGAGGGCGGCACCCTGGGCATCGCGCTGAACCTCGACGTGCGCGACATCGGTGTGGTCATCCTGGGTGACGCCTCGAAGATCGAGGAGGGCCAGGAGGTCAAGCGCACCGGCGAGATCCTGTCCGTCCCGGTCGGCGACGGGTACCTGAGCCGGGTGGTCAACCCCCTCGGCCGGCCGATTGACGGTCAAGGCGAGATCGAGTCCGATGACCGCCGCGCCCTGGAGCTGCAGGCACCGTCGGTGGTGCAGCGGCAAGAGGTTCGCGAGCCGCTGCTGACCGGCATCAAGGCCATCGACTCGATGACTGCCATCGGCCGCGGCCAGCGCCAGCTGATCATCGGCGACCGGCAGACCGGCAAGACCACCGTCTGCCTCGACGCGATCATCAACCAGCGCAACAACTGGAAGACCGGCGACCCGAAGCAGCAGGTGCGCTGCATCTACGTCGCGATCGGGCAGAAGGGCTCGACGATCGCGGCCGCGCGCCAGGTGCTCGACGAGGCCGGTGCGATGGAGTACACGACCATCGTGGCCGCGCCCGCATCCGACTCGGCCGGGTTCAAGTACCTCGCCCCGTACACCGGCTCGGCCATCGGCCAGCACTGGATGTACCAGGGCATGCACGTGCTGATCGTGTTCGACGACCTGTCCAAGCAGGCCGAGGCCTACCGCGCGGTATCGCTGCTGCTGCGGCGCCCGCCGGGCCGCGAGGCCTACCCGGGTGACGTCTTCTACCTGCACAGCCGGCTGCTCGAGCGTTGCGCGAAGCTGTCCGACGACCTCGGCGGCGGATCGATGACCGGCCTGCCGATCATCGAGACCAAGGGCAACGACGTGTCGGCCTACATCCCGACCAACGTCATCTCGATCACCGACGGTCAGTGTTTCCTCGAGACCGACCTGTTCAACGCGGGCGTCCGTCCCGCCGTGAACGTCGGTATCTCGGTGTCGCGTGTCGGTGGCGCGGCCCAACCACGCGCGATGCGTGACGTCGCGGGCCGGTTGCGTGTCGACCTTGCGCAGTACCGCGAGCTGGAGGCCTTCGCGGCGTTCGGTTCCGACCTGGACAAGTCCAGCCAGCAGCAGCTTGCGCGCGGCGCGCGTCTGGTCGAGCTGCTCAAGCAGCCGGCATCCTCGCCGTTCCCGGTCGGTCGCGAGATCGCCTCGATCTGGGCCGGCACGCGCGGGCACCTCGACGACGTCGAGGTGGACGACGTCCGCCGTTTCGAGCAGGAGTTCCTCGACTACATCGACCACAACGCCGACGGTCTCTACGACACGTTGGCGACCGCGAAGAAGTTCGACGACGAGCTCAACGAGCAGCTCGAGTCGCTGATCACCGACTTCAAGAAGCAGTTCCAGCCCACCGAGTCCGAGTCGTCGGACAAGTAGTCCTGTGGGAGCCCAGCTACGCGTCTACCGGCGCCGGATTCGGACCGTCGGGTCGACGAAGAAGATCACCAAGGCGATGGAGCTCATCGCCGCGTCGCGGATCGTCCGCGCCCAGGCCCGGATGAAATCGGCACGTCCCTATGCCGACGAGCTGATGCGCGCGCTGGCCGCGGTGCTCCAGGACCCCTCGATCAAGAACCCGATGCTGACCGGCGTCGAGAACCCTCGGCGATCGGCAATCCTGCTGATCACGAGCGATCGCGGCCTGGCCGGCGGTTACAACGCCAACGCGATCAAGGCGGCCAACGAGCTGGCGGCCAAGCTGGAAGGCGACGGTCGCGAGGTCGTCCGCTACATCATCGGACGCAAGGGCACCGCGTACTACAACTTCCGGCGCATCTCGATTGCCGGATCGTGGACGGGCTTCTCGGAGCAGCCGGCCTTTGCCAACATCCGCGACCTGACCGAGACGCTCGGGTTCGCGCTCGCGGCCACGTCCGAGGGCGAGCACGACGGCGAGCCGGGCATCGACGAGCTGTATGTCGTCTACACGCAGTTCAAGAACTCGGTTTCGCAGATTCCCGTCGTCGAGCTCGTCTCGCCGGTGAAGGACTCCGTCCGCAAGGCCGAAGGCGATTCCTCCGACTCCGACGAGGACGACGCGAAGAACAAGGACCACGCGCAGTACGAGTTCGAGCCCGAGCCGCAGCGGCTGATCGCCGCGTTGCTGCCGCGATACATCAGCGCGCGCATCTTCTCGGCGCTGCTGGCTTCGGCGGCCTCGGAATCGGCTGCTCGTCGTCGGGCGATGAAGTCGGCGAGTGACAACGCAACCGAACTGATCAAGACCTATACCCGGATGGCCAACCAGGCCCGCCAGGCAGAGATCACCCAGGAAATCAGCGAGATCGTCGGCGGCGCCGACGCTCTGGCCGCAGCAGGAAGTGACGACTGATGACTACGTTGTTCGAGAAAGAGACCGATAATCCCGACTCCGCCACCTCGGTCGGGCGCGTCGTCCGCGTGATCGGCCCGGTCGTCGACGTCGAGTTCGGCCGCAATGCCATCCCCGGGCTGTACAACGCGTTGACCGCCGAAATCGAACTCGGTGAGCTGTCCAAGACGCTGACGATGGAGGTCGCGCAGCACATCGGCGACGACATGGTGCGCACGATCGCCTTGCAGCCGACCGACGGGCTCATCCGCGGTGCCGAGGTGACCGACACCGGCTCGCCGATCACCGTGCCGGTCGGCGACGTGACGCTGGGCCACGTCTTCAACACCCTCGGCCAGCCGCTCGATGTCGAAGAGAGCGAACTCAACATCGAGGAGCGGTGGTCGATCCACCGCGAGCCACCGCCGTTCGACGAGCTCGAGAGCAAGACCGAGATGTTCGCCACCGGCATCAAGGTGATCGATCTGCTGACCCCGTATGTGGTTGGCGGCAAGATCGGCCTGTTCGGTGGTGCCGGTGTCGGCAAGACGGTGCTGATCCAGGAGATGATCTACCGCGTCGCCGAGGAGTTCGGTGGTGTCTCGGTGTTCGCCGGGGTTGGCGAGCGCACGCGTGAGGGCAACGACCTGATCGCGGAAATGACCGAGTCGGGCGTGCTCGAGAAGACCGCGCTGGTGTTCGGCCAGATGGACGAGCCGCCGGGCACGCGACTGCGCGTCGCGCTGTCGGCGTTGACGATGGCCGAGTACTTCCGTGACGTGAAGCAGCAGGACGTGCTGCTGTTCATCGACAACATCTTCCGCTTCACCCAGGCAGGTTCGGAGGTGTCGACACTGCTCGGCCGGATGCCTTCCGCGGTGGGTTACCAGCCGACGCTGGCTGACGAGATGGGCCAGCTGCAGGAGCGCATCACCTCGACCCGTGGTCACTCGATCACCTCGATGCAGGCGATCTACGTGCCCGCCGACGACATCACCGACCCCGCGCCGCACACGACCTTCGCCCACCTCGACGCGACGACCGTGCTCAGCCGCCCGATCTCGGAGAAGGGCATCTACCCCGCGGTCGACCCGCTCGACTCGACCAGCCGCATCCTCGCGGCCGAGTACATCGGCCAGGAGCACTACGACGTCGCCCAGCGCACCAAGCAGATCCTGCAGCGCTACAAGGAGTTGCAGGACATCATCGCGATTCTCGGTATCGACGAGCTCTCCGAAGAGGACAAGGTCATCGTCGGCCGGGCGCGGCGCATCGAGCGGTTCCTGTCGCAGAACACCTTCGTTGCCAAGCAGTTCACCGGTGTCGACGGATCGTTCGTCCCGGTGGAGGAGACCGTCGAGTCGTTCAAGCGGCTGTGCGCTGGTGACTTCGACAGCTACCCGGAGCAGGCGTTCTTCATGTGCGGCGGCATCGAGGACCTCGAGCGCAAGGCGCACGAGCTGAAGAATGCGTAACTGCTGATGGCAACAATGCAGGTTGAGCTGGTATCGGTCGAACGGCCGATCTGGTCGGGCGAGGCGACTGGCGTGTACGCGCGCACGGTCGACGGCGAGCTCGGCATCCTGCCGCACCATGCGCCGCTGCTCGGTGCGCTCGAGCCAGGACGCATCGTGCGCATCGAACGCGAGGGCGAAGACGATCTGCGCGTTGCGGTGCATGGCGGGTTCCTGTCCGTCGGCAACGACGGCGTGTCGGTACTCGCGGAGATGGCCGAGACCGCGGACGAGATAGACGTCGCCCGGGCCCGCGCCGCGCTGGACAAGGCCGATGCGGGCACGCCGGAGGGCGCCGCCGCGAGGGATCGCTCCCTGGCCCGGTTACGCGCAGCCGGCGAATCGGTCTGAGCACGACCCTAGCGAAACGGCAGCCGTGCACATCGTCGACGTCATCGTGGTGTGTGCGGCTGTTGTCGTGCTGGTGGTGTGCGCGCTCGTCCTCGCGCGGCAGCGCTTCATGCTGCGGGCGGCGGGGGCGATCCCGGTGGCGCTGCTGCCCGCAGCGGCGGTGCGATGGCAGTACGGCGTCGCGCGCTTCGCCGGCGGTGAGCTGCGCTGGTACCGCTCGCTCGGGGTGGGCACGCGTCCCAACCGGGTGCTGCAACGGCGCGATGTGACCGTGCTCGGCCGTCGCTCGGTGCTGCAGTCGGAGCAGCAGTCGCTGCCCTCGACCGCGGTCGTCGTGCAATGCCGCGACGGCGGCGCCGAGCTGTCCCTGGCGCTCGGCGAGAGCGCCTACACCGGCTTCGTCTCGTGGCTGGAGTCCTCGGCCCCGATGGCCTGACCTTTGCCCCGCGTAGCCACGCTGCCAGCGCGAATCTGCGTGCGTACGCGGGGCAAAGCTGATCCCACCGGCGCTAGGTGACGACCCAGAGCACGGAGATGAAGCCGAACGCGATCACCGAGATCAGCGTTTCCATCACCGACCAGGTCTTGAACGTCTGCCCGACGGTGAGCCGGAAGCTCTGGTTGACCAGCCAGAAGCCGGCGTCGTTGACGTGCGACAGGAACAGCGATCCGGCGCCAACCGCTAGCGCGAGCAAGGCCAGATGGACGGACGGCTGGCCGTGCGCCAGCGGAGCCATCAGGCCCGCGACGGTCGTGGTGGCAACGGTCGCCGAGCCGGTGGCGAGCCGGATGGCGACGGCCAGCAGGTAGGCGATCACCACCACCGAGATGCCGGAGTTGTGCGCCGCCTTGCCGATCGAATCGCCCAGCCCGCTGCCGATCAGGGTCTGCTTGAAGCCGCCGCCCGCACCGACGATCAGGATGATGCCGGCGATCGGCGGCAGCGCGGCGCCGATGCGGTCAGAGATCGCTTTGCTGTCAAAGCCAACCGCGTATCCGAAGGTGATCGAGGCGAGCACGACCGCGAGGAACAGCGCGACCAGCGGCTCGCCGATGAAGTCGAAGATGAGTCGCGCGCGGTTGGTCTTGTCGGAGTCCCAGATGATGTCGGCCAGTGCCTTCAGCAACATCAGCACGACCGGGAAGAGGATCGTCGTCAGCGTGACCCCGAACGACGGCGGCCGCTTCACCTCGTCCGACGCGGCCCGCTCGGTGCGCGTGTCGACACCGCCGGCCGTCTCCGGCGCCTGCACCGGCACCCAGCGCGCGGCCACATAGGAGAACAGCGGACCGCAGAGCGCCACCGTCGGGATCGCGACGAGAAGGCCGAATGCCAGGGTGATGCCCAGCTGGGCTTTCAGCGCCTGAATCGCGATCAATGGACCGGGGTGCGGCGGGATCAGCCCGTGCAGCACCGACAGGCCCGCCAGCGCCGGAATCGCCACGCGCATCAGCGGCAGCTCGGTGCGCTTGGCGACCAGCACGATCACCGGAAGCAGCAGCACCAGGCCGATCTCGAAGAACATCGGCAGGCCGACGATGACGGCGACCAGCGCCATCGACCACGGCACCATGCGTGGCCCCGATCGCGACACCAGCGTGTCGACGATCTGATCAGCACCGCCGGATTCGGCCAGCAGCTTGCCCAGCATCGCGCCGAGCGCGATGAGCAGGCCGACCTCTTGCAGCGTCGCGCCGACGCCGGATTCGAAGTTCAGGATCACATCCGCGCTGCCCACGCCGGCCGCGAAACCAGTCAGCGCCGAACCTGCCACCAAAGCGAGGAACGGATGCACCTTGAATCTGGCGATCAGCACGATGATCAAGGCGATGCCGAGGACGGCCGCGACGATCAGCCGCGTGTCATGGGCATTCCAGCTGGACGACTGCGCCGCGAGCAACATTCGATGTCCTCTCAGAGCTGTGGCTCGAGTCCTAGCCTTTCCACGATCTCGTCCGCCAGAACATCCGACGGCGGGCCAATATCGATGGACAGCGCCTGCTCGTCGTCGCCGGGGGGCTCGAGAGTCGCAAACTGCGAGTCGAGCAACTCGGGTGGCATGTAGTGCCCGTGCCGGGCCGCCAGGCGGGTGGCGATCTGCTCACGCGTGCCGTGCAGGTACACGAACACGACATGGTCGCCGCGCAAGATGTCGCGGTAGCTGCGTTTGAGGGCCGAGCAGGTGATGAGACCGGGACGGCCGGCGTCGGTGTGGTCGCGGATCCATTGCGCAACCCGGTCGAGCCACGGCCAGCGGTCCTCGTCGGTGAGCGGGTCGCCCGCCGCCATCTTCGCCACGTTCGCAGGCGGATGCAGGTCGTCGCCTTCGCCGAAGTCGAAGCCGAGCCGTCCCGCCAGCACGCCGGCAACGGTCGACTTCCCGCAGCCAGACACCCCCATCAGAACGAGTACCCGCGAGCTCATCGTTCGCCACCGGGGATCCACTTGATGTCGCCGTCTGGGTTGGCGCACCGCGCGAGGATGAACAGCAGATCGGAGAGCCGGTTCAGGTAAAGCAGCGCCTGTCGGTTGGTGCCTTCGGGATCGCCCTCGTACAGCAGCCACGCGCTGCGCTCGGCCCGGCGCGCCAGCGTTCGGGCTTGGTGCAGCAGCGCCGCACCGGGCGTGCCGCCGGGCAGGATGAAGCTGTCCAGCTTGGGCAGCTCTGCGTTGAACTCGTCGCACCACCCTTCCAGTCGGGTTACGTACGACTCCTCGACCCGCAGCGGCGGGTACTCCGGATCGGGGCGGACGGGCGTGCACAGGTCGGCGCCCACATCGAATAGGTCGTTCTGGATCGTCCCCAGCACCTGCCTGATTCGATCGGGCAGCGCGCCGAGCGAGAGGGCAACCCCGATCGCCGCGTTCGTCTCGTCGCAGTCGGCGTAGGAGCCAACCCTCGGGTCGGTCTTGCGGACCCGGGACATGTCACCGAGCGCGGTCGTGCCGTCGTCGCCGGTCTTGGTGTAGATGCGGGTGAGATGAACTGCCACAGTCGGACGATAGTCCGAGAGCAGATGCGGCGGACGATAGCCTGAACCGATGCAGGTCCTGCGCGTGACCGGCGGCGCTCGGCTGGCCGGTGAGGTATCGGTCGTCGGTGCCAAGAACAGCGTGCTCAAACTCATGGCAGCGGCCCTGCTGGCTTCGGGCGAGACCACCCTCGGCAACCTGCCGGCGATCTCGGACGTCGGGATCATGCACAAGCTGCTCGAGCGGCTGGGCTGCGAGGTCACCGAGTCCGTGCACGGGCGCACCGACGAGGTCGTGATCCGGGTCCCGGAGCAGCCGCTGCACGAGGCGCCCTACGAGCTGGTGCGCAGGATCCGCGGATCGATCTGCGTGCTCGGCCCGCTGCTGGCACGCACGGGACGGGCCAAGGTCGCACTGCCCGGCGGCGACGCGATCGGCTCACGCCCGCTGGACATGCACTTCGCCGGGCTCGAGCGGCTCGGCGCCGAGATCTCGGTCGAGCACGGCTACATCATCGCCGAGGCGCGCGAGCTGCGCGGCACGACGATCTGGCTGGACTTCCCGAGCGTCGGCGCCACCGAGAACATCATGACCGCGGCCGTACTGGCCAAGGGCACCACGATCATCGACAACGCCGCGCGCGAGCCCGAGATCGTCGACCTGTGTCGGATGATGGTGTCGATGGGTGCCCGCATTGACGGCATCGGCTCGTCCACGCTCGAGATCACCGGCGTCGAGCAGCTGCACCCGACCAGCCACAACGCCGTGTCCGACCGGATCGTCGCCGGCACCTGGGCAATCGCAGCGGTAGCCACTCGCGGTGACGTCACGGTGCGCGGCGCCAATGCCGGCCATCTCGAGATTGCGCTGGACAAGCTGGTACGGGCCGGGGCAGAGGTCGACGTACGCGCCGACGGCTTCCGGGTCGCCATCGCCGATCGTCCCAAGAGTTTTGACGTGGTGACCCTGCCCTACCCCGGCCTGGCCACCGATCTGCAACCGCAGGCGATTGCGTTGCTGTCGGTCGCCGACGGCACCGCGATGATCACCGAGAACCTGTTCGAGGCACGCTTCATGTTCTGTGACGAGATCGCGCGCATGGGGGCCGACGTGCGCACCGACGGCCACCACGCGGTGGTCCGTGGCAAGGAGCGGCTCTCGGGGGCGCCGGTGCGCGCCACCGACATCCGGGCGGGCGTCGGGCTGGTTCTCGCGGGCCTCGTCGCCGAGGGCGTCACCGAGGTGGCCGAGGTGCACCACATCGATCGCGGTTACGTGCGCTTCGAGGAGCAGTTGCAGGGGCTCGGCGCCGACGTGCAACGCGTCGAGGCCGACTGATCAGCGCAGCAGTTCGCGGGCTCGGTCCGCGTCCTGGGCGAAGACCAGCACGTCGAAGCGGCCGTCGCGGCGCAGCGAGGCCGATGCGCGGATCCCGGCGTCAGCCAGCCGCGAGCGTTGCGCCGCGGCACCGGCGCGGTCGACAGTGGCGATGACGGTCAGCAGGCCGAGCTCGCGTGCGTCGCTCGCGTCGATGGGCCGAGCCCGGCGTGGCCGCGAGGGCTTGAACACCCAACGCATGACAACAGCAAGCACGCCGACCACGAGGAAGGCGACGACTTCGGGTGCGCCGCTGTCCGGAAGGGACACCGGTCAATCATGCGCCTTGTTCGCTGGTCCGCCGCTCGCGGGAGTCCTTAACCATCTTGAGGACGGCGAGGACGAGGAAGTAGGCGCTGCCGATGTAGAGCAGCGGACGGGCGATATACGGGTGGTCGGGGAACGTGATGGTGCCGATGATCATCCCGGCGATCCAGATCACGGTGAACACGATCGTGAACGGCTGCAGGAACTTCGCGCGCGCGATGTGCGGGAACGGCACATTCGTCAGTGACAGTGCCGACATGATCAAGGTAATGATCGCGCCGACGACGGTACGCGCCTCCATCAGGAACATCACCGGTGCGACCAGATTCCACGCGGCAGGGAACCCGCGGAACCAGCAGTCGTCGGTCATCATGTCCTTGCGCGCGAACCAGATTGCCGAGGTGAACACCAGCACGCAGAGCACGGCAATACCGAGGTTGTCCTGCGGCACGACGCGGAATTCATACATGAAGCAGGCGGGCACGATCACGCAGGCCACATAGTCGATGATCAGGTCGAGGGTGAAGCCGTCGATTCGCGGCACGCGCTCGGACACCATCAGTGCCCGCGCGATCGGCCCGTCCACCCCGTCGATGAGCAGCGTGAGCAGCAGCCACAGGATCGCGTAATCGGGGTGACCGGTCAGCACGTCGCGCAGCGCGAGCATCGACGCGACGATGCCGAGCGCAGTGAAGCCGTGCACCGCCCAGGCGCTGCTGCGCTGGCCACGCGACCAAGCAGTCACCGGCGTGCTGACACCCGGCTTCGGGCCGGGTGCAGACGGGACAGGACCGCTCATTACTCCGACCCTAGGTTGTCCGACTCTGCGGACGAAATCGCGACGGTCAGCTCTCGAGCAAGCCGCGCAATCCCCGCTCCCCGCCGCGCATCATCGATTCCTGGTTGAACCGCAGCGCGGGACGGCCGACCGTCACCGCCAGCCGCATCAGCCGCTTGCGCACGTCGACGGCCTGGTCGAACACCGCGTGGGTGCCCGCGCCGTCGGCCTCGATCTGCCACTGGCTCGAACCGATCAGGTCGCCCTCGAGTTCGGCCTTGAGCACCCGGTTGTCCGGATCCTCGACCACCCAGCGGGCGCGGAAGGTTAGGTCGTAGGGCAGCTTGGCCCGGCAGCGCATCTCACCGAAGCCGTCGTCGAGCCAGCGGGCGCTGGTGACCTGCGGCCACCACGACGGGTACGCCGCCACGTCGACAAGTGCCTGGTAGACCGCATCCGGGTCGGCGGCGACCCGCCATTCGGAGTGGAACTCGAAGTCCGTCATGGCCGACGTTTCGCTCGGCAAGCGTGGCTCACGCGTCCTTGTTCAGCGTCCCGACGACGGGCGGGTCGACCGACCAGGGAAAGTTGATCCAGAGATCGGTGCGCCGCCACACGTACTCGCACTTGACGGTCGAGGGCGACTTCTCGTAGATGACCGCGCAACGCACCTCGGCCACGTGCTCGCTGCAGAAGTCCTTCACCAGCCGCAGCGTGGCGCCGGTGTCGGCGACGTCGTCGGCGATCAGGACGTTCGCGCCGGACAGGTCAACCGCAGACGGCACGGGCGGCAGCATGACCGGTAGCTCGAGGCGCTGATCGACGCCGGTGTAGTACTCGACGTTGGTCACGTGCAGGTTCTTCACGTCCAGCGCGTAGCCGAGCGCGCCGGCCACGAACAGCCCGCCGCGTGCGATCGACAGGATCACATCGGGACGGAAGCCGTCATCGGCGATCTGGATCGCGAGCTCGCGCGCCGCCGTACCGAACAGGGACCAGGTGAGATTTTCGCGGGTATCGACCTCGGCAGCCGTCATGGCCGACAGCCTGCCAGACCTGCGAAGTCCACCACACTTGTTACTTCCCGGTAGCTGTTCAGGAAATATTGTGGGTCAACCCCTCCTGGAGGTGCGACATGCCGTTCCCTACGGACGAGCAGCGCGACAGGCCGTGGCTCATGCGGACCTACGCGGGGCATTCCTCGCCCAAGGAGTCGAACGAGCTCTACCGGCGCAATCTGAGCAAGGGCCAGACCGGCCTCTCGGTCGCGTTCGATCTGCCCACGCAGACCGGCTACGACCCGGACGCGGAACTGGCCCGCGGCGAGGTCGGCAAAGTCGGCGTACCGGTCTCGCACCTCGGTGACGTCCGTGCGCTCTTCGACGGCATCCCTATGGAACAGATGAACACCTCGATGACCATCAACGCGCCGGCGATGTATCTGCTCGCGCTCTATCTCGCGGTCGCCGAGGAGCACGGCGCCGACTTCGGCAAGCTCTCGGGGACGACGCAGAACGACATCATCAAGGAGTACCTGTCGCGCGGCACCTACGTCTTCCCGCCCGCGCCGTCGCTGCGGCTGATCACCGACATGATCGCCTATACCGTCGCGAACGTGCCGAAGTGGAACCCGATCAACGTCTGCAGCTATCACCTGCAAGAAGCCGGTGCGACACCCGTGCAAGAGGTTGCCTTCGCGCTGTGCACCGCGCTCGCCGTGCTCGATGCGGTGCGTGACTCGGGCCAGGTGCCCCAGGACAAGTTCGGCGATGTCGTTGCGCGCATCTCGTTCTTCGTCAACGCCGGCGTGCGCTTCGTCGAGGAGACGTGCAAGATGCGCGCGTTCGGCCAGCTGTGGGACGAGCTCACGCTCCAGCGCTACGGCGTCGAGAACCCGAAGGATCGGCGCTTTCGCTACGGCGTCCAGGTCAACTCGCTCGGGCTGACAGAAGCTCAGCCGGAGAACAACGTGTACCGCATCCTGCTCGAGATGCTTGCGGTGACGATGTCGAAGGACGCCCGCGCCCGGGCCGTCCAGCTGCCGGCGTGGAACGAGGCGCTGGGACTGCCCCGTCCCTGGGATCAGCAATGGTCACTGCGCATGCAGCAGGTGCTGGCCTTCGAGTCGGACCTGCTCGAGTACGAGGACCTCTTCGAGGGCTCGGTCGTGGTGGCGGCGAAGGTCGAGGAGATCAAGTCCGGGGCCCGAGCCGAGATCGTGCGCATCCTCGAGATGGGCGGCGCGGTCGCGGCAGTCGAGTCGGGGTATCTGAAGTCGGCGCTGGTGTCATCGCACGCGTTGCGCCGGCGCCGCATCGAATCCGGCGAGGACGTCGTCGTCGGCGTCAACAAGTACACCGAGACCGAGCCGAACCCGCTGCAAGGCGCCGAGGACGGCGGCATCATGACCGCCAACCCCGAGGCGGAGAACGCGGCGAAAATGGCGATCGTGGCGTGGCGGGCCGAGCGCCATGCGGCTGCGGCCGAAGGCGCGCTGAACGCGTTGCGCGACGCGGCCAAGACCGACACGAACCTGATGGAGCCCTCGCTCGACTGTGCACGCGCCGGCGTCACCGTGGGGGAGTGGGCCGACGTGTTGCGCGAGGTGTTCGGCGAGTACCGCCCGCCGACCGGTGTGGCCGGTGCGAGCGGTGGCGGGCACGAGGGCACGCTCAGCGATGTGCAGCGGCGGGTGCGCGCGCTGGGCGAGGAATTGGGCCGTCCGCTGAAGTTCCTGGTCGGCAAGCCGGGGCTGGACGGGCATTCCAACGGCGCCGAGCAGATTGCCGTACGCGCGCGCGATGCCGGCTTCGAGGTCGTCTACTCCGGGATCCGGCTCACGACCGCGCAGATCGTCAGCGCGGCGGTCGAGGAGGACGTGGACGTGGTGGGGCTGTCAGTGCTGTCCGGCTCGCACCTGTCCGTGGTGCCCGAGGTGGTGGACGGGCTGCGTGCGGCCGGTCTCGACGATGTGCCCGTGGTAGCGGGCGGGATCATCCCGGAGCGCGACGCCGAGCGGTTGCTGGCCGCCGGCGTGGCCCGTGTGTTCACGCCGAAGGACTTCGAGATCACCGACGTGCTCGCCCAGATCGTCGACGCGATCGAAGCCGCCCGCTCTTGACCAGCTTCGCCCCGCGTACGCACGCTGGCAGCGCCGCGCAGCGCACCTACCCGGGGCAAAGCGGTGGCGAAGCTAGGGGTTGACGTCGTCGGGGTGCGGGCCGGTGCGCTCGTTGCGGTCGAGCGAGCTGATCGCCTCGACGTCTTCGGAATCCAGGTCAATGTCGAAGACGTCGAAGTTCTCGCGGATGCGTGCGGGCGTCACCGACTTCGGGATCACCACGTTGCCGAGTTCGAGATGCCAGCGGATCACGATCTGCGCCGGGGTCTTGCCGTACTTCTCGCCCAGCGAGGTGATCGTCTGGTTCTTCAGCAGGTCGCCGCCGCGCGCGATCGGTGACCACGCCTCCGTGACGATCCGGTGCGCTGCGTCGTACTCACGCAACTCCTGCTGGACGAGGTACGGATGCAGCTCGATCTGGTTGACCGCCGGCGTCACGCCCGTCTCGTCTGCCAACCGGTCGAGGTGCGCGGGCTGGAAGTTGGACACGCCGATCGAGCGGATCAGCCCGTCGTCGCGGAGCTTGATCATCGCCTGCCACGTCTCGACGTAGCGGTCGAGTGCGGGCTGCGGCCAGTGGATGAGGTACAGGTCGACGTACTCGACGCCGAGCTTGGCCCGGCTGTCTTCGAAGGCGGCCAAAGCGTTGTCGTAGCCGTGCGCGTCATTGTTCAGCTTGGTGGTGATGAACAGCTCGTCACGCGAGAGTCCGGACGCCGTAATTGCCGCGCCGACGCCTTCCTCGTTCTTGTACATCGCCGCGGTGTCGATCGACCGGTAGCCGGCCTCGAACGCGGCGCTCACCGCGCGTTCGGTCTCGTCCAAGGGCACCTTGAAGACGCCGAAGCCGAGCTGCGGCATGTGCTGGCCGCTGTTGAGGGTAACCGTGGGGACATCAGCCATGAGGCGTACCTACCCAGCCGGTAGCGTCAGCTCCCGTGCGTCTCGTCATTGCCCGATGCAGCGTCGACTACGTCGGCCGGCTGACCGCACACCTGCCGCTCGCCACCCGCCTGCTCATGGTGAAGGCGGACGGCTCGGTGCTGGTGCATTCCGACGGCGGGTCGTACAAGCCGCTGAACTGGATGAGTCCGCCGTGCAGCCTGGTTGAGGGCGAGGGCACATGGACGGTGACGAACAAGGCCGGTGAGCAGCTCGTCGTCACCCTCGACGAGGTCCTGCACGATTCCGCCCACGAGCTCGGCATCGACCCGGGTCTGGTCAAGGACGGTGTCGAGGCGCATCTGCAGAAGCTGCTCGCCGAGCAGATCTCCACGCTCGGTGATGGTTACCGGCTGGTGCGCCGCGAGTTCCCCACCCCGATCGGCCCGGTCGACATCATGGCGCGCGATGCGCAGGGCGTCTCAGTTGCGGTCGAGATCAAAAGACGTGGCGAGATCGACGGAGTAGAACAACTTTCCAGATATTTGTCATTACTTAATCGTGATCCCCTGCTAGCGCCCGTCCAGGGCGTCTTCGCAGCTCAGGAGATCAAGCCCCAAGCTCGGACCTTGGCGGAGGACCGAGGCATCCGGTGCGTAGTCCTGGACTATGACCTGCTCCGTGGCATCGACAACGCCGAAGACCGACTGTTCTAGAGGTCCACGCGGCGGATTATCCACAGCCGCGAGGTGCTGGTAGCGGGTCCACCGCGTTCGGCCTACGGTGGCCACATGGTCGGCGATCCCCAGTTGGAGCTCCGCGTGTCTCGGCTCGAGAACGACACCAGCTCGATCTACGACCTCCTCGCCGAAGTCAGATTCACCCAGCAGGAACACTCCAGGCGGTTCGACAAGGTCGACCGGCGTTTCGACAAGATCGAAATGACCTTGGCTGAGGTTGTCCGCCGCCTTCCCGAACCTTCGTGAACTCATCACAAACCTGCCTGTCTCGTCCGGCCCCCTCCAGATTCGCGGAGTTCTCGACAAATGGCGCGGTAATTGCACACCCCCACGCATGGACAGTCCGACTACGACCTGCTGCGAGGATCGACAACGTCCAAGATCGACTGTTCTGTGTCGCTACTTCCAGTCCAACCCGAATCGGTGGGCGACCGCGTTGACGGCCTGGTCAGACAGCCCCGGATAGCGGCGACCCGCAATGCCGACGGAGGCGATGACTGACTCGCTGAGGACGGCGCCGATCACGGTATGAGCCTAGATCGGCGGGCCCCGCACACCGAAGCGGCGAGTTCAGTACCTATGCCGACGACGCGGTGAACCTCGCAGTGACGGCGCGCGCGCTCGACATCGTGAGGGAGCACCGTTGGCGGCCCGAGCAGCCGCCGGACCAGCCGGCGAATCGGGAACCGTGCCCGGCGTGTGCGGTCAAGGTCACGTGCGTCCCGGACGGGAAACCTGCCGTGCACGTCCGGCCGCAGCTGATGCCGTTGCCCGTGACGGTGCCCGCGCCCCTCCCGGACCGCTTCACGGTCAACCTGATCAGTGGGGTGATCGTGATCGAGGGTGTGGAGCTTGTCGCAACGGTCAGGCTGACCCGCGTGGCGCCGTCACCGACCCCGCTCGAACCGCCGCCACCTCCGCCGCCGGCAACATCGTGGAGTTCCGAGCCGCCGCCACCCCCACCGCCGTACCAGCCGCCGCCGCCGCCACCGCCGGACCCACCGTGCGCGTTGCCGCCGTTGCCACCGGCACCGCCGGCACCCGTTGTTCCGGCGGTCGCCGCGGTGTTGTCGCCGAGATGCGTGTCCGTGCCGCCGGGCGCGCCGCCGGCCGTGCGGGTCGCGGCGTGGCCGCCGCAGCCGCCTTCGAAGTTCCCGGCGCAGTGCCGGCCTTCAGGTGGCTCGCCATCCTCGCCGGCATTGCCGCCGACGATCGCGAACGTACTCGTCGGGACGCTGCCGGCGCCGCCGCCACCACCCGCGACGACGGCCCGCGAGCGAAGCGCGGTTGCCGAGGCACGCGGCTTCAACTGCACGTCGGATGCGCCGCCGCCGAACGCAGCCAGGTTGTCAGTGTCGGTGGGCGCGCCGCCGCCGTTCCATCCCGACGTCGCGAAGCTGGAGCCGTCACCGGCACCGCCGACCTCGACGTACAAGGTCTGCCCGGGATGGACGGCGAGGTCCGCGACCAGCTTGGCGCCGTAGCCGCCGGCACCGTCGAAGGCTTTGTCGCCACCGGGCGCGCCAATGGCTTTGACCCGCACCGAGGTGATCCCGGCCGGCACCTGATAGGACTGCTCAGCAGCGGTGAACATGAAGGTCACCGAGTTGAGCGGAGCGGCGTTTGCCGCCGTTTGGACGAGCGTGGCCGCGCCGACAACGGACATACCCGCCACCACCGCGGCGTATCGAAGACGAATTGACGCCATCGCAGAATCCCAACGTCGGCAGCATCGCGGGCGAGGCAGTACCATCCGCGGATTCGGGAGCCTACTCGTGCGACCAGCTGGACGACAGACAGCGTCAAGAGTTGACGGGTCATCTCCATAAGCTGCTCGCCCTCACCGCAGAGAATTCTTCTGGGCGTGCCGCCCGGCGCATCTCGACGCCAGCAAGAACGTACGCTCCGAATACCGAGTCATCGCCGCACGTGGTGTGGACGATCCGTCGGCGCGCCTGTTCGGACCGGCTGGGTTATATTACTAGCCGGTAACTTTCGATGGAGGAGAGCTGCATGGCACGCGAGTTCGCGAAGGTGGGCGTGGTCGGGCTCGGCACGATGGGCGCCGGGATCGCCGAGGTGTTCGCGCGCAACGGGCTTGCCGTGGTGGCCGTTGAGATCGACGAGGCGGCCCTCGAACGCGGCCGCGGACACGTGGACGGCTCGACCGGACGAGCGGTGGCCCGCGGCAAGCTCAGCGAGGCCGAGCAGCAGGCGCTGCTCGAACGGATCACGTTCAGCGCGTCCATGGACGACCTGGCCGACGTCGATCTCGTCGTCGAAGCGGTGCCCGAGCAACTCGACCTCAAGCGCGCGATCTTCGGACAGCTCGACAAGATCTGCCACCCGGACGCGATCCTGGCCACGAACACCTCGTCGCTGAGCGTCACCGAGATCGCGGTGTCGACGAACCGTCCCGGCAAGGTCGTCGGCATGCACTTCTTCAACCCTGCCCCGGTGATGAAGCTCGTCGAGGTAGTGCGCAGCGTGGTCACCGAGCAGGACGTCGTCGACGATGTCGAAGCGTTCGCGCAGAAGCTCGGCAAGAGCGACGTAACGATCGGCGACCGCGCCGGCTTCATCGCCAACGCGCTGCTCTTCGGCTATCTCAACCACGCCGTGTCGCTCTACGAATCGCGCTACGCCAGCCGTGAGGACATCGACGCGGCCATGCGGCTCGGGTGCGGGCTGCCGATGGGCCCGCTCGCACTGTGCGACCTGATCGGCCTCGACACTGCATACGAGATCCTTGACACGATGTACAAGCAGGGCCGCAATCGCCTGCACGCGCCCAGCCCGATCTTCAAGCAGATGATCACCGCCGGCCTGCTCGGCCGGAAGAGTGGGCGCGGCTTCTACAGCTACAGCGAGCCGGGCGCGCCGAACGTCGTGGCCGACGCGCAGACCCCTGACGCCGACGCCGAGATCGAGGGCGCGCGACCGGTGCACACGGTCGGGGTCGTCGGCTCCGGCACGATGGCCACCGGCATCGTCGAAGTGTTCGCCAAGGCCGGCTACGACGTGATCTTCGTGGCGCGCAGCAAGGAGAAGGCCGCCAAGGTCGTCGCCGCGATCACCCGCTCGCTCGAGAAGGCGGTGCAGCGCGGCAAGCTGAGCGAGGACGATCGCGATGCCGCACTCGCGCGCATCACCGGCACCGCCAGCCTCGACGATCTAAGCGACGTGCAACTCGTCGTCGAGGCCATCGTCGAGGATCTGTCGGTCAAGCAGGCGCTGTTCTCCAACCTCGACGACATCTGCGCGCCCGGCACCGTGCTGGCGACGACGACATCGAGCCTGCCGGTCGTCGAGTGCGCCGCGGCAACCTCGCGTCCCGGCGAGGTCATCGGCATGCATTTCTTCAACCCGGCCGCGATCATGAAACTCGTCGAGGTGGTCTCGACGGTGTCAACGACAGCCGACGTCGAGGCGACCGTGCTCGCCGCGACGCGCAAGATCGGCAAGCATGCCGTGCGCTGCGGCGACCGCGCCGGTTTCATCGTCAACGCCTTGCTGTTCCCGTACCTCAATGACGCGATCAAGATGCTCGAGGCGCACTACGCGACCGCTGATGACATCGACCTCGCCATGAAGGTCGGCTGCGGCTACCCGATGGGTCCGTTCGAGCTGCTGGACGTGGTGGGCAACGACGTATCGCTGGCCATCGAGCGCGAGCTGTACCTCGAGTTCCGCGAGCCCGGCTTCGCGCCGGCGCCACTGCTCGAGCACCTCGTCACCGCGGGCCGGCTGGGACGCAAGACCGGCAAGGGTTTCCGCGACTACAGCTGAGCGGTGTGTGATGGGTCGGCACAACCGGCGACGGGTCGAGGCTGAGCCGGTACTGCGCAGCACCGCCAACGAACGCCGAGAGCACTGGCGCGGCGTCGAGTACGCGGTGCGCACGGTATCCGGTGCGAACGCGGTCAAGCCCTATCGCTGCCCGGGCTGCGATCAGGAGATCCAGCCGGGCGTCGCGCACGTGGTGACCTGGCCGGCCGACGACCTGGGCGCGGGCAATCGCCGGCACTGGCACACACCCTGCTGGGCAGCGCGCGAGCATCGCGCGCCGACGCGCCGCGGCTAGTCGGCTGCTTCGGCAGGCTCCTGCGCCTGGCTCGGTTCCACTGGCTCCATCGACGGCGCGGTCGCGATCGACTGCTCGAGCTGATCGCCGAGCCGGCCGTGCAGCTCGCGCAGGTGCGCGTGGGCGTCCTCGCGGATCGCTGCGAGCCGGGTGACCTCGGCCTTGGCCGCCTCGACAAGTCGAAGCGCCTCAGCGTGCGCCTCGTTGCGCTCGCGCTCGATCTGGGCGTATTCGTCGGTGCGCCGACCGCGCAGGACGATCTCGAAATCCTGGTCAGCCAGCTCGCGGCGCGCCTGCGACTCGGCATCGAGGCGCTCGCGCTCGGCCGCTGCCTCGGCGATGAGCCGGGTGCGTTCGTCCTCGGACTGCCTGGTCAGCGTCCGCTCCTCGGCCTCGGTCTGCGCCCGCGCCTCGGCGAGTTCGGCCTCGACCGCGAGCTTGTGCTCGTCGACCTCGGCCATCTTCGTGCGGAACAGCTCGTCGGCCTGCGCCTGCCGCAGGAGGGCGTCCTCCTTGATCCGCTCGGCGTCGGTCTGTGCCGCCGCCTTGGTGCGCGCGGCGGCGTCGGCAGCGCCATTGCGCACCCGCTCTGCCTCCTCGTGCGCGTTCGCGCGCAGCGTCGCGGCGTCGGCCTGGGCGGCCTTGAGGA
>DASRSG010000002.1:0-16876 GCA_035656595.1 Jatrophihabitantaceae bacterium | reverse complement strand
CGACGCGGCGGCGGTGCGTGCGCCAGCCGAGCAGGTAGCCGATCACACCGATGCCAACGGCCAGCAAGATCGTGGCCGGGACAGGAACCCCGCCGCTGTTGTCGCCGCCACCGGCCGCCACCGGCGCGATCGTCGGCGCGCCCGGTGTCGACGGCGCGGGCTCCGCACCGGGCCGCAGCGAGGTGAGCTGCAACCAGTTGGTGCCGATCGGCGTGCCGTTGGTGGTGGGCGAGGGCTGGTAACCGTGCCATGTGTCGGTGCGCGTCACGTCGAAGCTGTTGGAGTAGACGATCGGGATGTAGGGCAGGTCGGTCATCGCGATTCGCTCGGCGCGATGCAGCAGGTCGGCGCGCTGGGCGTGGTCGGGAGTCTGCAACGCCTGTTTTGTCAGCGCGTCGTAGGCCTTGTTCGAGTAGTACGAGTCGGTCCATGCGCTGCCGGTGTTGAGCACCGAGAAGTCGAAGTCGGGAGTCGGATCGCCCGTCCACGCCCAGTAGAACGCATCGTAGTCAGGGTCGTAGGTGCCACCCTTGCCGGGCGCGTAGATCTTGTTGTTCAACGCGTCTTCGGTGACTATCGACAGCGTGATCTTGATGCCGATCTGGCCGGCCTCGGCGACGACGCGGCGCATCGCGTTCTGCCCCGGCTCGTCGTTGGTGCGCACGTAGAGCGTGAACGCCGCTTTGGTGCCGTCCTTGACGCATGGTGACGACGAGCAGTCCCAGCCGCCGGCCGCAAGCACCTGGCGGGCCTTGGCCTGGTTGTACTGGTAGCCGATCTGCGGGTCGTGGCTCCAGTCCTTGTAGTAGGTCGAGTAGAACGGCGAGATGAGACCGTCGGCCGGCTGGCTCTGGCCTGCGTAGTTCGCTTGCGCGATGTCGGGGCGATTGATGCCGTACGCGAGCGCCTCGCGGATCGCATGATCCTGCACGACCTTGACGTTGACGTCTGGCCCGGGCTTGCCGCAATCGCCTGCGCCGGAGAGCGGGCACGAGTTGAAGGCGATCTCTTGGAAGCCGGGCGATGATGCGCTCCAGGTGCGTACCGACGCATTGCTCTTCAGCTGCGACGCCCATCGGACGTCGCCGTCGACGATCATGTCCAGGCTGCCGAGCTTCAGATCGCGCAGCACGCCGTCCTGGTTCGAGTAGTGCGTGATCAGCACCCGCTGCACGACCGGCTTCGGACCGCGAAAGCTTGGATTGGCTGTCAGCACCGTCGTGCCGTCCTTGTTCCACGACGTGATCTGGTACGGCGCGGTGGTTACCGAAGGCAGCGGCAAGGTGATCTTGTCGAGCTGCTTGATCGGGTATTGCGCGAAGACATGCTGCGGCAGGATCGGTACGAAGATCGACGAGATGCGCACGTCCGGTGCCGACAGGTGCAGCACAACGGTGGTGGCGTTGGGCGTGTCGACGCTCTTGACGTTGGCCAGGTAGGCGTTCATCACGTTCGTCTTGTTCTCGCGCACCGCGTCGTAGGTCCACTTGACGTCGGCGGAGGTGAACGGCTTGCCGTCTGACCACGTGATCCCCGAGTGCAGCGTGAACGTCCAGGTCTTGGCGTCGGGCGAGACGTGGTAGGCCGAGGCGAGCGAGTGCTGCAGATCGGGTTGCCCGTCAGCGGTGCGGTAGTTGAGCAACAGGTCGTAGGACATCGAGGTGATGTCGTAGGAGATCTCGTTGAGCTCCTTGAACGGGTTGACGCTGTCGACAGGTTGATTGTCGCCGATCCGGTAATCGGTGCTCGCCGCCGACGCGGGCTGCACCGGGAGCAAAACGGCGAACGCGGCCGCCGACGCCGCAAGTAGTGCACTGAGTCGCGTCATGGCGCCATGAACCTCTCGAACCACTCGATCACCCGCTGGTGCCGGTCGATGCGGCGGTCGATCCGTCCCGTTCCTTGCATCAGATGCGACTCATCCGGATACCGCACGTACTCGACCTCCCGGCGCAGGGTGCGCAGCGCGACGAAGAACTGCTCGTTGTCCGAAGCGGGGCAGGTGCGGTCGTCGTCAGCCTGCAGCATGAGCACCGGCGTCTGCACGTTGGCGACATGCGCGAGCGGCGACATGGCCCACAACCGGGTGGCACCGTCGCCAGTGAGCGGATCGCCGAGCCCGGACATGGTGTTGAAGTACGGCCCGTCGGCGCACGACCCCCAGGCGGCGATCTGGTTGCTTACACCGTTCTCGCTCACCGCCGCGGCGAACCGGTTCGTGGTCGCGACGAGCCATTGCGTCACGAAGCCGCCGTACGACAGGCCGCTGACACCGAGCCTGACCGGATCAGAAAGCCCTTGTGCGACAAGGGAATCGCACACTGCGGCGCAGTCGGCGGCGTCGGCATCGCCCCACCGTCCACCCAGTGCGGCGACCCAGGCCGCGCCCCGATCGACCGAGCCACGGATGTTCGGCAGCGCGACGAGATAGCCCGCGCCGGCGAGCAGCAGCGCTTCGAGTGGCGGCACCACGCCCCACTGCCCGGTCGGGCCGCCGTGCACCAGCAGCACCGTCGCTGCAGGTCCTGCCGCGGGACGAGACGGGTGCAGCAACTGCGTGGTGATCGCGCCGGCCGGCCCATCGACCAGCATGGTCTCGAAGCGTGGCGCCTCGAAGCCGGCGAGCCAGTCAGCGTGGTTGGTGAGTCGACGCGGGACGGGTTCGTCGAAGGCGTACAGGTCGGGTGCCTCGCCGGCTAGGGCGAGCACGCCGACGCGGTGGGCTCCGTCTGCAGCCAGTGCACCTGCGACGACCGGTGCGTCCAACAGCGGCTCGCCCGACTCGAGGAACACCGGAGTCGTGCTGCCCGACTCGCTGAGTGTCGTCAGCGCGGGGTCGTCGTCGAGTTCGACCGACCAGTCGTGCAGGTCGGTCTCGTCGCCGAGCATGCCGGCCCACAGGTCGACACCGGGCCACAGCGCGCGTCCGGCGGAGTCGTGCCAGCGCGGTGGATCGGCATCGCTGTCCCTCGCCCGTCCGAGCGCGCGGATGCCGTCGGTACTCAGGTGGTACCGCTGCACGCCGCCACCGAGCGTGGCGACCGGTTCGAGGCTGCCGTCGGCCGCGATGCGCAGCACGCACTGACCGCTGCGCAGGTCGGCATCAGCGCTCGGATCGGCGAGGAAATGCACGGTGCCGTCCTCGGCGACGCGCGGGCGGCTCGCCGACCACCTTCCCTCGGTGAGCCGCACCAGCGGCGAAGCGTCGAGCCCAACACGGTGCAGGTGGCGTGGATAGAGCCGATCGCCCTCGCCATCGGTACGCCAGTCGCGATGGCGCAGCACGATCGCGGTCGGCGCCGCGGGATCGCCGACCACCAGCGCCGATTCGTCGTCCTCGGCAACGACGATGAAGGCAGACCCGTCCGGGTACCAGCTGAAATCGTGCACGCCCCGCCGGAACGACGTGATCGTGCGGACCGTGCCGTCGGCGAGCACGCAGGCTTGCGCGATGCCGTCGGCACCGGCGCGCAGAAAGGCAAGCACTCCGTCACGCGACAGGCGTGGCGTGGTGTCCGCGCCGGGGCTCTCGGTCAGCCGGCGCGGTGCCCGGCTCGCGTAGCCGACCTCCCACAGATCGGTGCGCTCGGCGCCGCGCAGGGTGTACACGACGCGATCGCCGCGCACCGCCACCTGGCCGGGCGTGTGGGCAGCGCGCAAGTCGGCGGGAGTGAGCACAGGCCGTCCCACCTGGATAAACCCCCAGATCGTAAAATCGTCACTCTACGAGCGTTGAACATCCTGTTTCAGACGATTACCTTCCGTCAAGTGCAGAGATCAGCCAATCTGGACGACCTGGATCGGCGCATCGTCGCGGCCCTGCAGGTCAACTCGCGCGCGCCCTACGGCGTGATCGCGGCCGTCCTGGACGAGCAGGAGCGCACCGTGGCGCGCCGCGCCGACCGGCTGCTCGAGAGCGGCGTGGTGCGACCGAGCGTGTTCGTCGACGAGCTGCGCACCGGCATCGGCCAACCGGTATCGCTGCGCATCTCGGTCGAGCCCGGGCAACTGGACGAGGTCGCGCAGCAGCTGTGCGCACGCGCCGACACCTGCGCCGTGCTCGGCGTGACCGGGGCCAGCGACCTGGGCTGCGAGCTCGTCGCGCGCGATCAGCCCACCCTGCACGCGGTGCTGTCGAGCGAGCTGCCCGGTATCGCCGGTATCCGCAGCACGCGCACCTACGCAGTGCTGCGGCACGTGAAGCCGACCGCACACTGGCGGCTGCCGCTGCTTTCGGCCGAGCAGGAGAAGCAGCTCGAACCGAGCGAGACCGAAGCCGCGCCCGACGCCGGGCCGGTCGAGCTGCAAGACAACGACCGCGCGCTCATCGGCGCGCTACGCACGAATGCGCGCGCGAGCTTCACCGAGCTGGGCGACCAGCTCGGCGTCACCGCGACGACCGTGCGGCGCTGGCTCGACCGGTTGCTCGCCACGGGTGCCATCTCGCTGCGGTCGGTGGTCGAGCCCGCCGATCTCGGGTTGGCGATCGAGGCCGAGATGTGGCTCAACGTCCGTCCCGAGTCGATCGAAGCCGTCTCGCGCCGGTTGGCCGCACGTCCCGAAGTCACGTACTGCGGCGTGGTCGCCGGCGCCTTCGCCATCGATCTGCTGCTCGCACTGACCGATCTCGCCGGCCTCTACACCTTCCTCGCCGAGGTGATCGGTGCCGAGCACGACGTGCGCGATTGCGAACCCGCGCTCGTCACCCGGGCTTACAAGCGCGGCTTCGTCACCGCGCGCTGACGGCTAGCGCGGTTGGTGGCAAAGGCTTCGCCCGCACAGGTAGTAGTCGACGCCTGGCTCGAGCGGGTTGCGCGACTTGATCCGGTAGACGATCTGGCCGCTGCCCGGCTCGAGCACGATCACGTACGGCAGGCCCATCGTCCAACCGCCGTCGTAACCCTGGAACGCGTCGTTGCCACCCGCGGTGTATCCATCGTTGAACGATGCGCGCACCGCCCTGCGCAAGCTGGCAGGAACCGAAGCACCCTCCTGCAGCGCCCGGCCTTGACGGCGGCCCTCGACCTCGCCGACCCGGATCCCGTCGAAGTAGCTGTTGCTCTGATCAGTCTTGTGCGCCGGCGAGGTGGGTGCTGTCCACCGTCCGATCGCGAAGAGGGCTGCCGCCAGCGCAACGCCGACGATCAGTCCCAGAACCTGCTTCGTGCTCGGAGCGCGCATAACTCAGCATGATCTCGCGACCGCCACGGCAGGTTGAGTCTTGACGGGACGGTTCGTGGCGAAGATCGGCAGGAAGATCTGGGCCAACGGCCCGATCGCGACGGCATAGGCGAGCGTGCCGACGCCGACCGTGCCGCCGAGCAGCCACCCGGCAGAGAGCACGGCGACCTCGATGCAGGTGCGGACGAGCCGGATCGATCTGCCGGTGCGCCGGGCCAGCCCGGTCATGAGTCCATCGCGCGGGCCAGGCCCGTAGTTGGCGCCGATGTACATGCCGGTGGCCACCCCGCCGATCAGGATGCCGAGGGCGAGCACCGCGATCCGCAACGCAAGGCCGTGCAGGTTAGGCACGAACTGCAGCGTGAGATTCAGCGAGACACCGATCAGCACGACGTTGCTGATGGTGCCCAGCCCGGGTCGCTGCCGCAGCGGGATCCACAGCAGCAGGACGGCCGCGCCCACGATGATCGACCAGGTGCCGATGCCGAGCCCGAAGGTGCGCGACAACCCTTGGTGGAAGACATCCCACGGGTCGAGACCCAGGCCGGCGCGCACCTGCAGCCCCGCACCGAACCCGTACAGCAGGAGGCCAATGTAGAGCTGCGTCAGCCGCCACGGATGGCTATTCCAGGCCATGTCCGCCATTCAAGCCCACGAGCACCACCTATTTACCCGGCCACTTCGGCGATAATGGCCACTCAATCAAGCCAATTCGTGGCAGGATGGCTGCATGGCATCCGTCTCGCGAATCGGCGGCCGCTCGCTGGCTGCGCTCCTGCCCGACCTGCGCGCGCAGCGGGGCCCGGTCTACGCCGCGCTCTGCGATGCGATCACCGCGCTCGTGCTCGACGGCCGGATCGCCACCGAGACCAGGCTGCCGTCGGAGCGCGAGCTGGCCGCGGCGCTGCACGTCAGCCGCGCGACCGTCACCGCTGCCTACGACGCGCTGCGCTCGTCCGGCTTCCTGGCCAGCCGCACCGGATCGGGCAGCTACGTGACGGTGCCCCCGGGCTCGCGCCCCGGACCGTCGCTGGCCCGCTGGCGATCAGGCGCCGACGCCGGTGACCTGATCGACCTGTCCTGCGCCGCGCTCGCGGCGCCGCCCGGCGTGCTGCAAAACGCGCTGCCCGCCGCCGCGGCCGCACTGCCGCGCTACGCAGAGAGCGAGGGTTACGAACCGGCCGGACTGCCGGTGCTGCGCGCCGCGATCGCGAACCGGTTCACCGAACGTGGCCTGCCGACCGGACCAGAGCAGATCCTGGTAAGCAACGGCGCGATGCACGGCCTCGACCTGCTGCTGCAGTTGCTCATCGGCCCCGGCGACCGGGTGCTGACCGAACTGCCCACCTACCCCGGCGCGATCGATGGCACCCGGCGCATCGGCGCGCGCATCATCGCCGTGCCGATGGCCGCGACCGGCGGCTGGGACGTCGCCACCATGCGCGCCACACTGCGCCAGACGGCACCGCGGCTGGCCTACCTCGTCCCCGACTTCCACAACCCGACCGGCGCGCTGGTCGACGACGACGCCCGGCGCGACGTGCTGCGCACCGCACGCCAGACCGGAACGACCGTGATCGTCGACGAGTCGTTCGTCGAGCTCGGCTTCACCGGCGGCGTGCGCGGCAGCACCGCGTCGCTCGATTCGCAGGTGATCGTGATCGGCTCGCTGTCCAAGCCGGTGTGGGGCGGGCTGCGCACCGGGTGGGTGCGCGCATCGTCGGATCTCGTGCAGCGCCTCGCCGCGTTGCGCGCTTCGATCGACATGGGCGGTGCGGTGCTCGACCAGCTGGTGGCCGCCGAGATCGTCCCGCAGCTCGACGCGTTGATGCCCGAGCGGGTCGCCATGCTGCGCAACCGGCGCGACTGGCTGACCGCCGCGTTGTCACGCGAGCTGCCCGAGTGGCGAATCACCCAACCGCAGGGCGGCATCTCGTTGTGGGCCGAGCTCGACGCTCCGCTCTCGACGCCACTGACCATGCTTGCGGCACCGGCCGGTGTCGTCGTCGTCCCCGGGTCGCGGTTCGGGGTGGACGGCACGTTGGAGCGGTTCTTGCGGATTCCGTTCGCGCTGCCCGAAGAGCGGCTCGAGATGGCCGTCACCCGGCTCGCCGCAGCCTGGCGACAGCTCGATCGCTCGGGCGTCTCGACACGGCAGCTCGTGGTTGCGTAGCCTTCCCTCTCGCTGGGAGGGAATCCATGCGCACTTGGATCGCGCGCGGCTGCGCGCTTGTTGTCGTGTCGCTAGGTGCCGCTGGCGTCGCGCCCGCCGACGCCGCCGGTCCGGTGTCACTCGGGACCTTCATCGTCTGCGGACGCAACAACAGCGGGCCGGGCACCGCGCACTGCAGCACGTTGCAGGCCGCGATCAATAAGGCCGTCGGCAGCATAGGCATCGTGACGATCGAGATGATGCCGGGCAACTACTGCCCGCCGGACTTCGGCGACCTGCATAACGTCTACTGGCAAGAGATGGACTTGGTCGGCATCGGGTTGGCCGCGTACGGTCCGACCGGCGCGCCGACGTCATTCACCGGGTCCGAGGCAGCGCTGACCAAGTTCTCGTGGAGCTCGAGCTGCGGCAGCTCAATACCGTCCGCGATGGTGCCGGTCGTGAACGCCGGCGCCCTAACCGGCGAGGTGCACCTGCGCAACCTTGCCGTGGTCGGCAGCGGCACCGGCCCGACCACCGGCGTGTATGTGTCATCCGCGTCGGTGGCGCTGCGCGACGTGATCGTCAAGGGTTTCAGCGGGTACGGCATCAACGCCACGACAACTGCGAACGCGTTCCGGACAAGCGTGGCCAGCAGCGCCATCATCGCGAATCCGGGAACCGGCATCGCGATTGCCGGTTCGGCCAGCAGCGGCATCGACCAGAGCACGATTGCCGGCAACGGCACCGGACTCTCGCTTACCGGCACGTCGGTCAACCTGATCAACGACACGATCGCCCACAACACTGTCGCCGGCTTCTCTGACAGCACCGCCGGCAATCAGATGGTGAACACGATCAACGCCGCCAACGGCACCGACTGCGTGGGCACCGGCTGGGAGTCCGGGTCGACCAACACGAACAACCTGGCCGGCTCGTCGTGTGCGCACGGCTCGCCTAATGACGCAGTGTTCACCGGGTCGATGGCCGCGGTCACCGACAACGGCGGGCCGACCCCGACGATCTCGCCACCGGCTCAGGCGCAGGGCACCGGTGACTCGGGTGGCTGCAACTCAACCGATATCGGCGCGGGCCCTGCTCTCGATCAGCGCGAGTACGTCAAGAGCACGACGGGTTGCGACATGGGGGCAATGGACGGCGCCGCGTCCGGCACGCCTGCGGTGAACCCCTCGCCTGTCCCGGGCACTACCGACCTCGGATTTGTCGCTGCCGGTGACACCTCGGGCGAGCTGATCACCATCGCCTCGAGCGGCGGCAACCTGCTCTACGTCTACGACGTCTCGGTGTCCGGAACCGGGTTCACGTTCGGCTTCGACAACTGTTCACTCACGAGCCTGCACTCGTCGCAGTACTGCGGGTTCAGCGTCATCGCGGCGCCGTCCGCAGCACATACCAAGATCAAGGGCACCGTCACGGTGCGGCTCTCAACCGGCACGCTGACCTACAAGTACGCCGCGCACGGTCCCGACGTCACCGCGCTGTCAGCGCCGAGCGCCGCGACGATCGACTACGGCACGGGCCGCAAGCTCACCACCACGCTCACTGACACCACGGCACAGCAGCCCATCAAGGGTGCCAAGGTCACCCTGCAGGCCAAGCCCGCCGGACAGTCCGCGTTCAAGGACATCGCCACGCGCACGACGGCCAGGAGCGGTGTCGCTTCGTTCGTGGTCAAGCCACACGCCGACACGCAATACCGTTGGGCCTACGCGGGAACCGACACGACGTACGCGTCCGCGGCAAGCACCGCAGTGCACGTCGCGCAAGTGGTGAGGTCCAAGCTCGCGAACAGTCACGTCGCCAAGGGCAAGCAGGTTCGGGTCACCGGCACGGTCGCGCCGAAGGAGAACGGTCAGCAGGTCTTGCTACAGGTGCGCTCGCACGGGCAGTGGTCGAACCACGGCAACGCGGTGGTGCACGGCAAGTCCTTCACCGTGCAGACGACGTTCGCAGCGCGCGGCACTCACGTGTTGCGGGTGGAGCGTCCGGCCACGACTTTCAATGCGGGCGGCGTTTCGGAGACGCTCACGCTGCATACCACCTGAGCAGACCACCGTGGTTGCATAGCTGGATGATCACCATTCAGTTCCCGGTGCTCGGCGTCGACGACATGGATCGCGCGGTGCGGTTCTGGTCGGAACTGCTGGGCCACCAGGTGCGCGAAGCGCACCGCACGCCGCGCTGGTGCACGCTCGATCCGGTGTCCGGGGACGGATCGTCGCTGGCGTTGCAGCTGAGCACCACGCCCGTGCAGGAGTCGCCGCGAATGCACCTCGACCTCGGCGTGCACGGTGTCGAGGAGCAGCAAGTCGAGGCTGACCGGGTGTGCGCTCTCGGCGGCAGCCGGGTCGTCTGGGATCAGTGGCCAGACGATCCCGACTTCATCGTGGTGGCCGACACCGAGGGCAACCGGTTCTGCCTGGTCGACCTCGACCACGACTGAGGTTGCCACCTTTGCCCCGCCTAGGCAGGTAAATCTGCGCTCCCGGCGTGCCTACGCGGGGCAAAGCAGTGCAGCCGGCCCGAGTCCGCACGTGCTTCAGTCGCCGCCGCGGCTAGTCGAGCGCGACACCGTCCAGCTGCGCCTGCGCGGCCACCGCAGCCGCAACCGCCGGCGCAACTCGCGGGTCGAACGGCGTCGGGACGATGTGGGCGGGGGTCAGTTCGTCCAGCACCACGTCACCGAGCGCAGCCGCCGCGGCGAGCTTCATGTTCTCGGTGATCGCCCGCGCCCCGACGTCGAACGCGCCGGCGAATACGCCAGGGAACGCGAGCACGTTGTTGATCTGGTTCGGATAGTCGCTGCGCCCGGTGGCCACCACCGCCGCGTGCCGGTGCGCGACGTCGGGATCGACCTCAGGCGTCGGGTTGGCCAGCGCGAAGATGATCGCGCCCGGCGCCAACCGCAACACCGATTCCTCGCTCACCGCACCCGCGCTCACGCCGAGGAACACGTCGGCACCGGCCATCGCGTCGTGCAGCGATCCGGACAGCCCGAGCCGGTTCGTGGTGCGCGCCATCTCGGCCTTGATCGAGGTGAGCTCCGGCCGTCCCGGATGCAAGATGCCGCGCGAATCCGCCACCGCGATGTCACCGATGCCGGCAGCAAGCAGGATCTTCGTGCACGCCACTCCGGCCGCGCCGGCGCCGGACACCACCACGCGAAGGTCAGCCAGAGTGCGGCCGGTGACCCGTGCCGCGTTGCGCAGCGCGGCCAGCACGACGATGGCCGTGCCGTGCTGATCGTCGTGGAACACCGGGATCTGCAACCGTGCGCGCAGCCGCTCCTCGATGTCGAAGCAGCGCGGCGCGGAGATGTCTTCCAGGTTGATGCCGCCGAAGGACGAGGCCAGCCGAGCTACGGTTTCGACGATCTCGTCGGCGTCGGTCGTGTCGAGCACGATGGGGACGGCGTTGAGCCCGGCGAATTCGCTGAACAGCGCCGCCTTGCCTTCCATCACCGGCAGTGCAGCGAGCGGTCCGATATTGCCCAGGCCGAGCACTGCCGTCCCGTCACTCACGACAGCAACGAGCCGCGATCGCCACGTGTAGTCGCGGGCCAGCCGCTCATCCTCGTGGATCGCCATGCACACCTCGGCGACGCCGGGCGTGTAGGCCAGCGACAGCGACTCGCGGTCGACCAGCGGGAGGGTGCTGCGAACCACCAGCTTGCCGTGCTCGTGCACCCGGAACACCGGACTGTCCGGTTGGAACCCCACGGCGAAGCGCCCCCATAACTCGGTTTGTTGGTGCGGCCTGATCAGGTTAGGGCCGGTGTGCAGTGCCCGGGGGATCACCCTCGTCCCCAGTCTGGCACGCGTAGAAACCAGAAAAGAATCGGACATATCTGGACTAACAGGACGAATTGCAGCTAGGTTGCGGATATCCCAATGTCCCTCCGGAGGTCTGTTCGATGAGACGAGTACGCATCACCCCAGTGGCGGCTGCGATCGGAGCAGCGGCGCTCGCGACCGCCTTTGCGGCCGGTCCGGCGCAGGCCGCCAAGCCCAGTGGCGCCGCCCCGATCACCCACAGGACAAGCGAGCGGACCTGTGCCGCCGCGCCGGCCGGTTACGCGGCTTGCCTGGCTCGCGTGGTCGTGAACAGCAAGGGCACGCCCAAGGCGAACGCACAACTGGCTCCCAACGCCACGCCCGCCGGCTACGGCCCGTCGGATATCCAATCGGCCTACAACCTGTCCGGCGCTTCGGGCGCCGGCCGCACCGTGGCCATCGTAGACGCCTATGACGACCCGGCCGCTGAGCAGGATCTCGCGACCTACCGCTCGACCTACGGGCTGCCGGCGTGCAGTTCCGGCAACGGCTGCTTCAGCAAGGTCGACGAGTTCGGTGGCAGCAGCTACCCGTCGGTCGATGCCGGCTGGGCGACCGAGGAGAGCCTGGATCTCGACATGGTGTCCTCGGCCTGCCCGAGCTGCAACATCCTGCTGGTCGAGGCCGATTCAGCCTCCTTCGCCGACCTCGGCGCGGCGGTCGATACAGCAGCTGACCTCGGCGCGGTGGCGATCAGCAACAGCTACGGCGGCGGCGACAGCGGCGCATCGTCTGACTACGACCATCCCGGCATCGCGATCACCGCGTCGACCGGTGACGGTGGGTACGGCGTCGAGTCACCGGCGAGCTTCGACACCGTGGTCGCGGTAGGCGGCACGAGTCTGGTGCAGGACGGCAGTGCGCGCGGCTGGTCAGAGTCGGCGTGGAGCGGCGCGGGCAGTGGCTGCTCGACGTTGAACGCGAAGCCTTCCTGGCAGACTTCCGCGACGCAGTGCAGCGGCAAGGCCAACGCCGACGTCTCGGCGGTCGCCGATCCGTCCACCGGCGTGGCCGTCTACGACTCGACGCCCTACGAAGGACAGTCCGGTTGGCAGGTCTACGGCGGCACGAGCGCATCGTCGCCCATCATCGCGAGCGTCTACGCGATGGGCGGGGTCAACTCGAGCTACGCCGCGCAGTACACCTGGCAGAACTCCGGAGGCCTCAACGACGTGACGAGCGGATCGAACGGCAGCTGCTCGCCGTCGGTGTGGTGCACGTCCGGTCCCGGGTGGGACGGCCCGACCGGCCTCGGTACGCCGAACGGAGTCGGCTCCTTCTGACCTCGGTTCATCACCAGGCCCGGACCGTGCGATAAGGACGGTCCGGGCCTGTTGATCATCGGCGGCAGATGCTGTGATCAGAGGCGGTGGGGACGGCAACCACGCCCCCGCCAGGTCACCCGCGCATGCACGTCGGCGACGCCGTGTGATGCGCTGTCCCCGCCGGCGTGCTCGTTGTCGGAGGCGAGCCACCACCCACCGTCCTCCTGGCGCACCGCACGCTTGAGGACGAGCCGCTCGGGCATCGAGCGAAACGTGGCCAGCACGACATCACCGCTGGTGATCCGCGCCCCGTGACGCACGATCACGACGTCGCCGTCACGCAGGGTCGGGACCATGGACGGACCCGACACCCGGACCCGCTGCCAGGGAAACATTGCGCGCCGCACCTGTTGAATGCTGCCCTCCGCTGGTCAGATGCGCCGGAGTAGGGTCGATCGAAGGACAGCCCCGCCCTACAAAAATCTTTCGACAGAGAGGTTCCAGGCATGCGTCTCTTCCATCCGACCGCAACCGCGTACGCGCACTGCGACCTGCCCTGCGGTGTCTATGACCCCGCGCAGGCCCGCATCGAGGCCGAGTCGGTCAAGGCGATCATGGAGAAGTACCAAGACAACGACGACCCGGTGTTCCGCACCCGCGCCCTGATCATCAAGGAGCAGCGCGCCGAACTCGTCAAGCACCACCTGTGGGTGCTGTGGACCGACTACTTCAAGCCCGACCACTTCGAGAAGTACCCGCAGCTGCACGAGCTGTTCAACAAGGCCACCAAGCAGGCCGGTGCAGCCGGCGGCAAGGGCAAGGTAGACCCGGCCGAGGGACAGGCTCTGCTCGACTCCATCGCCGAGATCGACAAGATCTTCTGGGAGACCAAGAAGTAGTTCAGCGCGAGTGAGTTCACCAAACGCGACGAAGGCCGGCTCCGATGAGGGGCCGGCCTTCGTGATGCCCGACAACGTCGAGGACGGCGCGCAGCTCTGGCTGATCAGGCACGGGCAGACCGAGTGGAGCCGCGACGGCAAGCACACCGGACGCACCGATATCGCGCTGACCGAGCGCGGCGAGGAAGAGGCCCGCGCGCTGGCACCGCTGATGCAGCGCGTTCGTCCTGCAGTCGTGCTGTGCAGCCCGCGCGAGCGCGCGCGGCGCACCGCCGAACTGGCCGGACTGCACATCGATGCGATCGACGATGACCTGGCCGAATGGGATTACGGCGACTACGAGGGTCTGACCAGCGCGGAGATCCAACGCGACGTTCCGGGCTGGACGATCTTCTCGAATGGCACGCGGAACGGCGAGCAGGCCGCGGATGTGCGAGAGCGCACCGACCGAGTGCTGACCCGTGCGGCTGAAGCGCTGGAACGCGGGCCGGTCGTCCTCGTCGCGCATGGCCACATCAGCCGGGTACTGGGCGTACGTTGGATCGGATTGCCCGTGCGGGCCGGGGCGCATTTCTTGCTCTCCGAGGCCGCGCCGTGTGTGCTTGGTGCTGAGAAGGGCGTTCCAGTGATCGCCAGCTGGAACCGACCGAACCCCGCAACGTCCGAGGAGATTGCATGAACCCAGCCGATGATGGGCCAGCTGGCGATGTCGTCGATGTCCGGATTCCCGCTGACGGCGCGTACATCGCCACGCTGCGCCTGACCGCAGCGAGCCTCGCAGCACGTTGCGACCTCACCGTCGACGACATCGAGGATCTGCGCCTGGCCGTGGATGAGGCGTGTGCGCTGCTGCTGCCGCACGCCCAGCCCGGCTCTGCGATGCACGCTCGGTTCGAACTCGCCACCGGTCGGCTCGCGGTGACGACGACGGTCGAGTCCCCCGACGCGTCAGAGGCCAGCCCGGACCGCAGCGGCTTCGCGTGGAGCGTGCTGTCCGCCCTCGCGTCAGAGGTAAACGTCGCGGGCGACGGCGAGCATCTCTCGATCACGGTCTTGAAGCGGCGAGAGGGCGCGTCGGCGTGACGCGAGCCAACCGCGAGGAACGCGACGGGCCGTCTGCGTCCCAGCTGCTGGGCGAGCTGCACTCGTTGCCCGAAGATGACTCGCGCCGCAAGCGGCTGCGTGACCAGCTCGTCGAGTTGCACATGCCGCTCGTCGTGTACCTCGCGCGCCGTTTCTCTGGCCGCAACGAGCCGATGAACGACCTCGTGCAGGTCGGCTCGATCGGCCTGATCAAGGCCATCGACCGCTTCGACCCCGAGCGTGGGCTGGAGTTCTCGACCTACGCCACGCCGACCATCCTGGGCGAGCTCAAGCGGCACTTCCGCGACACCGGTTGGCTCATCCACGTCCCGCGCCGGGCGCAGGAACTGCAGACGACACTGAACGCCGCGCGCGCCGACCTGTCCCAGGAACTGGGCCGGGCACCGACGGTCAAGGAACTCTCGGCGCGCATCGACGCCCCAGAGGATGCCGTCATCGAAGCGCTCGACGCCGCGCGCGCGTACTCGGGCGTGCCGCTGGACGTGCTGGCCCCGCCCGGCGAGACCGTGCCGGAGCATCCGATGCTCGGCGTGATCGATGAGGGCTTCGAGCAGGTCGAGCAGCGCGCGTTGCTGCGCGACGTGATCGCGCAGCTGCCCGAGGCCGAGCGCGAGATCTTGCTACTGCGGTTCGTGGCGAACAAGACGCAGACCGAGATCGCCGCGCTGGTCGGGGTGTCGCAGATGCAGGTCTCGCGACTGGTCGCGCGCGGTCTGAAGAAGCTGCGCGCCAGCCTCGGCGCGCCCGAGCAGTAAAGGCCCGGACGACAAGTGCCGGCTAGCGCCGGTCGAGTGCCTCGCGCACCGGCGGTGTGAACAGCAGGAAAAGCACGGCCAGGGCGATCGCCATAATCGGGCCGCCGTACCAGATCCGGCCGGCCTGGAAGCCGAGGCTGTAGGACACCGGCAGCGCCAGCAGCTGGATCACCACGATCGGTGAGCGCGCGGCGGGCCGAAGATGCCACAGCCCGCGTGCCCCCGCCGCGAGGGCGGCGGCGCCGATCAGCGCGACCAACGCGCCGATCAGTGCGCGCGCCACCTCACTGGGACGGCCGACGATTGTCGCGTAGGTGAGGAAGCCGGCCGCCCCGACCAGAGCAGCGCTCTCGATCAGGATCAGCGCCACGGCGACGCGCAGCGGGCCCGGCACGCTGTCCGCGTCAGTGGCGTGCTCGACGGTCGACCTCACGTCTCTAACTTACCGACGGGTTATCCTTCCGGCCGTGCGCGTCCTCGTCGTCTCCAACCCGCGCGCGACGGCGACGACCGCGCGCGAGCGGGACGTGCTCATCCATTCGCTGGGCAGCGAAGCCGAGCTGGAACTGGCCGAGACGGCCAACCGGGGACACGCTGCCGCGCTGGCATGTCGGGCGATGCGCAACGGCACCGACGCGGTGGTGGCCTTGGGCGGCGACGGAACCGTCAACGAGGTTGTCAACGGCCTGTTGACCGACGGGCTGCACGACAAGGTTCCGGCCCTGGGCATCGTCCCGGCCGGCTCGACCAACGTCTTCGCACGGGCACTGCACCTGCCCGACACCCCGATCGAGGCGACCGGCGTCGTGCTCGAGGCGCTGCGCACCGGATCGCGGCTGCCGGTCAGCCTCGGCTGCGTCAACTCCGGCGCCGACGACCGGTGGTTCGTCTTCGCCGCCGGTATCGGCTTCGACGCGGCGATCGTCGAGGGTGTCGAAAAGCACCGACGCCGCGGCAAGCGGTCCACGCACGTGCTCTACACCCGCGTTGGCGTGCGCGAGTTCTTCGGCAGTGATCGACGCCACCCCCGCCTGCACGTCGAACTGCCCGACGGCACCCGCCTGGACGATATCTACTTCACCATCGTGGCCAACACCGACCCATGGACCTACGTCGGGGACCGGCCGCTGCGACCCACCCCAGAGGCGAGTTTCGAGACCGGGCTGGCGCTGTACGCGCGGCGCCGGATGAGCACCGCCGGCATGCTGTTCAGCCTGGCTCGGTTGTCTGGCAACCGACCGCACATCGGTCGCCGCGGCGCCTTCCTCGCCCACGATCTGGACGCGCTGACGGTGCTCGCTGACGAGCCGCTGCCGGTACAGGTGGACGGCGACTTCGTCGGCCTGCGCGAAAAACTTGTGTTTACTTCCGCGGCGCGTGCGATCAATGTGCTGATCTGATCTGATTAACCCGATTTGGGGGTCGACTCCCCCAGCGGACCCCGCGTACGGTGGGCTTCGTTGTGACCAAGCGACCATAAGGAGATCCTCGATCGGCCAATTGCCACTTGCCGGTTGGCCCGGATTCCGCAACGCTTGGACAAGGAACCCGGGACACACCCGTTGCGAAGGTCGGCCGGACCTGTCGGCCGACTAAGAAAAGCGGTTGGATAGCTCTCGATTTTTCTTGAATCGCGAGTAGGCTCGTGAAAGGATTCACAAGCGTA
>DASRSG010000001.1:0-9116 GCA_035656595.1 Jatrophihabitantaceae bacterium | reverse complement strand
TGCCTGGTAGTCGAACGATTTGCTGCCCGGACGGTTCAGCTGACGGTGATGACGCGCGCTCCCGAGTACCCCGATGTGCGGCCCGTCGCCGTCCGCACGAGCCGAGCGATGAAGGCATAATTGCCGCGCCCGTGATTCGCGACGAAGTGTGTCGACTTCGCCGTGGTCGACTGCAGGAATGGCTTGTACGACCCGTATGACCCCTTCGGCGAGCGGTGCGCGACGAGCACGTCGAAAGTGCACCCGGCCGGTCGGTGGGTTGCCCATACGAGATGGAACGACGTCGACGTGCCACCGTGTGTCTTCGACACGCTGGGCAGCACGTCGATAATTCCCGACATCGCCGTGCTCTCCCCTTGATCAGAGGCGTAATCGAAGCGGCCTGCCGTTTGCCGCCGTAGCGCGAATGAGCCGCGGCGGGTCAACGCACCAGAATCGAAGCTCGGCGACGCGCCGGTTCCGAGCGACAAAGCGTCGACGACCGAGTGCGCCGCGGTGTCCTTGTTGTCGAAGCCGACCACCTGGCCGACCTTGATCGTCACCTTCTGCGGCGTGAACGCACCGCCCGTTGCCGTGACGACCTTTCCGTTCGTCACATCGAACGCCGAAGCGCTCGTTCCCGACGAACTCCCCCGTGCCAGGGTGATCGCGTGATCGGTGGCGCCGGCCGGTACGGCGGCGATGATCTCCGTGGCCGATACCTGGGTGAAGGTGGCGGCTACCGATCCGAACTTCACCGATGTCAGGCCGGACAAGCCGGTGCCGACGATCGTCACGTACATACCCACCGGGCCGAAGGCGGGTTGCAGCGCGGTGACCTTGGGCGGGACGGTCTCTGCGAGGCGCAAATGCACAACGCCACCATCCGGCGGGATCGTCGTGTTCTTGGCGTAACCGTCGACCGTGATCTGGTACGTGGTGCCGGTCTTCACGTGGAAGGCAACAGCGCTGGTGTGCACATCGCCGGGCGCATCGTTGTTCGCCGTCACGTCGGTCAGGGCGTTGACCGCGGTGCCCCGATAGACGGCGAGCACGGTGTTGAAATCAGAGCCGGCCGTGTTGATCCGAGCGGTGCCGGTCGCTGGCGCGGTCCACCGGTACCAGACAGAAGCCCCGCCGCGGACACCGTCGTGCTTGGGCTCGCCGGGTTCCCTGGTGGCCAGCACGTTGGTGTCGTCGGAGCGGGTCACCGACTCGCCGGTCAAGACGGTGGCCTGGGCGAAGTCGTCATTCGGTGGTGGTGCGTCGGTGAGGGCGGCCGACAGATCGGGTAACGGGCCAATGTGTTCCGATCCTGCCTGCGGCGTGCCCGTCGAGGTCAGGATCTGACGTACCTGTGTCGAATCCAAGTACGTCCCCATGCTCTGCTGGTAGGCGCTCGACACCGCGGCCGCGGCCGACGCGACCATCGGTCCGGCACTCGACGTTCCGGAGAACGAGTTGGTGTACGCGGCGTTTCCCGAGCCGAAGTCATCGCCGTAACCGGTCGTGACCACGCATTCGCCCCAGCCTTGCACGTTCACGCGCGAGCCGTAGTTCGAGAAGAACAGGCGCGAGTGTTGATCCCCCGCATAGGTCGAGCAGTCGGGCGCGTTTGCGGCGCCGACGAGGATCGCGCCGGAGTCCGGACGCCCCTGCGGGAACGGACGCCCGTACATCGCGTTGTTGAGGTTCTGCGACCCGTTTCCGGCTGTCTCGACGACGATGATCCCCTTCGCCGTCGCGGCCATGATCGCGTCGTAGTACGCCTGGAACCACTCGACCGGAACACAGCCGACCTGGTCCTCGCCGCAATTGCCGCCCGGACCGGCGATCTGTTGCTCGATCAAGATGACGTCGCCCGGCGAAAGGTTCTGCCGGGCGAGGTCGATCGCGTTTGCGAGGTCGTAACCCGAGGTGTTGTCGGCATTCACCATGCGCAGGGTCGCGTCTGGCACTAGACCGGTGACGCCGCTGCTGTTGTCGTCAGCGATCATCTCGCCGATCACGGCGGTGCCGTGGTTGTTGTCATGGAACGGATCCACCGGTGTTCCGTTAGCGAGAGTCGCGCCGGGCGCACTCGCCTTGCTCAGGTCTTCGTGCGCCTTGTTCCACGAGTACTCGACATCGGCGATGGTCACGTTGGCCCCGGTGCCGCCCGCGACGGTTGCCGCGAAATCGGCGTCGATGCCGTTGGGTGCCGCGGTGCGATAACCCTGATCCGGCTCCAGGTTCGGCGACGCCGGTACGGGACGGGGCAACGGTTCCGCCTCGGCGATTTCAACAATCGGCAGCGCGTTGAGCGAATCGATGAACGCCGCGAGGTGCGTACCGCGCGGGACGGTGACGCGGTAGTACAGGCTCAGATCGGCCAGCTCTCGATGCGATTTCGCTTCGAGCGCGCGGGTCTGCCGCCGGAGCACCGACGGTGCCGTGCTGAACAGCGGGGTCAGCGCCGCCCCGGGGACGCGCGCGAGCGCGCTGTCGAAGCCGATCGTGTCGGCCGATCTCGAAGTGAGCATCCGTTGCCCGCGCAAGGTCACGGCCGAGCCCTCGGCCAGCTTCACCACGATCCTGGTACGAGAGTAGCCCGGGGCGACGGTGGCATGCGCCGGTTTGGTAGCTGGCTGCCGAAGCATCATCGGCGCGGTGTGCGTCGCGACCGGCCCCGGCGGTAACGAAGCGGCGCCGGTCGAGAGCGCGACTGCGGCGCCCGACGTGACGAACAGCGCGGCCGCCGCCGCCGTCAGTCGAACGGCCCTGGCTCGTCGGCGCTGCACGTTCGGCACGATTCCCCCCAATACGACTGCGGGGCGTTCCTGACGCCCCAGGCAAGTCCACGCATCCTCGCGCGGGCTTGCCGCCGGCGCAATGACCTGCCCGGACGGCGGCGCACCCGCATGATCGGTAACTGATCGCCGCCTGCACCGCTTCTCGGTGAGATTTGTTGATCAACCCGATGACGAACGACGCTACCTGTCTCGACTCGTCCCGCTACCCCGACATCGACTTCGCTGCTGACAACCTCCGGCTCGACGACGGGGCGTGGGTCGCGTCCGGAACTCTCACCGCTCACGGAAGCATCGACGTCACCGTCGTCGCAGTCGAGGAGACCGGCGCCGAGCTGTCGGTTCGAGCGAGCGCCACCGTCGACCGGTACGCACACGGCATCACGGCCGGCAAGGGCCTCGCCGGCCGCTGGCTGAAGCTGGATGTGATCGCAGTGGCAGTGCCTTGATCGCTCAGTGCGATTCGCGCGAGACCTCGGCGCCGGTCGCCCCGAGCAGGAAGTCGAGATCGGCGCCGGTATTGGCTTGTTGCACCGTCTGCACGTAGAGCTGCTCCCATCCGCGGGCCGGTTTGGCATACCCAGCGACAGTCGCTTCATTCGGCCCTCGCACGGTGAGCTCATCAGCCCCCACGTCGAGGTCGAGACGCCTCTTCGCCACGTCGAGCGTGATCATGTCGCCGGTTCGAACAAGTCCGAGCGGGCCGCCGGCGGCCGCCTCGGGACAAACGTGCAGCACAACGGTGCCGTAGGCAGTGCCGCTCATCCGTCCGTCACAGATCCGCACCATGTCTCGAACGCCTTGCTGCAGCAGTTTGGCTGGCAGTGGCATGTTCGCGACCTCGGGCATGCCGGGGTACCCCCTCGGCCCGCAACCACGCAGGACGAGAACCGAATCGGCGTCGACGTCAAGATCTGGGTCGTCGATGCGGGCATGCATGTCCTCGATCGAGTCGAACACCACCGCCCGTCCGCGATGTTTGATCAGATGCGTTGACGCAGCAGCGGGTTTGATGACAGCGCCGTCGGGAGCCAGGTTGCCGTACAGAACTGCGATTCCCGCGTGCGGTTGCAGCGGCTTGGCTCGCGCGCGGATCACCTCGCCGTCCCAGATCTCGGCGTCGCCGAGATAGTCGACGAGCGGCTTGCCGGTGACAGTGCGGGCCGTCGGATCAAGCAGGTCCTGCACTTCGCGCAGCACGGCGTGCAGCCCACCGGCCCGGAAGAAATCCTCCATCAGGAAGCGGCCGGCCGGTTGCAGATCAACCAGCAAGGGGACGTCGGAACCTGTCGTGTCGAAATCGTCCTGGGTGAGCTCGACGCCGAGCCGCCCAGCGATCGCGAGCAGGTGCACGACCGCGTTGGTCGAACCGCCGAGCGCGGCGAGCGCGACGATCGCGTTCAGGAACGAGCCGCGCGACAGCACGGTCGAGGGTGTGCGCTGCGCGCCGACCATCTCGACCGCGAGCCGGCCGGTCGCGTGCGCGCTCTCGAGCAGCCGGCTGTCGGCGGCCGGGGTGCCGGCCAGGCCAGGCAACACCATGCCGAGCGCTTCCGCGAGCAAGCCCATGGTCGAGGCCGTCCCCATCGTGTTGCAGTGCCCGCGACTGCGGATCATCGACGATTCGGACTTGATGAACTGCTCCTCGGAAAGCGTGCCGCCGCGCACCTCTTCCGACAGCCGCCACACATCGGTGCCGCAGCCCAGTGCCTGGCCGCGGAAGGTGCCCGTCAGCATCGGCCCACCCGGGATGACCACCGCCGGCAGGTCGACCGACGCCGCGGCCATCAGCAGCGCCGGGATGGTCTTGTCACATCCACCGAGCAGCACCACGCCGTCGATCGGGTTGGCCCGCAGCATCTCCTCGGTGGCCATCGCGGCCATGTTGCGCCACAACATCGCGGTGGGCCGCACGAGTGTCTCGCCGAGCGACACCACGGGCAGGTTCAGCGGGATGCCGCCCGCCTCGTAGACGCCCTGCTTGACGCTCTCGGCGACCTCGTCGAAGTGCGCGTTGCACGGGGTGAGATCCGATGCCGTGTTGGCGATCGCGATGTGCGGGCGGCCGTCGAAGGCGTGTGCCGGCAGGCCGCGTCGCATCCATGCGCGATGGATGTAGGCGTTGCGGTCGGTTCCGGCGTACCACTGCGCGCTGCGTTGCTCAGTCACGCCTCGGAGCGTACGACGACTGCCCATGACCCGATCGCGTGCCATTATCGGGCCACCATGAAGGCATTCGTCGTCAGCGCGCCGCAGGAAGGCAGCGTCCGGGAAGTTGCCGATCCGATCGCCGGCTCCGGCCAGGTTGTCGTCGACGTGCACCGGGTCGGCGTGTGCGGCACGGACGTCGAGTTCTGGACCGGCGAGATGGCCTACCTGCACCAGGGGCACGCGAGCTACCCGATGCGGCTCGGCCACGAGTGGTGCGGTGTCGTGAGCGCAATCGGCGAGGGCGTCGACGAGACCTGGCTCGGCCGCCGGGTCACCGGCGACACCATGATCGGCTGCGGGCGCTGCGATCGATGCCGCGGCGGGCGGCACAATGTCTGCGCCGACCGGTTCGAGATCGGCATCCGCGGCGGGTTCCCCGGCGCGCTTGCAGAAAGACTCGCCGTACCCGCAATCGCGCTGCTTGCAGTGCCTGACAGCGTCGACGACGCTGCCGCGGCGATGGTCGAACCCGGCGGAAACGCGCTGCGCTCGGTGTGGGCGGCCGGCCTGTCCACCGGTGATCGGGTGCTGATCTTGGGCAATGGGACGATCGGTCTGCTGGCGGCACAGTTCGCGCGCGGCGACGGTGTCGAGGTGCATCTCATGGGCCGCACGCCAGAAAGCCTCGCCCTCACCCGCTCTCTCGGATTCACCGAGGCGTGGCTGCCGACCGAGCTACCGGCCTTGCGGTGGGATGCAGTGATCGACGCGTCCAATGCCGCCACGCTTCCCGCGCTCGCACTCGACCTGGTAGAGCCCGGCGGGCGCGTGGTCTACATCGGGCTGGCCGGTAGCCCCAGCTTTATCGACACCCGTACCGTCGCGCTCAAGGACGTCACCGCGATCGGGATCCTCGCCGGGTCGCAAGGACTCGCCGGCGCCATCGAGCGCTACGCCGCGGGCCAGGTCGATCCGCGCCCGCTTGTCGCGGCCACCGTCGCGCTCGACCGCGTTGGCGACATCCTTGCTGGCTGGCGACCCGACTCGGCGCTGGCCGGTCCCAAGGTGCACATCGACCCGCGGCTCTAAGGTCTCAGATCGCGACACTGAGATGGCGCAGCACAGCGGTGACAACCTCGCCGGCGTCGGTGGGCAGCCCGTGCAGGATCCCGGATTGCCTGCGGGTGAGCCAGGGAAATCCGATGTACCACAGCCCGGGTACCGGGGCCGCGCAGCCGGCGTGTTTCAGATGCCCGTCCGCATCGAGGATCGGGAGGTGCACCCACGACAGATCTCCGCTGAAGCCGGTAGCCCAGATCACGCTGGTGACGCCTGCGCCGGCGAGATCCAGTTCGGTGATCGACTCCGGTTGGCACGAATTGGCGCCCGGTGCCGGTTCCGGGTCGGGCGCGCTGATGCCCTGCGCTGCGATGTACGAGTCAGCCTTGGCTGCCAGCATCGCCGCGACGGTGTCTGCGTAGACGATGTGGTCGAGCACCGACCCGGTGAAGTTAGCCCGTTCGCCGCGCACGGAATCGAGGCGCCCGAGCAGGGTCACCCCGAGGCCGGCGAGCAGAGGCAGATCGAGGCTGCGCCCGCCCGAGCCGACGACCGCGATGGCCGCGCGAGCCTCGCGGGGGTCGGCCAGGTCGGCCGGCTGCTGATTCCAGTGGCCGCAATCGACGAGCCAACCGATCAGCTCTCGCCCGCGATACATCCAGGGATAGCGGCCGACCTTGCTCGTCGCCAGGTACACCCGCCGTCCGGCAAGAACCAGATCCTCTGCGATCTGGCAGCCGGATTGACCGCTGCCCACCACGAGCACCGCGCCGTCGTCGAGGGCCGCCGCGTTCGCATAGTCGGCGGTGTGCAGGTGCCGCAGCCGCGTCGGGAAGCGGGCGTGTTGGGCAGGCATTCGCGTGACGTTCTGCAAGCCGGTCGCGAGCACGACAGTCGCCGCGTCGATCCGCGCCCCCGGCGTTCGCACGACGAAACTCGATCCGTCGTGCTCGAGCGCAAGGACCGGAGTGTGGGAACGCACCGGTAGTGCGGCGGCGCGCTCGCAGAGCAGTCGCACCACCTCGTCGCGGGTGGAGAACGAGTCGGGCGCGACCGGTCCGAGCATGGTGTTCATCCACCCCGGCGTGTTCAGCCGGAACGCGTCCCACCGTTGGCGCTGCCAGGTGTCCGCGACGTCTTCGCGTTCGAGCACGACATGTTCCACGCCGGCCTCAGCGAGCGCACTGCTCACGGCCAGGCCGGCGGCCCCTGCACCGATGACGACGCACGCGTTGCGCCCCATCGTCAGCTCCTCGGACGAAGGCGCAGCCCGGACATCCCACCGTCGACGGCCAGCCAGGTGCCGGTCGTGGAACCGGACGCCGGCGCGGCCAGATAGGCTATCGCTGCGGCCACTTCATCTGCAGAGACGAGCCGCCCGTGTGGTTGGCGCGCTTCGAGCGCGGCCCGCTCGGCCACCGGGTCGTCGGCGCTGTCGAGCAGCCGGCCGACCCATGGCGTGTCTGCTGTTCCCGGGTTGACCGCGTTGACGCGGATTCCCTCGCCGATCAGGTCGGCTGCCATGGCCAGCGTCAACGACAGCACGGCGCCCTTGCTGGCCGAGTACACGACACGGTTCGGCAGTCCGGCGGTGGCGACGATCGAGCAGGTGTTCACGATCGCGGCGTGGCTCGACCGGCGCAGCGCGGGCAGGGCGGCTCGGGTCACCCGCACCAGGCCGAGCACGTTCACGTCCAGCACGCGATGCCACTCGTCGTCAGAATTTGCCTCGATGCCGCCCTGCGCGCCGATGCCGGCGTTGTTGATCAGTACGTCGAGGCCGCCGAGCTTGCCGACCGCGGACTCGACCGCCGTGCGGACGGCCGCGTCGTCGGTGACGTCGGCCCGCACGTACACGAAATCGTCGGGGCCGTGCTCGGCAAGATCCAGAATCGCGACGCTGGCCCCGCCCGCGGCCAGCCGTTGGGCGGTCGCCAGGCCGATTCCTGATGCGCCGCCGGTGACGAGCGCGCGCATGCCGTCGAGGTCGCCCATCTCAGGCCTGCCGGAAGGCTTGACGCTGGCGGCCGAGCCCATCGATCTCCAGCTCAACTACGTCGCCGTCCCTCAGGTACGGCGTGTCCGCGCGGCCCATCGCTACGCCGGCGGGCGTGCCGGTGTCGATGACATCGCCGGGCCGCAACACCATGAACTGGCTGAGGTACCAGACCAGATGATCGATGCCGAAGATCATGTTCGAACTGTTGCCGTCTTGCCGTAGCTCGCCGTTCACCCACAGGCGCATGCCGAGCGCCTGCGGATCAGGCACCTCGTCGGCGGTGCGCACCCACGGACCGAGCGGGTTGAACGTCTCACAGTTCTTGCCCTTGTCCCACTGGCCGCCGCGCTCGATCTGGAACGCCCGTTCCGACACGTCGTTGCTGATCGCATAGCCGGCGATGCACGCTGCAGCATCGGCTGGTGATCCCAGATAGCGCGCCTCGGCCCCGATCACGACAGCCAGCTCGACCTCCCAATCCGTCTTGGCGGAGGTGCGCGGGATCAGGACGTCGTCGTCGGGACCGTTGACCGTGTCAGGCGTCTTCAGGAACACGATCGGTTCGGCCGGGATGGCCGCCCCGGTCTCGGCCGCGTGATCGCGGTAGTTCAACCCGATGCAGGCGATCTTGCCGATGCCGGTGAGCGGCGGGCCGAACCGGGTGATGTCGCCAACCGGCGCGAGGTCGGCCAGTGCGTCCCGCGCGGCGGCGAGGCCGTCGCTGAAAAAGGCGCCGGTGATGTCGTGCGTGATCGGACTCAGATCGCGCCAGACATCGTCGTCGCCGGCCACGATGGGCCGTTCTTGTCCAGGTGCACCGGATCGGGCCAGCCGCATGCGAGTCACCTTAGTGATTGAGCAATCGTCCGTGCCAAGCCCCCAGGTGGCTGCCAGCACCGAAGCAACATCAGCCCAGCGCGGGCACGACGTGCTCCCACAGCGCGTCGAGGATCTCGGTGGTCGGTCCCAGGTAGTGCGCCGTCACGCTCACGCACGCACGCTGCTCGGGCAGCATGATCCCGAACTGCCCGTAAATGCCATCCATCCGCCAGGCCCGGTCGCGGCTGCACAGCCACACGTGCAACCCGTAGCGGCGATTGTCCGGCTCCGATCGTCCCGTCGCGGTCGTCTCGGCGGTC